>CANAIK010000012.1 GCA_947361225.1 uncultured bacterium
TTTATCTTCGATTTGCGCTATTTCGTTCGTTGTTTTATCTTCGATTTGCGCTATTTCGTTCGTTGCTTTATCTTCGATTTGTTCTGTTTCTTGGGGTTTATCTTTGTGCAGTTTTTTATCAACAGTATCGCAAACTTTTCCCCCGATTAGAACTGAGCCCAGAGCGTCTCCAAATAATCCGCCCACAAATGCTCCAATAGGACCAAAGAAACTAAGACCGATACCACTTCCAACGGTTCTACCCAAAGCACCCCCGATTCCATATGAAACAAAATCGGCTCCTGTTTGAAAAGTTGCTTTTCCAAGTTCCTTAACCCCTCCGACAAAGCCTTTTTCCTTAAAAGCAGGAATTACGTTCTCAACTAAATTCGGAACAAAAGTGGTTAGGGTCGTTAAAACAAGGTTAAATTTACTTGACATTTCTTTTTTAAATAATGTTTTAACACTATTCCCGAATCCGCCTTTAGCAGCATTTGCAGTGGTTTTAGCGGTATTTGCTCCTTTTTGCAATGTATTTACAAAGTCTTTTGTAATTTCAGTTCCTTGATCAATCGCTTTTTTTGTTGCGGACAAATTTTTAGCAGCCAAATCACTCGCTTGTTGAGCGGACTTTTTAACGTCTGTAAATTTTATTTTATCTTTTTTAAATAAATTCAAAAACTTTTGCTTTAAGCTTAAATCCCCTCTTTTATTTATTTTTGCAAGTTTTTTTTGAGCGCTTTTTGCGTTTTTATAAACATCCTTATAATTTTCATAACTACTCGACATTGCAATGCCTCTTGAAAAAACGTCCTTTTTGGGACCCTGTTTTAAGGCAGTGTTTAGTTTTTTAAATTTTTCAAGTTCTAAAGCTTCAATTGCACCTTTAACCCCGTTTGATCTTTTAATTGCAAAAGCAATACTTCCCGCTTCTGTTATGGCAGGAAAAACCATAGCCATTTTGACATTCTGACCAAAAGAATTTTGTTTGGGGTGTTGGATATCTTCAGCCATATAAACTCCTTAAATAAATAAAGTGTTTTTTTAATAAAAAATTGCTTTTTTTTGTTAATTTTTGTTATTATTAAAAAATGGAATACAGCTTAAAACACTACGCTTATATCGGGGATTGCGTTTGGGAGCTTTTTATAAGAAAAATTGTAATTAAAAAAACCCAAATTCAAAACACAATGCACAAATATTCGACCCAATACGTTTGCGCCTCTAAACAAAGTGAAATTCTTGGTTTAATAACAGAAAAACTAACCGAAGCTGAACTTGAAATCCAAAAAAGGGGGAGGAATTTAAAAATTTCAATAAACAAAAAAAATAACCCTCAAATCCACGCAAACGCTACTTCTTTTGAAGTTTTAATCGGATATTGGTATTTAAACGACAAAAATCGCCTTAAGGAAATTTTTAACTTTATTGAAAGTGGTATAATTAAACTATGAATATTAAAGAAGAATTTATATCGACCTTATCCCACGAGATTAGAACGCCTTTAACAAGCATTAAAGGATTTATAAAAACACTTCTTGACAACTGGGATGCTATAGACGATGACAAAAAAAAAGAATTTTTATTAATAGTGGCTAATCAAACAACCAGACTTACCAATTTAGTTGAGAATGTTCTTAATGTTGCGAAACTTGACTCCTGCGAGGAAAATTTTGTGTTTGTTAAAGTCGATTTTAATAAACTTATATCCGATTGCATTAAAGTTATTAGAATGAACTACAAAGATTTTGAATTCGATTATAAAAAAACAAACGAGCTTTATTGTTATTGCGACGACAACAAAACCCAGCAGATAATCCTTAATATTCTTGATAATAGCGCAAAATATTCAACTAACTCAAAAAAAATCGAAATTAAAACTTATTCCAATAAAAACTGCAATGTTTGCTCAATTAAGAATTACGGCAGCTATATTGACGATAAAAACAAAGAAAAAATCTTCGATAAATTCTACAGAGTCGATTCATACTTAAAATCAAAAACTCAAGGAAGCGGATTAGGACTTTATATTGCTAATAACTTAGCTAAAAAAATGCAGGGAAAAATTGAGGTTAAATCCAATAAAAAAACCCTGGAAACCGAGTTTTTGGTTTATTTACCGACATTTGATGTTGAACAATCAATGAAAATGGGAGTTTAGTTTGTTTAAGAATCAAATTTTAATAATTAGCGATAGAAAAGAACTTTCAATAAAATATAAAAAACTCCTTAGTGCTAAAGGACACGAGGTTTTATATACTTCTAATTTATCGAAAGTCTTTTCAATTCTGCAAAAAGAAGAAATCGAACTTATTATAGTTTCTGATACCATTAAAGAAAATTTGAGTTCTTTAATTAAAAAAATTCGCACACTAACTTATAATTTTCGTCCTATTATTATTGCGGTTTCTAAATCCAATGACCTAGAGGACAAATTGAGTGCACTAAAAGAAGGGGCGGACGATTTTTTAGGAGAAGAAATTTCTAAAACAGAATTCCAGGTTCGAACCCAAGCGCATTTAAGACGCTACATTGAAAGTTTTTTAAATCCGATTACAAAATTGGTTGATAAAAATATTACCCTAAAAACGATAAATAAATCCCTTAATAAAACAGAAGATTTTTCTTATTTGTTAATTAGGATTAAAGGGATTGAAATTTATCAAAAAACCCACGGACAAATTGCTTATGAAAAACTCCTTCAAACCTTAAGCGCAATAATTTCCTCAACCTTAGGGAATAACGATTTTTTAGGACATTTAAGTGACGATAGTTTTATTCTTATTACAAATCCTGTGCAAACAGAAAAACTGGCGGGGTTTTTGGTTTTTGCGTTCGATAATATAATTAACAAATTCTACACAAAAGACGAAATTGAGAATAATTTTATCCTCAAATCAAGTGATAATAAAGAAGAAAAAAAAGAAAGCTTAATGAAAATTAATATTTCGGCTCTTGAGAAAAATAAAAACTACACAAGCTATAGAGAAATTATTAACAATTTATTAGAACTTGTAAAACCCTTGGAAAACAAGGATATTTCCTCTTATATTATCGATAGATACAAACTTCAAGGTAAAACGGTTGAATTAAAAAATAATGTTTTAGTATATGAAGTTGATTCAAGTTTATCGTATTTAATTAAGAATGTTTGTGAAATTAATGGAATTGAAAGTTATTACGCTCATTCAACCAAAGAATTTTTTAACCTTTATAAAACCAAAAACCCAAAAGTTGTTGTTTTAGACTGGGGCGATGGGTCAATAAGTCTCAAAATTGCAAAAAAAATCGAACAGGATAATATTAAACTTATTTTTTCTTCCTCATACTTAAATAAAAAAGAAATTCTTAAATTGGGGGCTGATGTTTATCTTCCCAAACCTTATGAAATTAATGATTTAATAGGTTGGATTAAAAAGTTTTTAAATTAATAAAATTTAAAAAAGAGGGGCTTTTAAAAGCCCCTTTAAAAACTTACATTATATAATTGTTTCCATATTTTAAAGAGCCTGTCAAATAGCACTCTTTAATGGTTTGTTTTAAAGATGTGTAAGATTTTAGCTTTGTTCCCGATTGAGATTCCTCTATTTCCGCCTTAGCTTGTGAATATTTATCAGCTATAAAATTTTTATTTAAATTTAAATCCAAATTAATTAGAATTGAACTTGTTCTGCTGTCCATTTTTGATATCCTTTTGTTATCTATACTTTAATAAAAACAAATTAGGAATCGATATATCAAAATTATATAATTTTGTTACAATACTTTACATTAACTCATAATCCGCCAAGTTGACCGTTCTTAAGCTGTGTCTTAAGTTATCGTTTTTATCATCAATATGGATTTTAATGTAGTTTCTTGTTGTTGCGCTATAAAGATTTGTTTTTTTAGATTTTTTTTCAATTAAAACTTCCTGGATTGTGTTTTTATTCCTTAAAAGAAAGTTTTTATGAAGATCTTTACTTAGTTCAATAATTTTTTCCACCCGTTTTGTTTTAATTGAATCTTGAACTTGAGGGAGGTCAAAAGCAGGTGTTTTTTCTCTTCTTGAATAAGGAAAACAGTGGATTGATGAGAGCTTTGCCTGTTTTAAGTTATTGTAAGTAATATTAAAATCCTCGTCGGTTTCAAGAGGAAAACCAACAATAATATCACAACCCAAATACGGATTTTTGAATTTTTTGTGGAGTTTATCAATTGTTTTAAGAGCACTTTTTGAATCATAGTTTCTATTCATATTACTTAAAGTCTTATCGCACAAAGATTGTAAGGATAAATGAAAATGAGGACAAAATTTAGTTGAATTCGATAAAAAATCAATAATAGTGTCGTCCAATTCATTAACATATAAAGATCCCAATCGATAACGAGGAATTTTTGTGGTTTCAATTTTTTTAAGCAAATCAATTAAACTTAAATTAAACTCCAAACCCCACTGACCTATATGAATTCCTGTTAATACAATTTCTTTAATCCCTTTTTTTTCAACCAAATCGATTTGATGGAGAATATTATCAATAGTGTTCGACCTTGATTTTCCTCGAGCATATGGAATAATGCAATAAGAGCAGTTGTTGTTGCATCCGTCTTGGATTTTAATGCTTACCCTTGTTGTTGCGGGGTTGGATAAAAATTTGTTATCAAAAGTCGTTTCTTTAATAATTTCACCCACAAAAAAACCTTCTTTGTAAATATAGTTAACAATATCCATTTTTTCCTTATTCCCCAAAACAAGATTAAAGTTAGAATAAGGAAAAGTGGCGTGTTCTTTATAAGTTTGACTAACACAGCCTAAAAGCACAGTTTTAATATTGGGATTAATTTTTTTTGCGTTGTTATATAAATAATTAACCGTCGAATCAGCTTGAGAAGTTACAGAACAAGAATTAATAAGAAAAAAATCCGCTTCTTGAAGTTCTGCTTCTTTGAATCCTTCGTTTGTTAAATTCTCAGCTATAATTTGACCCTCGAGCTGATTTTGTTTACATCCTAATGTTTTTATACAAAAACTTTTCATAGTTCAATTCTAACATATTAATTTTGAAAAGGATTAATTTCCCCTTTTTTTAATTTATATATTTCCCCGCACTTAGAACAAGCAAGGATTTTTCCCGTGGAATCAATCGGAACAAAAAGATGAGAGCAGACTTGAGGTTCCTCGGTTTTGTCCTCGATTTTTTTCTTTTTTTTAAAATTATCTTTAATTTTTATAAATAATTCTATTATATACACGATTTTTAAATTATAATTTAATTATGGATAAAAAACTACATAGAATTATATCATCAACCGTTTCTTATCACAATTTTAAAGAAGCCGTTGAAATTGCGTCCGATTTAGGTTGTGGAATCGAAATTTCACGATTCGGAAAGTTGTCTAATATTGAAGATAATTTTGAAAAAAACAAAAAAGAATACGGTTCAATCCTCGCTGATTTTGATAACGAAGTTACACTCCACGGATTTTTTTCTAATTTGAATATAGCATCAAAAGATCCTTTAATTAAAGAAGTCAGCTTAAAACGTTATTATCAAAGTTTAGAATTAGCACTTGAATTCGGTTGTACAAACGTTGTTTTCCATACTTGTTATAACAATTTATTAAAACATAAACAATATCAAAATATGTTTTTTTTATCAAATATCGAATTCTACAAAAATTTTATTAAAAATTTTGAAGAATCGAATATTACCCTAACAATCGAAAACGTCCACGAATCCGATTCGACTTTTATTCGAAATCTTGTTGGAGCAATTAATTCCCCCTATCTTGGAACAACAATCGACATCGGTCATTGCAATTTGCACTCAACAATTAAACCCGAGGACTGGATAAAAGATTACGGGATAATGCTTAAACATATGCATTTTCACAATAACGACAAAACCGAGGATTCTCATTCAAGTTTAAAAAAAGGAACACTTGAAATTAAACCAATCTTACAAACCCTTAAAGATCTTGAGCTTTACCCTAAAATTGTTTTTGAAATTTTCGATAAAGAAGATTTGGTTGAATCAGTAGAATATTTTAATTCCTTATGCGATGAAATTGGAATCGAATATTGTTAGAATTGAACCAAAACCTTGAGCGTTCCTTTGTCCTGATTTTTTTTGAATGCCGATTCAAAATCATCAACATTATAAATTCCTGAAACTAAAGGTTTAACATCAATTCTCCCTTTTTCTAAAAGCCTTAAAACGGGTTTAAATTGTCCGCATCGAGATCCTATAATTGTAATTTCATTAACCACAATACTAGCTAAATTTAACCCTTCTTTAGCGGCAATTGTGCTTTTTAAGACCAAAATCCCTCTTGGTTTTACTAAACTTGCGCTTTTTTCAAATCCATTAACAGACCCTGTTGCTTCAACAACAATGTCAAATGACGCTAAGTCAGTTTCCTTTAATTCTTCTAAAAGTTTGGTTTTTGCCCCTAAATTCTTTGTAATTTGGAGTTTTTCCTCGTGTTTTCCTATATGAACATAATCAATATTTAAAGCATTAAAAACAAGACTAACGCACAACCCTAATTTCCCGTCTCCAAGGATTGCAACCTTGGAATCCGGTTTAATATGGATTTGTTCTATAATTTCATAGGCTGCAGCCAAAGGTTCAACAAGGGTTGCGCTTATATCATCGATACAATCAGGAACCACAATAACGTTTTGTTGGGGCAATGTAAAGTATTCGCAAAAACATCCGTCTTTTTTATAAATTCCTAAAGTAGATCGATTAGGACAGTGTCTTTGCAAGTTTTTATGACAATAAGAACAATCCTCGCAAGCAAGGTTGATTTCACCCACAACTCTTTTTTTAAGCAGGTCTTTTGATACTCCCTTCCCGACTTTTTCAACAACACCAACAAATTCGTGTCCCAGGATTCCTTTATAATCCATATATCCTTTGGTAATTTCATAGTCAGTGTTGCAAATTCCAACCATTTTTGTCTTAATTAGAACTTCCCCGTCCTTAGGCTCAGGAATCGGATAATTGTTATCCAATTTTAAGGTATTATCAAAAACCAATGCTTTCATTTACTTTACCACAGCCTCCTTTTGATTAATTATATACTTTGCCACTTCAACCCCTGCAATTGCGCCGTCTGAAACAGCGGTTATTACTTGTCTTAAGGGAGTATTTCTAACATCCCCTATTGCAAAAACCCCTTGAACACTTGTTTTCATAGAACAATCGGTTTTAATAAAACCAAGCTTGTCCAATTCAACTTGAGACGCAAAATGTTCAACATTAGGTTCCAACCCAATGTAAGGGAAAACCCCATCCGTTTTAATGTTTTTAGTTTTATTCGATAAACTATCCAAAATTCTAATTTCGATAACTTTTTTATCCCCGATAATTTCCTCAACCACTGAGTTTAGCACAAGTTCAATTTTTTTGTTATCAAAAACCCTTTTTTGAACAATTTCATCTGCTCTAAATTTATCCCTTCTATGGATTAAATAAACTTTTTTAGCAAATCTTGTTAAATACAACGCTTCTTCTAAAGCAGAGTTCCCTCCCCCGACAACAGATACAATTTTATCTTTGTAAAAGGCTCCATCGCAAACAGCGCAATAACTTACGCCTTTTCCGATGTATTCAAGTTCACCCTTAACACCCAATTTTTTAGCCTTAGCTCCTGTTGCAATAATTACGGTTTTAGCTAAAAATTCCCTATCCAGGGTTTTAATTTTTTTGATTGGTGAAACCAAATCCACTTCTTCTATTTCCTCGAAAGGAAATTTTTCAATGTCAAAATTATCAATATGATTCTCGAATTTTTCACAAAGTTTATCACCTTCGATTTTATCAAACCCCAAATAATTCTCAATTTCACAATAATTAAAAGGAGTTCCTCCAAGTGTTGAAATATCGACAATTGCGCTTTTTAAATTTGCCCTGGCACAATAAAGCGCACTTGATAATCCCGCAGGTCCACCCCCCAGAATAACGCAATCAAAAATTTTGCTTTTTTTATCCATAACTCAACCCTTCTTATATATTCTATCATAAATCCTTATTTTATTGACGATAAAATTTATATTTTGTTCCAAAAAAAAGAAGGGGGGAGTTTAATTTATTCCATTAAATTGTCCGCCCATAATTCACATTGTGTCATAACGGTTTGAAGTGCGTCTTCCATTTCTTTGGGTGGATAGTTGTGTTGTTTTAATAATTTTTTAATTAGCATTCTCATTTTTGCTCTAGCTGATTCTTTTTTCTGCCAATCAATGGTTTTATTCTTCCTTAAGCACTCTGTTAATTCTTTTGTTAGTGTAATCAACTCATCATTTTGATAAAAATCAACTATTGCTTGCGGTTTTGTTAGGGCATCATAAAAAGCAAGTTCCTCAACAGACAAACCCAAATCATCTCCTGCTTTTTTAGATTCTGTAATCAAATGTGCAAGCTTAAGCAGTTCTTCAATTACCTCTTCATTAGTCAACAAACCGTTTAAATACCTATTCATTGCAGCTTTTATCATTTCGGAAAATTTTTCGGATTGCACATAATTTGTTCTTTTATAAACCGAAATCTGGTCTTTTATAAGTTTTTTTAAAAGTTCAACCGCCAAATTTTTTTCTTTCATTTTGGAAATTTCATCTAAAAATTTAGAATCAAATAAAGAGAATTCTTGTTTTACATCGGAGAATAAATTTATCACCCCATCACTTTTTATACTTTGTTTTAATAGTTCATTTATTCTAGAGTTAATATCTCCTAAGGAAAACTTTTTATTATCGCCATTATATGAAATTCTTAGCAAGGATATTCTTATTGTTTCAATAAAAGCAGCCTCATATCTTAAATCCCTATCAACCAAAGTTGAACACAAAGACAAAGTTTGATGCAATATTAAAGATTCTTTTGTAAAAATCTCTTTTTTATCTTGGTTCTTAACACTAAGCATAAAACTTAAAGCAGAACTTATTATTTTTGATCTTTCTAAATTATTCCCGGTTATGAATTTTGAATAATCAAATCCAAAAAATAAATCTCGACAAATTTCCAATTTTTCTAAGAATTTTGGATAAGCAACCTGTGTAATATCCATATTTCCATAATTTTTCTTATCCCTTAGAGTATAGTCGTTCATTGCTTGTTTTAAGGCAGTTGCAATTCCGACATAATCAACAATTAAACCGCCTTCTTTATCTTCAAAAACTCGATTCACTCGAGCAATAGCCTGCATTAGATTGCATCCTTGCATTGGTTTATAAATATACATTGTAGATAAAGACGGAACATTAAACCCGGTTAACCACATATCAACGACAATAACAATTTTTAGAGGACTGTCGTCTTTTTTGAATTTTTTAGTAAGTTCGTCCCTTTTTGTTTTGTTTCCAATAATTCTTCGCCATTCTTCAGGGTCACTATTACCCTCAGTCATTACAAGTGCAACCTTATCGACCCAATCCGGTCTTAATTCTAGAATTTTTTTATAAATTTTTATGGCAATTGTTCTTGAATAAGCAACAATCATTGCTTTTCCCGTCAAAAGATTTTCCCTGTTGTTTTGGTAATGATTAAGAATATCATTAACAAGAGAATTAATTGTTTTATCATTAGATAAAATCGTTTCCATTTGTCCTAAGGTTTTTTTGCTTTTCTCAATAACCTCAGAATCTGTATTATTTGCCATAATCTCATACTCTTTATCAATAAGAGCAAGTGTATTATCATCAAGTCCAAGTTTAATAACCCTGCTTTCATAATAAACAGGACGAGTTGCCCCGTCTTCAACAGATTGGGTCATATCATAAATATCAATATAATCCCCAAAAACTTCTCTTGTGTTTCTGTCTTTTATAGAAATCGGGGTCCCTGTAAAACCGATAAAAGTTGCATTAGGAAGATTATTTCTTATTATTCGAGCTGCGCCGATTTTAATCTTGCCGGTTTTGGAATCAACTTTTTCAATTAACCCATATTGTCCTCTGTGGGCTTCATCTGCTATGACAATAATATTTTTGCGCTCGGATAAAGCCTTTGTAGACTCCTCGAATTTTTGCATTGTGGTAAAAATAATACCGTTTGCTTGTCTTTTATCTAATAATTCTTTTAAATTATCCCTGCTTTTTGCTTGAATCGGCTCCTGACGCAAAAAATCCTTGCATTTTGCAAACTGAGAATAAAGTTGATTATCTAAATCGTTTCTATCAGTTAAAACAACCACAGTTGGACTATTTAGCGCCTCTTGGAGCAAATGGACATAAAAAACCATTGATAAAGATTTCCCACTGCCTTGCGTGTGCCAAAAAACTCCAGCCTTGCCGTTATTTAAAACTGCTTTTTTTGTTGATTCTATTGCTTTTTTAACCGCAAAATACTGATGATAACCCCCTAGAATTTTAAAACAATCCAACCCGTCTTTTGAAAAACAAATAAAATTCTTTATAATATCTAAAAATCTGTTTTTTTCAAAAATTCCTTCAAAAAATGTGTCAAATTGTGCGTGTTTTGTGTTCTGATAGTTTCCATCTTTTGTTTTCCATTGCATAAAACGAGTTTCGTCGCTTGTTATTGTCCCTGCTTTTGTTGTTAATAAATCAGACATAACGCAAATTGCGTTATAAATAAACATAGAAGGGATTTCTTGCATATAATTCCTAAGTTGATTATAAGCTTGAGATGCATCTGCTTCCTCCCTTGAAGGCGATTTTAGCTCAATAATAACAAGCGGTAATCCATTAACAAAAATGATAATATCAGTCCTTTTAGTGCTATTTTCAATAAAAGTCCATTGATTAGATACGATAAAAGAATTATTATTAGGATTTCTATAATCAACCAAATAACAAATATCTGAATATTCTTCACCATTCTTGGAATACTTAACTTCGACCCCGTTTTGCAAATAATCCATAAAAACAGAATTTTTTTGAATTAAAGTTCCGTTTTCAAAGTTTTTAAGCTTATACAGGGCATCTTGTATTGCATTCTCAGCTAAATTAGGATTAATTCGATGCAAAGATTGGATTAAAACCTCGTCATACAAAGGACTATAAAAATCACGATTATTGACATCAGGTCCATAAATATAAGAATACCCCAACCCCTCAAAAAGCTCGATTATCGCATTCTCATAACTTTGTTCTGTAAATAATCCTTGCATATTATTATTCCTTTATAGTTTTTCAATTATAGATATTAAAAATTCAACAGTTTTTTTTACTTGTTCTTGCGGTTGACAATTAACAATAGAAGTATTAAATTGTGCATACATAATAGAAAAATTATAATTTGTTTTGTTTGATACAAGTTGCATTATAGCCATCACATAATTTTGAAACGTTATTAATAAGCGCAAGTCAACTTTTTTACTCAGCAAATTCGCACCTTGTCTTGCGGCATCTATTAATATTTTAATTACTTCTGTTCTCTTTTCTGCGTAACTGCGTGCCGAATGGCAATAACTATTTAACATTGACCCACCCCCTTATCTTTTGCAAGTTTTTCAATATTTTGCAACAATTCATCCCTTATTTTTATTTCCCCTTCTCCTCCTATAATATTTTCAGTTTCAGAAGATGCAACATACAATTCTTTTTGCTTTTCAAAAACATCGAAAGGATTTCTTATAATACCTCTATTGTCACCAATATTTACTTCAATTACAAAAGGTAACAGCAATAAACAGATCATAACAATAAATAATAATGAGTTTCCAGAAAATGGCGAAAAACTTATGACGTCATTCCAATGACTGATGCAGTATATTGATATTAAAGATAGCAACACGAAGTACCAAATTAAATGTGCATATTGAAAAATATTTTTAATTTTTTGTACTATAAACTTTCTATTTAACATAGCATAGCTCAATATAATTATACATGAAATAATATGGTCTATTTTGTTATTTAATAAAAAATTAATTATTTTCATAGAAACTTCCTTTGTGTTAAATTTTATTAGAGAAAATGTTGATTTTTTCTACATCAATTTCACCACTCATTAGCTTTGGTAAAAGTGTATCACGAAGTTGGGATAATTTTAAGTTTTCACATCTATTATTAATTATTAGTTCGAAAAATGGCTTACAAATTTTATTAAAATATTCTATTTGCTCCATTGTCGGGATAATACAAGGGGTTGTCAATATATCGTTTCCACAAACATTGGGCTGAGCACTACCCTGTCCCCTATTTATAATTTCTGCTATCACATCATTTTGCTTTAAAGTACAATACAAAAACGGAAGTTTTTTAATAGGGTCATCACCAATAAAAAATTTACCAACCCGTTGATTCACCAACAGTGTTTCATCTGTTTTTGGAACAATAGCAAACTTGCCAATAGTAGCCCCTGTCATTGCAATTAAGACATCTCCGCCAACAACTTTAAATTCTTTTGCTAAATCAACTTTATCTTCCTCTACAAATGAACAATCGTTAAAGCTTACGCCGTCATTATCTATATTTTTTATTTTTAAAACTCTTATTCCTTGATCTTTCCACCAAGAACTTTTAAAAGCAAAGCCCGATTTTACATTACAATAATCACCAATAGATCCATTTTTTACGCCACTATATTTTTCCAAAATATGTTCTTTATATAATGATAAAACTTGTTGTTCTAAATTATTATTTATCGAGTTATTTAATTCAATTTTATCATCCAGCACGGACAATATACTTGCTATCTTTTCTTGAGTTTCTAATGGCGGTAAAAACATTTCCATATTTGCTAAAACATCTGTTTGTACTCTTTGACGACCAGAAGAACCAACCATTGATTTTATTGCAATGTCTCTCAGTTTTGGAGAAATAGCCAAATAATAAATAAAATCTTTGTTGGATATATTTAGAATTGCTCTAAATACTATATATTCCGTTGAACCAAATCCTACCTCGTTATTATCTAAAATATTTACTTGTGCTGTTTTTCCATTTTCAAGACAAGGAGTAATTCTTGCCATTATGGTATCGCCGTTTTTGAATTTAGTTCCGCCATTATATTTTGTTAATTCATAATTTGATATATCACGGCAATATGGTTTCAGTGTTTCCATTGTAATCTTTTTAGAGAGAGTTCCCTTTATTAAAATTTCTTTTGGATTAAATTCCATAAAGTCTGATAATTTACATTCTTTCCACTCTTTAGAGGTCATTTTTACCCTCCTTGAATTTTTCAAATTCTTTTAAGTATTCTTGAACTTGCTTTTTTGTTTCAATATAAACATAGTTGTCAGAACTATCTCGCACGCCAAATTTAATTTTTGATGATTCATTAATTTGTTTTTTATCAAAAGCATCTTTAATGCTAGATAAAAATAAATCATATTCAAAAAATAATTCAATAGAATCTTCAATATCAAGTGCTTGTGGCAAATTTACCGGTATTAGGGTTGTTCTATTTACCAATAAAATCAATTTACTTCCATCTTCCAACTGAATTGATAACTCTTTTATTATAATTCTTCTATTTCCAATATTACAAATATTAATACTTATAAACTTGCCCATCTGGTCATTTGGAGTAATAGCTTCAACTTTATCGCAAAAATTCAATTTTATTTTTTTTAAATTGGACTGTTTTGTTTGCCATAAAGAAATAATGCAAGCTCCGGTAGTTGCAATTGCTGATATTGCAACCCAAAAATTTCCCCAATCGAAACTTTGGGTTGTTTTTCCAATATTTAAAACCATATTTGCGATTTCAAAATCCATTTATTTTGCCTTATCCTTTGGAAATATTTCAATATAATTCTTTTTTATTTCGTCCTGCATAGATTTAGACAATTTTTCAAATTCATTAATATCAATTAAAAAGGGAATGTTGCTATTATTTAAAAGTTCTTTTAATTCATATAAATACTTTCCTTCTTGATTAAAACTTTTAATAGTTAAATCCAAATCACTGCCCGAATGAGAAACGTTTTTTACACGGCTGCCATAAGCCCATATTTGTGCTTTTGGACAATATGAATTAAAAATATTCATTAAAATATTATAATATTCCAAATTTATATTAATCATTATCGATAATTTCCTTTAAATTTTTTGCGTCAAATAAAAAATCATCTATTAAGGCCAATGTTTCCTTTGCAAAAGCAATACCATAATCGTGAGCAGTGCTGTTTCTATTGTCTCTATATTTCATCCATCGGATAGTTTCAGCCTCTTTTATCATAGAATATTTATGAGCGTGTCTAAAAATATCTTTAAAAGATAGGGTGTCAACTGCTCTTTTTGAAACAAAATAAGGGGTGATTTTCTTTTTTAGGAGTTTTGCACTTTGTTCAAGCGTCATTTCAAAACCCTTAACCAAAGAATTACGATAAATTTCATAATCTATTGTATCTTCTTTTGTTTGCTTTAACATTTGATAAGATTTTTCGAGTGTTTCTATGCATTTTTGCAAGTGCTGAGTATTTATATTAGACATCTTTGCTCCTTAATTACTTCACCTCAAAACTAACATTTATAAGGTTTTATTTGATTATTCTTGTATTTAGCCCATTAATCATTTGCATCCTTTTTGTTATACGGAATTAAATCTTTTTCTATAAGATTATAAAATTTTTCATCTATTGAATTATAATCTGCAAAATTGACAATGTAGGGAAGTTTACTTTCGTCCATTTTTTCTTTTAATTGAGTTAAGTCAGATAATGGCATTTCTCGTTTGCCTTTAATCAAAATATCTAAGTCGGAAGTTTTTCCCCAATTTCCCTTTACTCTTGAGCCGTAGAAATAAAAAGAATATTCCGAATAAAAGCTCAAAATGCTTATTATAATATCTTGTTCGGTTTCTGTAACTCCTGATATCATTTATTATTCAATCCTTTTTCTAATTCATTGTATAAAAATTTTGCATCATTCAATAAGTTTTCCATAGTATTTAATATTTTAAGAGCCTTTTCCCTGTTGTATTCGTGGCTTGTATCATTTCTTCTATCATAATATTCACGCCAAACTTCCCAAGATTTAATAAAACCATATCCCTCCATTAATCTAAAAATATTATTCATTGTTAATTCTTTATCATCTTTACCATAAAATTCTTTTAAAAATTTTTTCATTGTTTTCCAAGATGTTTCAATGGTAAATTCAAATCGCTTAACGCAGGAATCTTCTATAAAACCTTGCATTTGTTTATCTTTATTATTCTTATATGCATAAATACACTCATTCAACGCATCTATACAATTTTTTAAATTTGTTATATTTAATTCAGATTGGGTCATATTTGTCTCCTACTTCACCTCAAAACCAATGCTTGCAAGGTTTTTTCTTATTTTCTCCTGCAACTTATCGGATTGGATAAACATTTGCCCTAATTCTTGGGTTAAACGTTTCATTTTATCCTCGAAGGGCTCCCCATCGTCTTCTTGTTCTTCTATTCCAACATAACGCCCCGGGGTTAGGATATAATCTTGTTTTTTAATATCCTCCGTTGTTACTACTGCACAAAATCCTTTTATATCAACCAATTTTCCTTCCCGGAATTGCATAAATGTGTCGGATAACTTATTTATATCGTCTTGTGTAAAATCTCTATGTTTTCTATCCACCATATAGCCCAGGTTTCGAGCATCAATAAACAAAGTTTTGCCTTTTTGCTTTTTATTTTTCGTAATAAACCACAAGGTTACAGGAATTGTAACGCTATAAAAAAGCTGGGTTGGCATTGCAACAATTCCTTCAATTAAATCATCTTCAATGATTTTTTTCCTAATTTCCCCTTCTCCGCTCGTTTGCGTTGATAGAGCACCATTCGCTAAAACAAGACCGATTTTACCATTGGGCGCTAAATGGTAAATCATATGTTGAATCCAAGCATAATTAGCGTTAGACGCAGGCGGTGTTCCATATTTCCACCGGGCATCTTCTTTTAGCTTGTCTTGTCCCCAATTAGAAAGATTAAAGGGTGGGTTTGCCATAATAAAATCGGCTTTTAGGGTTGGATGCAAGTCATTAAAAAAAGTATCGGCGTGGTATTGTCCAAAATCAGCATCAATTCCTCGAATCGCCATGTTCATTTTTGCCATTTTCCAAGTATCTGCGTTAGATTCTTGACCATAAACTGAAATTTTATTTCTATTGCCGCTATGAGCCTCTAAAAATTTAACGGATTGAACAAACATCCCCCCGGATCCGCAACAAGGGTCGTAAACTCTGCAATTATCAAATGGTTTTAGAATCGAAACAAGAGTTTTAACAATACTTGTAGGTGTGTAGAATTCCCCGCCTTTTGTACCTTCATAGGCTGCAAATTGGGAAATACAGTACTCATAAGTTCGACCCAATAAGTCTTTATTCTCCTCAGTGTCATCCATTTTAATGTTATTTGTAAATAAATCGACAACATTCCCCAAAACCCTTTTATCCAAATCAGGATTTGCATAATTTTTAGGCAAAACATTTTTTAAAGTCTTATTTTGAGTTTCAATTGCCTTCATTGCATTATCAATAACAATCCCAATTTCAGGTGTATGAGCAGCAGCTGAAATTGCACTCCAACGGGCAATCTTAGGAACAAAGAAAATATTTTCCTCAATATATGCGTCTATATCGTCTTCAAAACCCTCCCCTTCAGCCACAAGCTGGTTATATCTTTTTTCAAAAGCGCTTGAAATATATCTTAAAAAAATTAATCCAATAATAACTTTTCTATAATCAGCAGCCGGGATATGACCCCACAAAACACAGGCTGCATCCCAAATTTGCTTTTCGAAACCAATATTTGCGCTATTTTTTACAGACATTATTAGAACCTCGATAAATAATAAATTATTCTTTAATATTATCACAAATATAGGATTTTATTGTTTTATAAAGGTTTTTACAATAAAATTAAAAAATTTTCATAAGATGTTATAAATTAAAATAGGATAAATTTAATATTAACAACAAAAAAGACCTTGTGGACTCCACAAGGTCTTTTATTTTATATAGAATGAAATTATTCAATAATTTTATCTACAACGCCGGCACCAACGGTTCTTCCGCCTTCACGGATAGCGAATTTCATACCTTGTTCAATAGCAACAGGGTTGATTAGTTCAACTTCCATTACAACGTTATCACCAGGCATAACCATTTCGCCTTCAAATTTGATTGAACCGGTTACGTCAGTTGTTCTAATGTAGAATTGAGGTCTGTAGCCGGGGAAGAAAGGAGTGTGACGTCCGCCTTCTTCTTTTTTCAATACATAAACGTTAGCGGTGAATTTTTTGTGAGGTGTAATTGAACCTGGTTTTGCCAAAACTTGACCACGTTGAATTTCAGTTTTGTCAATACCACGAAGTAAAGCACCAACGTTATCACCTGCTTGACCTTGATCAAGAGATTTTCTGAACATTTCAACACCGGTAACTGTAGTTTTTCTTGTTTCACCAAGACCAACCAATTCAACTTCATCACCAACTTTAACAATACCACGTTCAACACGACCGGTAGCAACTGTACCACGACCTGTAATTGAGAATACGTCTTCAACGGGCATTAAGAATGGTTTGTCTAAGTCACGAACAGGTTCCGGGAAATAAGAATCGATTGCGTCCATAAGTTCCCAAATTTTGTCAACCCATTCATTATCGCCACGAGCAACTTTATTATTAGCTTGAACAGCCTCTAAAGCTTTAAGTGCAGAACCTTTAACGAAAGGAATGTTGTCACCGTCAAATTCATAAGAAGATAACAATTCACGAACTTCCATTTCAACAAGGTCTAACAATTCAGGATCGTCTACCATGTCGCATTTGTTTAAGAATACAACAATATTAGGAACACCAACTTGACGAGCAAGCAGAATGTGTTCTTTAGTTTGAGGCATTGCACCATCAGTTGCAGCAACTACAAGAATTGCACCATCCATTTGAGCAGCACCTGTAATCATATTTTTAACGTAGTCAGCGTGACCGGGACAGTCAACGTGAGCATAGTGGCGAGCAGTTGTTTCATATTCAACGTGAGCAGTTGAAATGGTGATACCACGTGCTTTTTCTTCAGGAGCAGCATCGATTTCATCGAATTTTTTTGCTTCTGCTTGACCAGCTGCAGCCATACAACCAGTAATTGCAGCGGTTAAAGTTGTTTTACCGTGGTCAACGTGACCAATAGTACCAACGTTAACGTGCGGCTTGGTTCTTTCGTATTTTTCTCTAGCCATAAGATAAGTTCTCCTTTTTTCTTATTTTTATTTTTTATTAGGTTTTCGATATTTTTTATCTTTCTAATTGCTTAAATTAAAAAGATAAAAATTTGGGCAGAGGTGGATTCGAACCACCGTAGTCGATTGACGGCAGATTTACAGTCTGCTCCCTTTAGCCACTCGGGCATCTACCCAAATTTATATTATTTTGTTATCAATTTTCAAATTTGCCCTTGATGAGATTTGAACTCACGGCCTCTCCCTTACCAAGGGAGTGCGCTACCCCTGCGCCACAAGGGCAAGTATATAGGATAGGACCGAATCGGATTTTGCACGGTTTTAACCTTGTGCCGCTCGTCTGTTCACTTGACTCGGGTTTTTTATGAAAATAGCCGATGATGGGATTCGAACCCGCAACCTACGGTTTACAAAACCGTTGCTCTACCATTGAGCTACATCGGCATTTTTCATAATATAATATTATTAAGGACAAAGAAAACTGTCAAGCATTAATTTTTTTTAAAATATTATTGCAAAAAAAAGATTTTTTGTTGTAGAATAATTGTATTAATATTTTTTTCCCTTGTTGGACAGTGAATGATTTATTGGTATAATGTTAAAGATTATAAAGAAAGTTTATTAGATGCAAATAGCTAATGCGTTAAATAACAACATAAGAATTCTTTTCAACCCTGCAGTTGAAAATTTTAAATTATTTGATTTTTTAATTGTAAAATCTCAAGATTACAGATATTTAGCTCAAATTATTGAAATTTATGACGATAAATTTGATTCGTCGCAGAATGTTGCAAAACTTAAATTATTCTACAAAATTTCAAAAGATGACGAGGTTATGCCTTATGATTCTTTTACGCCCAATAAAGAATGCGAAATTGTAAAAATTAATTCGGTTGACGTTCAAAATTTTATCAATCAAGACAAAGAAACCTTTGTTTTTTCCAAAAACGCAAAAGATTCGGAGTCGATTAACATTCAATTCGATTTCTTTAACAATAATCCCCTAATTCTAGCTGACAAAATCGAGAATGCAAATATAACTACAACTGCGATTATTAAAGAATTATCCGAGAAAAAAAATTCCGTGGTTATTGATTCAACGGGAATTATTGAAATTGCAAACGCTAAAAAAATTATCGCAGGGAAAAACTTCAAAATTCCCCTTAATCCTCTTACTATTGAATATATTTTCGAAAAATGTCTGTCTGATTCAACTTTAGAATTCCAAGCAATCGGAACTGAAATTTTAAATGAAATTAAAAAATTCGCCTTAACTCAACAAAACGGCTGCATTCCTTTCGGGGCTTTTATTAAGGTTCTTGCCGATCAATACAAAGCAACTCCTTATTCTGAGCTTCGTTTGCTTTTATCAAGAATTAAAAAATTCCAAATGGATGAGATTTTTGCTCGATCCAAAAAGGATTATGAGTGTTTTAACAAATATATCGAGAAAAATAAAATTGTTATTGTTGATTTATCAAATATTCGCTTAAATTGGCAAAAAGCTTATCTTGAGTACATTTTTAACGAAATTAAACAAGATGTTTATTTAAGCGTTCGAATAAACGATGAATCCTTTGATTTGGATTTAATCAACACAATTTACAACAAAAAGAAAAACATCAGTCTTATTCCAAATGTTTCATACAGCTACAAAAAACTTCCTTCAATTCTACAATATTGCAAAAACTACATTCTAATGCCAAGTTTATATCAAAGAATGGATTTTTTGGATGCCAATTTTGCGCTTAGCAACTTGGTTTCGGACGAATATGTAATTTTTGGGAAAAACACTGACAATTTCTTGTATTTATCTAAAAATTTAGAATCGAAAAACGAACAAACAAGAAACTATAGAAAAATCGCTCTTTCTATGGCAAATAAACAAAAAGAGGAAATTGAAACCAAAAAAATCGAAGACGAGCTTTCAAATTTTAACCAAGAACAAATTGAGAAAAATAATATCGCCCAAAAAGAGCAAATTGAACCTAAAGAAATTATTCAAGAAGAAATTTCAAGTACTGCGGATACTATAGAAAAACCCCCTGTGGAGCCTCAAATAGAATCCGAAATTGAGCCTCAAATAGAATCTGTGGTTGAATCTCAAGCAGAAACACAAACAGAATCTCAAGCAGAACCCGAAATTGAACCCGAAGAACCCGAGGCTGAACTCGAACAAGTATCTAATTTTGATTCTAATATTATTGAAAAAACTCACAATCAAATTGAAATTGAAATCGAAGAAGAACTCCCTCAAACGATTGAAGAAATTCCACCAACTCCGATTGAAGAAATTGATTTATCCAAAATCGAAGAATCGGAAGAAATCGAGCCTCAGAATGATGAAATTGTTCTTCCTGATAAAAATATCAACGAAACCCTTCAATCCGAACCCCCTATTGAAGATGAATCAATCGAACTTTCCGATGATGAATTGGATTTTTATAATGATTCTGAGGTCAATGATTCAGAAAAAATTGAGGATAATCAAGTTGTTGTGGATGATATTGAATACAAAATTCAATCCGATGACAAAATTGATGAAGATTTAGAATTAGAACAAGAATTAGAACAAGAGCAAGAAGAGGAATTAGAAGAAGAGCCAAAAGAAGAAATCGATTTAATGGAAGTTGCCTCTAAATCAATTGACAACCACTTTGAAGATGTTCTCAACGGAGAAATGACAAAAACCAATGACGAAGATATAAATCTTGATATTGATAAGTCAATTGAGAAAGAAAATTTGCCAATTTTTACTGAAACCGTGGAAGTTGAACCCGAAGATCAAATTTACAACGAAGGAGATGTAATATCCCATTCAAAATATGGTCGAGGGGTTGTAATTAAAACAATTCAATACGAACAAAGACAACTTTTGCAAATTGATTTTGAAAAATCAGGAAAAAAACTCTTAGATCCTAAAGTTGCAAACATTACCTTGGAATAATAACAAAAAATGGGTGATGAGAATAAACAATACGAAGCAAGCCAGCAAAAACTAAGAAAAGCCCGAGAACAAGGACAGGTTGTAAAATCCAAAGATTTATCAATTGCTATTGCAATAATTATTATGTTTAGCGCAATTTATCTTCTGGGTCCTATTATCTGGGGGCAGTTAAGCATACTTTTTCAGATAATTTATGAACAAATTCCAAACAAACACTTAGATGAAATCGGTTATGCTTATCTTTTTACAAAAACCGTTATTCCAACAGCTCTTATTCTTATCCCGATTCTTGTTTTGGCTGCTTTTGTTGGAATCTTAGGGGATATGATTCAAGTTGGACCCCTGTTTACAACAAAACCACTTGAATTTAACCCCGGAAAATTCAATCCTGTCAATTATTTCAAGAATCTTGCAAGTCCCAAAACGCTTTTTGATTTATTTAAGAATATTGTAAAAGTTGTTATTCTGGGACTCGTTGGTTATATGGTTTATAGATCCCACTTTGAATCAATTCTAATGCTTGCTGCGATTGATAATCAATTTGCAATTCTAATCCAATTCGGGTCTTTAATTCTTGATTTTATTATAAAAGCGGGGATTGCATTCTTAATTATCGCCGCTGCCGATTATTCAATGGTTAAATGGAAATATTTGCAAGACCAAAAAATGTCTTTTAAGGAAGTTAAAGACGAATACAAAAACGCTGAAGGCGATCCTAACGTTAAAGCAGCAATAAGACAAAGAAGAATGCAGATTCTCCAACAAAAAATGATGGATTCAGTTACGACTTGCGATTTTGTTGTAACCAATCCGATTCACGTTGCTTGTGCGATTAAATATGACCCAAAAACGATGGAATCTCCGACTCTTGTTGCTAAAGGAACAGAGCTTTTCGCTCAAAAAATTAAAGAAATTGCAAAAGCCCATTCTATCCCCGTAATTGAGAATCCACCCGTTGCAAGAGCGCTTTTTCGTTTGGTTGAGGTTAATCATCAAATTCCACCTGATTTATATAAAGCAATCGCTGAAATTTTGATTTTTGTATACAAACTTAAGAAAACAACAACCCAAAAACAACAAATTATTAAAGAAACCGCAAAAGAAAAAGGCGATATTAAAACCCAGCAGGAAATTGATAAAAATATTAAAGAAGATTAGTTTTTTTATGTTTTTAGCAATTTTAAACAAAAAATTTACTTTAATTAGTTATGATAAGTCTTTCTAAAATTGCAAATACAGGTCAAAACCTTACAAAGGTAAGTCTTACAAAGCCAATACCTCCCAATACGGCAGTTTTAAAGACGCAATCAAGCTGCAATTTAAATTTATCTCCTCATTCTTATTGTATTCCTTC
Organism: uncultured bacterium; assembly: GCA_947361225.1. Taxonomy (GTDB): domain Bacteria; phylum Cyanobacteriota; class Vampirovibrionia; order Gastranaerophilales; family Gastranaerophilaceae; genus RUG14156. The sequence goes on from CANAIK010000012.1 coordinate 22,403, forward strand.
TAATATTTTTAACAAAGCAAAACAAACCCTGATAGAATTCCAAGAAGATCTTGGAGATATTAAATCTTCGACTCTTATTTGTGAAAAAATTAAACAAGCACAAAGAAGGGGGGGGGGAAGGACGTTAATTTAATAGATGACTTACAAAAAACAAGAATGAAGTATTCTTCAAAGGTTAAAAAATTGAGAAAAGAAGTTTTTGCAAAAAAATTTTCAAGTTTTGAGGAATATATTTGCTCTTTAAAAAAATATTTAAAAGAAAACGGTTCATATATGAATTGTCAGGAATGTTCCGACATAATGAAATATAATTTAAAAGAAAAAGGAATTAAAGCGGACAATGTCCTTTTGTATACCGTAAATCAGGAAAACCAAAGAATTTCCAAAGCAGAACACGTTTTTACAATTGCAGGATTAGACAAAAACGCCACAAATGACCCTAAAACCTGGGGCGAATGCTACATTGTTGATGGATGGAGCGGAATTTGTATGCCAAGCGACAAAGGAATTAATTATTTTAATGAATTTTTTGGAATTGATCCGACCAAACAAAAACTTGCCTTTGAAATTTTATAAGATTAACCTTTTTTCTTCCTTCCTCGTTTTGAATTTTTAATAAGATTGTTTTTTTGAATTTGAGTATTAATTTTTGCATTTTTTGCAATTTTTTCTAAGTATTCGAGCGGATGTTCAGCATTTATATCATCAAGAATTGCAAGAATCATTTTAACCCCTGATAAATTTAATAGCAGATTCCTTGTTAAAAAAACAATAATTTGCGCCCGTTCAATATCACAAAGCCTATAATATCTGCGGTTTTTATCTGTTCTTATCGGAGTTAGAATCCCTTCTCTATCATAAATTCTGAGCGTTCTTTGATGCACCCCGAGAGCATCTGCTAATGAACTTATCGCTATTCCAATTTTTTGTTCTATGTTATCCATTTTGTCTCCTTTCAATTATTATACTTAAAATTAGTTAATATATTTATATAAAATTTATACCTAATTAACTTATGGAAAAAATAACTTACACTGTTTAAAGTGTATTTTATGAATATGAATTTTAAAAAATTATTTGGACAAAGAGTCCGCCATTATAGGAAATTAAACAATTTTTCTCAAGAAAAATTTGCAGAATTGGTTGGAATGTCACCAAACACAATAAGCTATATCGAAAACGGCAAAAGTAATATAAGTTTTGCAAAAATAGCAGTCTTTGCGTCAGCACTAAATATTGAAACCTACCAACTATTTATAGATACAAATTATAATATAGAAGATGGTGAAGTTATTGATAAAATTAATGAATTATTAAAAGTTGCAACAAGAAAACAACTCGGAATAATTCTTAATCTTATTAAAAATATTCTAGATACTTAACTTGAGTTCATTCTCTTAATAAATTAACCTTTATTTTTTTGTGTTTACAATTCGCAACACATAATATTAATATAACCCTTAGTATAAAAAAATGCAAGACGATAAAAATTTAACTTTTAAGACTGCGATTGGAAAAGTTTTTAGCCAATTAAGAAAAAAGAATAAAAATATTTCCTTAAATAAACTTGCGCTCGAATATGATATAAGCAAAGGAAGTTTAAGCAAACTTGAGCACGGAATTTATGACTGTCGTTTATCGACTGCTTGGAAACTGGCAGAAGCCAACGGGGTTAAATTTAGTGAATTTGCAATATTACTTGAAGATAATCTTGGAAAAAATTTTACTTTTATAGATTTATAAACCAAAAAAATATTAAAAAGCTACTATAAATAGTAGCTTTTTAATATTTAGATAGGAGATAAGGTAAATTTATTATTTTTCAAGCCGTTTTAGAATTGCGTCTTTAAAGGACGGTATGGTATAATTTATTTTAAGGGTAAACGACTCTATTTTACAGACCTCCCCCTGCACAGACTTGTAATGTAGGATAAACAGGTAAGGAGGTGATAGAATGCAATTCTGTATTACGGAAAAGCGCTAATAATCGTTTTACTGATAATATTAGCGCTCGCATTTCTTTTAAAATAGGGAAGTAATGAAAGTTTCAAGGGTCTCAACCACCTTTGAAGCTTTTCCCTATTTATATTATAACCTAATTTTATTATTTTTCAAGCCGTTTTAGAATTGCAACAATAACATATAAAAATTTTTTATGCTAGAATTAAGTTGTTATGCCACATTTTTTTATTAAAAAAGAACAAATTATTAATAATTTTATTGAATTACAAGAATGCGATGATTTTTTCCACCTCACAAAATCCCTTCGAATAAAGCTTGGGGGTTGTGTTAAATTTATTGATGAAGACAAAAACGTTTATTTATCTCAAATTGAAGATATTACAAAAAAAAGTTTAAAGGCAAAAATAATTTCTAAAAAAAACTCAAATAGACTATTAAAAACTGATTTATGTCTTATCCAGGGGGTTTTGGCTTTGGATAGTCAAAATTTATTAATCGCAAACGCAACTCAAGCGGGAATTAAAGAACTTTTTCCTATAATTTGCGACAATTCGACGGTTTCAATAAAGAATGCTAAAGATAAAGTTGATAAATGGCAAAAAATCGCTTATGAGAACTTTAAACAATGCGAAAGGGCTGATTTTCTTAAAATCCACCCTGTTTCAACTTTAAGGGAAACTTTAGGGGAATTTAAAAAAAACAATGTTCTGATTTTTGTTGAAAAAGAAGATAATACGACTTTTGATAAAGCAATATCGGATATTGATAAACAAGAAAAAATCGCAGTTGTAATAGGACCTGAAGGAGGATTTTCGGATAGGGAATTTGAATATTTTAAAACCTACAAAAAACTTTCTTTGGGTAAATTAATTTACAAAGCCCCAAATGCAGTGGTTGCTGCAATTTCAAATGTTGTTTCAAGGGTGGAAAAATGATAGATGAAATCCTTTATTCAATTGATGAAATCCTCCAAAAACATCGTGTTTATTTGGTTGGAGGATACATAAGAAACTATTTAATTAACAAAAAAACTTCCGACGATAAGGATCTTGTTTGTTTAGATAATGCTTACTTATTGGCTTGCGAAATTAAAGAAAAACTGGGCGGGACTTTGATCACACTTGATTTTGAAAACCAAATTTACAGAGTTGTCCTTAAGGATAAAAAAAATTATTTAGATATATCAAAAGCCCTTGATAATGATATTATAAAAGACGCTAAAAGACGTGATTTTACAATTAATTCCGTGTTTTATGACCTCAATAAAAAAGAATTATTCGATCCTTTAGGTGGAATTATAGATATTGAGAATAGAATTATAAAAACTTATGATACAAAAAATTTATTAGATGATCCTCTAAGGTTTTTAAGACTTTTTCGCTTTTTTTCAACTTTTGGTTTTAGAATCGATTCAACCTTAGAAGAATTTAGCAAAAAAAACTTTTATTTAATTAAAAATATCGCACAAGAGCGGGTTTTGCACGAAATAATCGAAATTTTTAAAGGGGATTTTGTTGTTGAAACTCTTTTAACAATGTACGAACTCGGGGTTTTGGAGTTTGTTTTTCCTTTTGTTAAAGAAATTAAAAAAGTTCCCCCTAATTCTCATCATCACCTGGATTTGGTTCATCATTCAATTGAAACGGTTAAGAATATTAGGACTGATAATCCATTGTTAAAAATCGCTGCTTTTTATCACGATATTGGAAAACCTGCTACCTGGACAATTGAACCCAAAGGGCGTCATCGTTTTATCGGACACGACATTGAAGGGGCAAAAATTGCCAAAAAAGAATTGTCGGAATTAAAATTCTCCAACAAGCAAATAAGTTTTATTTGCGATATGATAAAATATCACATTTATCCTGCCGCTTTAATTAATTGCGAGGATAAAAACAAAGCATATTCAAGGTTTTTTCGAAAATTAAAAGAAAACACTCCTTTTGTTATTGAACTTTCAAGGGCGGATAGATTATCGGCTCAAGGCGAGGCTGTGAGCACTAAAATGATTGAATGTGCGCTCAATCATTTGGATGGTTTATTGGATTATTACAACAAAATTCAATCTCAGGTTAAAAACCCAAAAAGTTTGTTGGACGGACGAGAAATAATGGAAATTCTAAATTTAAAACCATCAAAAAAAATAGGAGAAATTATAGAAAGCCTTATTTTAGCGCAAATTGAAGGAAGAATCAAAACAAAGCAAGAGGCAATTAAATTCCTAGACAATTTTTGAAATTCGATTTGCAAAAAAGGGTTTAGTTGTAAATAATTTTGGATATTTTTTAATAAATTCATCCAAATCAGAATAAAAAGCCTCAAAATCAAAGCTATGACGAGGTTTTATCGGACTTAACTTGACATTATAACTATGATAAATGGCTTTTGTAATAACATTAGCAATTGCGTCATTTCCTTTTTTATAGGGCGATTCTTGCGCTATAAGCCAATGAATCGTTGCAATTGATTCGTTAATTTTATCAAGACTCGGATTTTTTGTGTTGATTAATTTTTGATATTCTTTATTTGCTAAATCAAAATTAGAAATATTCCCCTTGCCATATTCAATTAAAAACCCGTCCGAATTCTCTAAATAGGTAATTTTGCAGGTTAGTGCGTTTTTATATTGAGAATTTGCGCTAACCGAGAATTTGTTTTTCGGTTTTCCCTCTTGAATCCACCTGTTGTAGTATTTTCCGTAGTATTCACCGCCACGAGTGTCTTTTGTAAAGGAGAATTTACTCGGATTCAAAATTGTTCTTTTATCGCAGTAAGAATTAGCATTATTTACTTTATTAATGCCGATTTCAGCTTGTTTAACGAGATTTTTAAAAGAAATTCCTTCTTTAATTAAATCCGATAATTCATATGTCAAATCAAGCATTTTTTGCGCCCAGGGCAGTTTTTGCTGGTAATGATTCATTCTAATAAAAAATAAATCAATCGGAAACTCCAGGGTTTTATATGCGCTTAATGTATTATTTGGTTCAAAAAACCTTGTTGTAGTACCGGATAGTGTTTTTAAAACAGGTTTTTTGAACTCACCAATCTTAGAAACAATATTTGCCATATTTTTATAAAAACACAAAAACAAAAAAATTGCGTTTATTTAATCGGGCTATTTTGCGTTTCTAACAAAAACTTGAGACAAAAAATCCAATAATTGGAAGAAAAAATTTTTAATTAATTCCAATAACCCACTTTCGTTTTGCACTTGGTTCTGTTTTTCAAAAGAATCGGTTTTGTAGTCTTTTTTTACTTTAAAATTAACTTCTTCCTCTTCGTTGCGCTTAAAATAACCCGTGTTTCCGGCTCCGCCGTCTTGGGTCTTGCTTGAAGCCTGAACGTTAGATAAATTTCTTCTTGGGGGATTAATTTCAAACGACATAAGCGCATTTCCTTATTATCTACTATAATTATAGCAGAAAATGCGTTTTTTTTCAAGAGTATCAAGCTATTGGCAATTTGGAACCTTTAAGTTGTCTTGCAATTCAAGAATTAATTTTTCACCCTGTTTTGCCTTGTAATGAAGTCCCGGAGAAACAATTCCCGACAAAAGTCCGACACCGCCTCCGACGGATCCTCCAATAATTAATCCCGTAATCGTTTGACCCGCAGCAACACCAATCGCAGCTCCCAAGCCTGAGCCGATTCCTCCTATTGAAAGAGTATATGCTGCAATTTTTCCCGCTGTTTCTTTAGCTCCTTCTTGCAAATATTTCTTTTTCGAGCTCATTTGGATTGCTACAGGGATATTTGTTCCGTCTTCAAACAGAATATGGGTAAACTCTAAAAACACTTTAGCGTTTCTTGAAAACCACTTGGGATTCTCAATGCAAGACACCCTTGCGATTAAAGAAGAATTGCAGGGGATTAATAATGTTCCTTCTTTTGTCCTTATTTCATTATCGAAATTAAATTGCACATAATCGCCCATTTTGTAGTATTTTGAGTTAAAATTCTGCGCAAAATTAACAACCAATAAATTTTCTTTTTGAATTACATTACCCCCTTGGGTAATTTTTACCAAATCAACTTTAGTATTTTTTGTTTCCTTGCTTAACTCCAAATGCTCAACTTCATTGTCGCAAAAATCATAAGCGCAAGCGTTTAAGACCATAAAACAAGACAATAAAGTCACGCTAAAAACTTTCTTTACCATAATAAACCTCATTAATAGTCTTTTTTATAATACCATATATTTTGTTTTTTTAACATAGGCTTTTTTATGATTCATTAGAAATAATAAACAAAGTTTTATTAATTCGATTCAATAAGTCCTGTTTTTTGTAATCAATATTCTGCTTGCTATATTGACCTTGCTGGGTTGGAACGTAGCGTGCATAGTAATTAGCGTCGTACATTAAATTCCCTAAAACCTTAGCATAATAAGTAGTATTAAGAATATCGATATAGCTTTCTTTTAAGGATTCTGATTTATTTTCGTATTTTGTCTTCAAATTTTTTGTATATAAATCCAAATGATTAACAATTGCGTTGTAATACTGGATTTCCCCTTTTGTTTCAAGACAATTTTTTAATTGCACAAAAGTGAACTTTATTTTTTGAATATCATTAACCCAGGTTGAAGTTTTTTGTTTTTTTACAATAACATCCAAAAACAAAGAATCATCAACCGGAGCTTCTTTTAAGTCCGATTCTTCTTCAATATCCTCAGGTAGAATAAAATCCTCAGGTTTAGGGGAATTTGTTTTTTGTTTTAAATATTCGAAACTTTTTTCAATATCAGGTAAAACGCCCTCATAACCTTTTTTTGGCTCGTTTTTCTTTTGAAATTTAGAAAAAAACGAACCCTGGGCGCTTGAACATAAAAATAATATTATTAGAATTGATAATATTTTTTTCATTATTAGCTTAATAGTTCCATTGCGGATTCAAGGAGTTGTTTATAAGTAGACATTATTTTTCCCGACAAATCAAGCTGGGTTTTTGCTTGCTGCCAATAAGTTGCGTTAGCTTTAAAATCGATATTGGATAATTCTATTAAACCACTTCGAACTTCGCCCCTTCCGATTACGGGTTTTCCCGAATAAGCGGTTTCTAAGTATTGACCTTGTTTGTATTCGAACAATTCCTGAGGATTGTGGAAATTCATTAGCGCAAGTTTATATAATGGCGTACAATCCTTGCCATTATTTGCTTTTCCATACAAAATTCCGTCTTCTTTGATTTCGAATTCGTCATATTTACCTAAATATTTTCCATTGTCAGGATCAATCCAAAGTTTAATTTCTGTTGTAGGAATTGCAAGAGCGCCCCCCTGGGCGATTGTGTCTTCGTAAATATCGTTAGATAAAGATTTTGTTCCCGACATAATTTCACCTTTATCATTCAAAATATAGCCTTGAACCTTGGATCCATCCGCTGATTTATAGACCCCGTCTCCGTCGAACTTAAATTCACCCAATCGAGTGTAGGCAACTCTACCTTCTTCGTTTCTTAAGACAAAATACCCGTTGCCTTCAAGATAAACATTCTCATTCGAGGTCCCGGGGATTGCTTTTCCTTGTCCTGTGTTTTTTAAAACCCTGTCAGGAACCGCAGCGTCCAAGTAGGTTTTAAAAGTAACCTGATTTTCTCGATACCCCGGAGTGTATAAATTAACAAGGTTCTCAGATATTGCGTTCATCCAATGAACCGTGTTTTTTTGGATATTCATTGCGTTAATATATGAATCTTTCATTCTATTTTTTTTCCTTTCCGGATTTTTTTTGTCTGTTTCTTGAATTGGAATATCCAAGATATGAATAGTTAATCCCTTGTTCATCAAAGGTTTGTTTTAAACTTGGAATATTATTTTTTAAATACATTTCACATTCTTTTGTCCCCGGGATAAAATGCGCTTGGATTTTTCCTTTGTTATCGAGTTTTAAAACAACCGTAACATCTGAATCAAAGTCCAATCTTATCGCTTTTTTGGAATCATAGGAAGTTTTTAGAAGATTTAACAAAGATTGGGTAACATTAATTGATTTATTGTCATTAGAAATCGACAAATTATTATCCTCAACTTTGTAGTTAATTAAATTTTCTTGATTGAGCAAATTAACGAAAAAAATCGCATCGTTGACCCCGATTTTTGTTGCGTCGATTTCAAATTCACTTCCAAAGTCAAGATTTAAAAATTTATCGTTAATTCTATCCTCAATAGTTACTTCCTCTTTTTTGGAGATTAAATTATCGAACAATTCCATCATTCTAACCCGAATATCGGAAAAATCAGCAGGATTCGATTTTTTATAAGCCGTTTGTTCAATATTATATTCATTTTTTTGAATTTTGAGCTGCATTAAGTTCCTCTTGTTCTTCTTCAATTAATTTTTCCCGGTTTCGAATGAAATATTTTTGCGATCCTATTTCATTCAGCTCTTTTAGTTCAAGTGCTTTTTGTTCTTTAATATATTCTTCTTTTTGATTTTCTTTATGTTTTTCTAAGACATTTACTTCTTGTTCTTTAATTCTTAATAAATCCGTTTCTTTTTTTAGAACCTCAAGAGCCTCTTGTTTTTGGGTTTTCAGCTTTTCGTCCTGTTCCCAAAGGTGTTTTATAAATTTATCGTATTGATTGAGCATCATAGGGTCTGCTTGTCTCATTTGCAAGGATAAATTCTTAATTTGTTCTAAGTTCTCAATTATCAAAAATTCGATTTTTTGGACTTCTTCTTGTGCTTTAATCACAACCTGGAGCTGTTCTTCTTTTTTTCTTATTCTAAGGTCCAGAATCTTCTGCAATCTGTATTTAAAGCCCATAGTATCTCTTTTTTAATTATAATTATATTTATCCTTTATTTTTTTCGACATTATACAAAAATAATTTAATGAAAATTTCATTTTTGTCAAAAAAATCAACTAAATATATGATTCTAAAAAGAGTTTATATAGTCGATAATTTTAATAGTATGATAAGGGGAATTATTAAAAAATTTATAATTATTATGTTTTTGTTCTTAGGGAGTAGTTCTTGTTTTGCGCTTGAAAAAATAGGAATTATAACAGATACTATGTTAACTCCCGTTAACTATTACAACGCTTATTTTCGAACCCCCGAATTCTTCGCTGTTGATATTAGGGGGAAATTAATGGACAAAAACGTTTCTGTTGTTCCTGTTGATATTGCAGCAGCCAATTTAAAAAAAGCAGGTTTAAGACAATACGACCTTGAGGCGCTTCAGGGTTTGAATCAAGGATACAATCTTGATTTTACGTTGTTAAAAAAAATTGCAAGGAATATTGGTGTTAAAAAATTGGTTGTTGTTGTAAGTTCTGTTGATGTTCAAAGAGATTTTCTAAAAAACACTCTTTGGAATTCTCTTAATATTTCAGGCTTTGACGTTGTAAATCCAACCCATAGAGTCAGCGTTTATTGCGCTTTTGTCGATGTTAATCGAGAAATCGTCCTATGGGAGAGCATTTATGCTAAAAATATAAGAAACAATAAAATGAAGAATTTAGATACAACAATTTCTAATAATTATGAGGGAATGTTAAGATTAAAGGAATATTCTAAATATATTAGCCCTGATGTTGCTTATAATGTTAAAATGAAATTATTAAACCAATATTACGTTGAACCCCCGACCGCAATTACAAGGGAGAATATTAAACAATATGCAAAAGATAAGCACAATATCGGGGTTAAAAAGGAATTATCCGAAATTGAACGACAAAAATGGGATAGTGAAAAACTAAAAGAAGATACAAAAGAAAACATAATTGAATTTACAAATAATACAAAAGATGGTATTGTGACAGTTGGGAATAAAACCAAAAAGGGAGTTGCAACGGCAGCCGATAAAACAAAAAAAGGATTCAAAAAAGCCTCCATTAAAACAAAACAAGGGGCAAATACACTTAAAACCAAATTTTTTAACAAAAGGAGCAAATAATGGCAAAACCGGTGGACGATAAAGATAATAAAAACCCGAATTCAAAAAAACCGATTGAATTGAGCACAAATACAATGATGATTCTAAATAACGCAGTTATAATCGTTGTTGTAATTATTTCAATGATTATTATGTATGTTCTTTTGGATAGTTCATTTGAAAAAAAATTGAAAAAATTCTTGCCCGCAGAGGAACAAACAGAACTAACAGAAGAAGACGAAGTAAAACAAGAAGGAATTTTGCTCGATTTAGGGGAATTTATCTTGAATTTAGCTGACGCCGGACAAAGAAGATACTTAAAAGTCGGTGTTGCAATGGAATTATCGAAAACAGAAGAAGAAGTGGCGCTTTCTAGTGAACCCCCAAAAGCTCAAGGACACGGGAGCGCTCCTGTTGATAATAACGCAGCGATAATTGCCGAAATGGAAAGATTTAAACCCGCAATAAGAGACGCTATTATTTCAATTCTATCGAACAAAACAAGCGACGAATTATCCACTCCCACAGGAAAAGAAATTGCAAAAGAAGAAATCTTAGAAATGGTAAACGGGATATTCGACGGTCAAAGAGAAGTGCTACGGGTAAGTTTTGGTCAATTCATTATCCAATAAAGAAAAATTATGGAAAACGATAATAAAGAAAATTTAATACAGGAAACTAATCCTAAAAACGAGCAGGAAACCTTGCAGGAAAACGAGGAAATAACCCCTCAAGAAAACGGGGAAATAACCTTGCAAGAAACCCAACCGCAAGACCCTCAAGAGCTTGTTTCGGTTCGTCCTGTCAAATTTCAACAGTTTGAGAAAGATATTAAAAACAGGACAATAAAAAAGAATCTGGATATTCTTCAAGACGTTTCAATGCACGTTAGTGTTGAACTTGGAAGGACAAAAAGCTCAATTAAGGAAGTAATGGACTTAGAGGCAGGATCTATTGTCGAACTTGATAAAATTGCAGGTGAACAAGTCGAAATTTTCGTTAATGAAAAGTTAGTTGCAAAGGGCGAAGTTATTGTAATAGAGGATAAATTCGGGGTTCGAATTACAAGTACGAGTTTGAATAAAAATCAAACTTAAACCGCCAAAATCTTCTATTTGTCAAAGATTATTTTTTCTTTTTGTCTTTTTGATAATCCAAGGATTTTAAATAAAACTTGCTTTTCTCAAGATGATTTTTGTAGAGTTTTTCAAAGTTATCTTGAGAATATTTGTAGTTATCAAAAGTCATCATAAGAGTTTTATTTGCAACTAAAAGCGCATAAGGCGCAGCTAATACAACCACAACAATAATAATTGCAAGATGAATTATAGCTTCAATTTTTTTTAGTTTTTTCTTTTTTTCATCCAAAAAATCGAGTTTTATTTGAATTGCGTCGTTAATATAGTCGTTTCTTTCCTTTTTATCCATTTCATCCATTAAAGGAATATAATTCTTTTGAATTTGGACAATATATTTTTTAACAACTCCGTTATTTTCGTCCATTTCCTCAAAAGCGGACAAGTCATCAAATGATTGTTCTTCTTGGAGTTCTTTTTTGTTAAAATCTTCTTCTTGCAACCTTAAGCTCCTTTTTTAATTTTAGGATTTATATAATTTTACACAAAATGTCTAAAAACATCACCCTAGCTTGTTTGACTTTGTCACCCTGAACTTGTTTCAGGATCTGACAAGTTTAAGATGCAAAAAACATTTTTCAGCACGGTGAATTATATTTAATTCAGTGTAATTAAACAATATAATTACCTTAATTTTTATTATAACACTTTTTATAATAATGCTATAATAATTTTATGAGAATTTTAATTTTAGGTAACAATTATAGCGCAACACAATTTTTTAACTTATTTTCGGATAACAAAGAAAATATTGTTTTTACAAACAACAAAAAAATCGACAATTCAATAATTTTTAATAATTTTGATGATATTGTAGAATTCTCGCTTGCAAATCTTGTTGATTTGGTTGTAATTATTGATAATGACTATATTGATTCAGGTTTGTGCGAGCTTTTAATCTCTAAAAATATTTCCGTCTTATCCCCTGATTCCGAGGCGGGTTTTATTACAACATCCAAATTGGAGGCTAAAAAATTTGCTTATAAAAATAAAATTAAAACTCCAAAATTCTTATCCGCCTTAAGTCCAAAACAAGCTCTTGATTATATTAAAGCTTCAAAAACCCCCCTTGCAATAAAACCCGACAACAAAACCGAATTAGAATGTACAAAATTCATTGAAACTTATTCTTACGGGGAAAAAATAGTTAATGAGCTATTCGAATCGGGAAACGAGAAAGTTTTATTGGAAGAATATATCGAAGGAAAAAGTTTTGCAGTTTGGACCCTAACGGACGGCTACAGCTCAAAAATAATCGGAATTGGAGCACAATATCAAAACTCAATTTCTTTTTTCGAACCCGATTTTATAAACGACAAAACTAAAGATAGAATCCTGCGTGAAATTGTAGATAAAACCACAAAAGCCCTTTTGGATAAAGGAAGTGAATACATTGGAATCCTTGGATTTAACTGTATTATTGATAAACAAGGGGAAATTTATTTGCTTAACTACAAAAACTTTTTTGATGATTTATCCGTTGATTATTTTATTAACGCCTACGATTTTAACTGGGCCGGGGTTTTTAACAGTATAATTACAGGGGACGTTTTTTTAAAGTATGATTTTTCGAAAAAAAACTACTTTGCCCTTGCGCTTAAAGACGACGATTCAATTGACTATATAAGTGCGAACACAAAAAGCTCCCTTAGGGAAAAAATAGTTGAATTGGGTTATAATTCCAAGGATTTAAAAGAGGCAAAAAAAACGTGGGACAACTAAAAGAAATTCTAAGCATAATCCCGGCTAGAGGCGGATCTAAAAGAATTGAGAGGAAGAATTTAAAGCTAATTCTTGATAAACCCTTAATTTTTTATTCGATTGACGCATCGAAAAAATCAAAATTCATTACAAAAACTATCCTAACATCAGAAGACGAAGAAATTCTTGAGGTTGCAAAAAGCTTTGGAGCGAAAACTATTAAAAGACCAAAAGAACTTGCGCAGGATACTTCAAAAACCGCCCCTGTTGTTATGGATGTTGTTAATCAACTGGAGGAACAAAACTACAAACCCGATTATGTTGTATTGTTGCAGCCAACAAGTCCTCAAAGGGATGAAAAATACATTGATTGCGCCCTGGAATATTTTTTTAATAAAGAAAAAGAAGGATATGACAGTTGTTTTTCAGCCTTTAGTTTAGGGGTAACACACGCAAAGTGGAAAATCGGTTTTGATAATAAACTTGAACCCTTGTACGACCACAGAAAACGCCCCCGCTGGCAGGACGTAACCGAACATTGTCCTTTAATTAGCGAAAACGGGGCTTTTTACGTCCTAACCTATAAAGCATTAAAACAAACGAAAGATTTTATCGGTTTAAACCCTTGTGCTTATATAACTCCAAAAATGATTGATATTGACACCCCTGAGGACTTTTTAAGGGTTGAGGAAATAATGAAGAATGATAAAAAAACTTTTTCTTAAACTAATTTCAATTTACAGATACTTTTCAAAACTCACCCCCCCGGTTTGTCGATTCGAACCCACCTGTTCTAAGTACACTTATCAAGCAATTGAAAAATTCGGAGTAATAAAAGGATTCTATTTGGGATTTAAAAGAATCCTAAGATGCCACCCTTACAACCCCGGCGGCTACGACCCCGTGCCGGAGGAATTTAAGTGGTAGGAAAGTTTGTGAAGTAGAATTACCAAGTTAGGCAAGACGAGGGAATTCACCCCGGGCGAAGCCCTGAGCACCGCAAGAGCAAAAAAAATGAACAAAATTATAAAATTTTAATATAATTTAAATCGTACTTAATCTGTCCCAATTTGTCACCCTGAATTTATTTCAGGGTCTATTTAGTTTCAGAATATATAAAATTATATTCTTATAAATGATAAAACAAGTATTAAAACATAAATATTTGTCACAAACTTAGTAAGATGCCGAAACAAGTTTGACATGGCATCAAAAAATAATATTTTACCACACAAAATAATTGAAATTCGTCACCCTGAACTGACTAGAAAATAAGTCGAGATTTATCGAGACGTAATTTTCT
>CANAIK010000013.1 GCA_947361225.1 uncultured bacterium
CTTCCTAAGTTTAAAGACGATATGTTTAAATGTGTTGACGAGGATTTATATTTAATTCCAACAGCCGAAGTTCCCGTTACAAACATTTATCAGGATGAAATCCTATCCGAAGACGATTTACCTAAGTATATGACGGCATACACCCCTTGTTTTAGAAAAGAGGCGGGTTCAGCCGGAAAAGACACAAGAGGATTAATAAGACAACATCAATTTAACAAAGTTGAACTTGTAAAACTCACCCGACCGGAGGATTCTATAGAAGAACACGAAAAATTGACAAAAGACGCTCAAAACGTGTTGGAGCTTTTAGGATTGCCTTATCGAAAAGTTTGTTTATCAACAGGCGATATTGGATTTAGCGCAAAAAAATGTTATGATTTAGAAGTATGGATGCCTTCTTATAATTCATATAAAGAAATATCTTCTTGTTCTAATTTTGGCGATTATCAAGCAAGAAGGGCAAATATCCGCTTTAGAAGAAAAAACGGAACAGTTGATTTTGTTCACACCCTAAACGGATCAGGTTTAGCAGTCGGAAGAACACTGGCTGCAATTTGCGAGAATTTCCAAACAAAAGAAGGAACAATAATAATTCCTGAAGTTCTAAGAAAATACACCGGTTTTAGTGAAATTAAAAAAATGTAGATAAATTCGAAGGAGAAAAAATGAAAAAAGCTTTATTGTTATCATTATTAGCACTTTTTATTTTTGGTATTGGAGCTGATGCTAAACTTAGCTTTAAAAAAGACAGTCCGAAAGAACCAAAAGTTAAAGCGCAGAAAATAAAAAAACCAAAAGAACAAAAAGGATTACCGGTTGCAAAACAATCAAAATTTAGACGAGATGTTTTTAGGAATTCCGAATACAAAGAACTAAAAACACGTTTCTTTGAGGCAGAAGGCTATGGAGATACTTACAACTGCAAAGTTGAACAACAAAAATTCTGCAAAGTTAAAGATGTTGAATCAGGTATCTATGTTCTATGCGATAGAGACGTAACTAAAACCCAATGGGAATCGGCAAAAGTATTCTACAAATACGGAAGATGCACAAAACTAAACTAAAATTTTTAAGCCCTATGTAACAGGTTACACTAAAAAATAGTTAAAAACGTCATGCTGAACTCGTTTCAGCATCTTACCAATTATCGGATTCCTAAAAACAAATTCAAAATAACATTGTAATTAGTTTTTAGGAGTATTTAGAGTAAAAATTGCATATAAATTCCAAATTCTTTAAGCCCTCAAAATAACGAGGGCTTAATTTTTTACAAAAATTAATTTGAATTTTTCTTATAAATTATATATTATTAAAATTATTAGGAAATTTTTAGGAAGTATTATGAAAAAAATTTTATTAACCTTGACTCTTATTTTAATTTTTAGTGCAAATGTTGCTCAAGCATTTGAAATTGATTATTTAAAAGGTGGAAAATCGGAAGAATTAATGCAAAAAGTTGGATATAGAATATTGAATGCAAATAAAATTCCTTATCGAACCAATTTTCTTTTGGTTAAAAAAAGCCAAATTAACGCAGGGACTTCTTGCAGAACAAAATCGATTGTTCTTTATGATACAACCTTAAGATATCTAAACACAGAAGACGAGTTAGCGGCAATTTTAGCCCACGAAATTTCTCATTTGGTTGATTTGAATCAAGGGGCTTTTAAAGGACAATTTTCTTGTTTTACTCAATCATTCGCTCCTAAAAAATATGAATTTAAGGCCGATAAACGTGCTGTTGATTATTTAGTTAACGCAGGATATCATCCGGTGTCAGAAATTATTGTTCTAAATAAAATTACCGATCAGCCTAGATACGATTGGTATTTATCCCATCCGCTAGGCTCCAAAAGAATGATGGCAATTTATGAATACATCTACAATAAATATCCGCAATATTTAGTTGAGAATCCATATAAAGACAATGCTGTTTATCAAAACTTTTTGTTAACTTCAAGAGACAACAGAAAAAAATTACAAGAAAAAGTTAAAGCAAACTCAAATAAACAGATAAATTATCTATAAAAATAAAAAAATGAAAAAATTTATTGCATTATTAATAATATTCAATTTTATTATAACCCCCTTGGCGCTGTCCCAAGAGGTTGAGTTTGACGACGCTTTTTTTGATAGTTTAATTGAAAACTTAGACAAAAACTTAACTATTAAAAAAATAAAACCCGATCCGATTGTTGATGAGTTTGTTATTAATACTCTTAGTTCTAACTTAAAAATCAACTTAAAGCCTCAAGAACTAATTAAAGATGAGCTATTGTCTAATTTGAATTATAAAAAACTAAAAACCTATAAACCTGTTAATTTTGAAAATATTGACTCAAATATAATTACAATTCGACCCCAAAAGCCTTATTCCACAAGGAATTTGTCGGAAGGTGAGGAAATTTATTTCTATTTATCGAAAGATTCAACAATTAACAATAAAAACCATAAAAAAGGTGAAATTGTAAAAGCTAGAGTTGAAAATATCACTAAAAACGGGGCTTATGGGGTCCCTGCAGATTTTACAATAGGAAATTTTGTTCTTGTTTCAAATTCCCTGGAGCTTGAAGGAGAAATTTCAAAAACAGGCGCTAATAGATCCTTATGGGTCAATCCAACCGCTTATGTATTATCCCCTTTCTTTGGGATTGGCTTGTTAATCCTTCCAATTAGAGGAGGGCACGCAAAACTCAGCCCCAACAAAATTTATGAGTTAAATCTTTAATAACTCAAGTTCTGTTTCGTTGTTATTTTTTTCTTTTTTGACGATTTTTAACTCATAGCCTAAAAACTCAAGAATATCTTGAACTTTGTTGAATTTTATCGATTCAGTTTTGAGCATTTTAGAAAACCCGCCAATCGTCATTTTTTCATAACCCGCATCGTTCATTTTTTGAACGAGTTTTCGCATTGAAACCCCGTTTTTTAAAAGCAATATTCTAATTAACTCACGAACATTATACATAATTATAACTGTAATCTAAAATTATACTTGTTGACAAATTTGTTCTATATTGTTATCCTATAGTAGACATTGTATAACATTAATTATACATACATTAAGTAAAAATAAGGAATCACTATGTGTATTAAAAATGAGAACAAAAATTTGAAAAAAGCTTTTAGTTTAATTGAGCTATTAATTAGCTTAATCACAATTTCAGTCATTATGGCTGCTATGGCTCCTGTGGTTACACACAAACTTAAACACGGAGGGGTTTCGATTGGGACCAAGAAGTTAAGTATGAAATGCCCCGCAACAGTTGGGTCTCAATGCACACTTTGTTTGGGAAACCAGTGTATTGCTTGTCCAATTGGATGTGGGACTCAGTTTAAAAACACACTAACTTGTAAGTGTGAAACTTGTACACAAGCAAATTGTGTTAACTGTACTTCGGATAGAAATAAATGCGATAGATGTAAGTCAGGTTATCAAAAAAGCGGGGATGGATGTAGTGCTTGTGGAGCAGGATATTATTCCAATGAAGGCGGAACCTGTCAAAAGTGTGCTAAGGGTACTAAAGCTAATTCAAGTAGCGCTGCAACAGGATGCACAACTTGTGATGGGAATAAAGAATATCAAGATAGTGAAGGGCAAACTACTTGTAAAACCTGTAGTGGGTTTGTACACAACAATTATAGATCTTGTACAAGCTGTGCTGCCGGAACTTATTGGAGTGCATCCTCATCAACTTGTCAAAGTTGTGGCGCAGGAACTTATTCTAATAGTGCTAATGTTACAAGCTGTTCCAGCTGTCCAAGCGGACAATATCAACCCAATAGCGGACAAACAAGTTGTATATCTTGTAGTGGAGCTGTAAATGATTCTAAAACCGCTTGCAGGTCTTGTAGTGATTTTGGTTCAACTTGTATAGCTTGTAATTATTATGCTTGTACTAATACAAGTTGTGAATCGAAATCCAGCTGCACCTCTACTCAAAAATACGATGGATGTCATTGCGTGGGATGTCCCAGTGGACAAGTAGCTAATGCAGATAAATCAGATTGTTATACACCCTCCACTGCTCCAACAAGTTGCAAAGATGGGGAATACTTGGCGAATAGCAAGTGCAATCCTTGTCCAGCAGGGTGCACAAAGTGCTCCGGTGAGACGAGTTGCACGGAATGCAAGAATGCAACAGGGGATGATCCTGAGTATTTGTTAGATGGAGGCAAGTGCAAAGCTTACAAAAAACCCAATTCGCAGGAGGTTTGTAATACTTTAACAGGAAATACAACAATTTACATCCCGGACGATTACACAAAACCAAATGATGGTGGGTTCTGTATGTCCAAAAGGAATGCAGGGGATCAAGGGGGACCAAATGCCATTTACTCTGGTACAATTAGTTCGCTAAAAGCCGGAAGCAGCGCAACAAGAGATAACTGCACAAATACAACAGGAACAAAATGTTGTTGGACTGATGGAAAAACTTCGGGTACTTGTTCAGGCAGTGATGTTGTTAATAATATTCCAATATTAACAGCTTTGAGCACTGTAAACAAATTTAATTATGAATCCTGTAACAGAACTGTTTGCAATTGGTGGGCAGCGGATTATATTTGCAGAAATATTGAACCAGGCAACAAAAAGAAAATTTGGAATCTACCCAGTAAAAAAGTTTTAGAATCCCTTGTAAGTGCCGTAAACAATGGTCCAACAAGCAAAACAGATACTTCTAAATTTAAAATTCAAAGATATAGCGGCAATACAGGACTTCAATTATGCCAATCTGGAACCGCTCAAAACACTGCGGGTTCTCCTCGCTGCGAGAATGGCTCTATTTGCTCCGGTTCAAAAGTTAACAAGTGCTATCCTAGTATTGTTTGGAGTCTGACTAATAGTGAAGATGGTTATACTGTGAGCTATTATTCCGGCGGTCTCGCTCTAGGTGTATATTCTACTTTAGAAGGCAAACTTAACGCTTATTCTGTTCGCTGCGTTATGTATAAATACATAGAAGACTAAATTTTTCTTATATTTTTGTGTTTTGGTATTTCGAGGGCTTTGATTTTTAATTCAGCCCTCTTTTTTTATAGACTGCATTAAAACTAAAAGCGGTTACAATGGTAGTTTTAGAATATTTTTTTAAACTTATTCTTAACAAATCTTTAAATTTTTTAAACTTTTTATCAATTTTCAACTTTTCAATGGTTTTTAAATAATATTAATAAAAATTAAACTAAAAAAGGTACAGAAGGGATTATGTGATAATGGTTTACAATGAATTTGTAAACCATTATTTGCCATAAAAAAAAGAGGGCTGGATTTAAAAATCAAAGCCCTCAAATACCAAAACACAAAAATATAAGATTTTATTCGACCCAGCTTTTTAGTATACATCTTGTTGAAAAAGCGCTGGTTTTATCAATACTTGCCCCGTCATATGAAGTGGCTTTTTCATTGTCATATATGTAGCTGGTACTACCTATCTTTACATGTGCTCTTGTAATTACAAAACCAGAACCACCCTGTATCCAAACTACGCCTGGAGCGCAGCCGTTTGTCTTATTGTTTCTTGCAAATTTTGCTCCTTTGCAGCTATCAAAACGAGCAAAACATCTTGGGGCGCCTCCGGTACCACCGCTTGACGCATTACAAAGCTGCAATCCGCTTGCTCCTTTATAATTTTGAATATAGCTTATATTAGTGTATTTGCTTGTATCTGTAAAGGATGCTTTGAATTTTTTACCCTTGCAAGAATAAGTCTTATAATCTCCGCTTTCAGCATCGGGGTCAGGACAAGGTTCAAGATAATTTATAATATTTTCTATAATATCAACGATTGTTCCATCAGGTAAAGTCCAATCGCCTTCTATGCTTTTTCCTATTTTATAGTGAGAGCAAGCATATTCGGCAGCTTTGTAGTTGCAAACAGTTCTTTTGCAAGCGCCGTAATTAAAAGGAGAGTAGGTAGGACCGTGACTATAGCTTGACACGCTTTCTTGGCAATAATCGCCGTTTGCCGTGTTTGTTGTTGCTGCCCCACTCCAACAGCAGGCAGTATCAGCAGGACAAGTTCCCGCTCCGGTTCCTGAGGCTTTTAGTGTCGTTATTGTGCCATAATCAACAGTGGGTCCGTCTGAATCCCCTGCGTTTTTCTTTGTCATACAAACCCCGGGGGTATTATCAAGAATTTTAGTACCCGACTCACTCCCTGAAATTGCCGGGATAAATATGGCTCCGAATTGGTCACAATCACTCTGGTTCTTCGGCTTTTTAATTTCTTTGCAGGTTTTATCGACCAGCTTATATCCATCAATGCAGCTTTCGCATTCAGCTGTCCCTGAAACACAAGTCTTACAAGTACTCGGACAAGTAACAATCGGCGTTATTACATCACAACTCGTCTTGTCTGTATTCGGTTGCGTCCCTGCTCCACAGGGTTTACAACGACACCCATCGTGATAATTATTCCCCATACACGTACTTTTATCCACACACATAGAATCACACCCTGTGTGATTGGCATTCGCTGTTTCATTTACTCCACAAGCACTGCAGCTGGTCCCCGAATAACTTGGGTTTGATTGATACGTATTTCCGCTACACGCTGTACAGTTATTTCCCTCTCTTCGATATCCTGCTCCACACGTCTTTTGCGTACAACCTTTCCTGTCTGCATTCGGAAAATACCCATTTGCCGTATCACATTCCTTGCATTGTGTCTTTAGGTTCTCATTCTGATACTTGTACCCCGTATCACACTTAATACACCCGCTACTTCCCCCATTGGATACATAGGGAGCATTGCACGCACTGCAAGACCCATTCGATTGTAACCCATACCCATCATTGCACCTATCGCACTTGTTCCTATCTGAGTTGCAGTTCCCACAGTTGCCTTGAGTGCAGCTTTCACACTTGCAGGTTGAAGTATTCTTAAATTGATTCCCACAACTTATAAGACAAGCAATGCATTGATTCCCAAGACACATTGCGCAACTTGAACCAACCGTAGGCGGACATTTCATTGATAGTTTAGTTCCAATTGATACCCCTCCGTGTTTCATTTTGTGCGTTATAATCGGCGCCATTGAGGCTAGGATTACTGAAATTGTAATTAAGCTAATAAGTAGCTCAATCAAAGAGAAAGCTTTCTTTTTCATAAATGAATTCCTTATAGTTTTCTTATATTTTTACACTTATATGTTTCTCTTTTTCCCATTAACAGGAAATATACTTCTAAGATACCATGGATTTAATTAAAAGTAAAACATATTTTACATTTGTACTAAAAAGTTAAATATGGTGGGTTAAAAAGGCAATATATGTAAGGTATTTTAAATAAAAAGGTAAAAACTTATGATATATGATGATAAAAAATTTATTGGTGAGGTTATAAAAAAAGCAAGGCAAAAAGCCAAATTAAGCCAGGCTGAGCTATCCGAAAAAATCGATATGACGGATAAAAACCTCGGAAATATTGAGAATGGAAAACAATTTCCCCAAGTGAACAATTTTTTAAGGCTCATTGAGTTTTTGGGTTTGTCTTTAGAAGATTTTGGCGTTAGGAAAAAAGAAGATAAAGACGAATCCAAAGAGGCGCTCCTAAAACTCATTCTTTTATCCACGACAAAGGAATGTCAGGGGTATTTGGAAATTTTGAATGTTATTAATAATGTTATAAAAAATTAGGAATTTATATACAACTTTACACCAAATATTCCTAAAAACTAATCATAATGTCATTTTCGAACTGACTAGAAAATAAGTCGAGATTTATCGAGACGTAATTTTTTCCCTCCTGTGTAGGTGTTTTTTGAATCTGATAATTGGTAAGATGCGAAAAACAAGTTCAGCATGACAACGATTTTAACTATTTTTAGTGTAATCTGCTACATAAGCCCCAAAAAATTAATTTCCCATTTGCTTTTTTAAAGCCGCTTCAAGTGTTTCGATTTTGTTTTCTAAAGTTTTCACTCTTAAAGCTGAATCGTCCGCTCCGATTGATTTTTTTTCATATTGTCTTTTTGTTATTCTAATTTCTTTTTTTAGCTTAAGACAATAAATTGAAAAAATAATGGCTGCAAGGATAAAACCCCCTAAAAAATAGCAAATATCAAACAATTCAACATTAAGATTCATTTTTCCTCCTTAAAAAATTTAATACTTTAATAAAATCTTTGCTAAAATTTTCTTCTTTTAGCTCGAACTCTTTTAATTCACCTGTTTTTGGGTGATTAAAAGAAAGATAATAGGATTGCAAAAGTTGCTCTTGAGTTTTAAGGTTGTAGAATTCATTCCTTAGAAAACTTTTAGACCCATACAAACTATCCCCGAAAACAGGGTGGTTAATTGACGCCATATGCACTCTAATTTGGTGGGTTCGACCGGTTTTAAGCTCAAGTTCAACTAAAGCAGCGCCAAGAAATTCTTCCAATACCTTATAGTAAGTAATGGCGCTAAGCCCCTCGTTATTGTCAGCTATTGTCATTTTAACGTTATTTTTAATGTAATGCACTAAAGACTTATCAATAATTCCTTGTTTTTCTATAAATTGTCCAAGACAAATCGCTAAATATTTCCTTTTTGCGCTTTTTTCCTTAATTTGTTGAGCTAAACTTCGATAAGCGCAATCGGTTTTTGCTATTACCATAAGCCCTGCGGTGTTTTTATCAAGCCTGTGGACAATACCCGGTCTATCAAGTCCCCCAAGAGTCGATAGGGAATTTTTGTATCGATAAATAAGTGCGTTAACTAAAGTTTTGTTATCGTCGAATTTTGTTGGATGACAAAGAAGGTTTTTTGGTTTATTAATAACCGCCAAATCATCGTCCTCAAAAACAATATCCAACTCAAATTCATAGGGCGCAAGGGTTTTTGTTGTATTTATAAAAGAATCTATTTTATCTGACAAAACCTCTATATTATCGCCTTTTTTTAGTTTGTAGGAAGTTTTTTGAGGTTTTTTATTAACCAGAACGAGTCCTTGTTCAATGCATTGAGCAATTTTTGTGCGATTAAGTTCTATTAAATATTCCTTTAAAAAAATATCGAGTCGGATTTTTTCCTCATTCTCAACTATAATATTCATTTTGATTCTTTCTTTTGTTTTATTGTTTCAACCAGAACAAAGAAAAAATAAATTGTTACAGAAAGAAAAATAAAAATATCAAAACAGTTAAAAATCGCAAAATCAACAAAATTGAGCTTAATATAATCTACAACATAACCAAATTTTATTCTTTCAACCAAATTTCCTAAAGCCCCTGAGGCAAATAAAACCGAGCACAAAAGAGGAAATTTATCTTTAAAAGCAAGGTTTTTTACAACATAATAACTTAAAAAAATTAAAGCAAAAACTGCAAGCAGGGAAAGAAAAACCGTTTTATCCTCAAACAAACCCCAGGCACTTCCCGTATTTGTTATATGGATAATAGAAAAAATCGGATTGTCTAAATCTTCAAAATAAGGATTAAAACTAAGTTTTCTTATTTGATTTCCAAAGTCAAAAAGGATTATTGTCATTAAAAAATAAAAAATTAAAGCTTTTTTGTCTTTCACCTAAAGCTCCTTTATAAATTTTTTGTCTTTTTCCATTGTCACTCTTTTTAGAACGTATGCCATTCCCAGGATTTCAATTTTTGCTTTCGAAGAATCGTCATTGGTTGAAATTTTTGTAAATCCAATAGAGGCAATTGCGTATTCGTCCAGGTTTCTTTTATTTGCTTTAACAATACGCTCCAATAAGCCTTCAGGAGGAATTTTTCTAAATTTTTCCTGATAATCTTTGGGCGGATAAGAAATTTCTTCTTTAGAAATCGCTCCAAGCGCAATAACATCTTGTGGTTTATTCATAGTTAAAGAAATATCATATGGTTCACCTTGTTTAATAAACAAAGGAGTATTGAGGTTAATATCTAAATCCTTTGCAATTCCATATTTAAGGCTGGTTTCCTCCATTATAATATCGTCATAAATAATTCTCCAGGAATCGCCTTTTTTTGCTAAATAAATACTATAAACACTTTTGCCGTCTAAAAGTCCTATTTTTGATTTGTCTTTTTTGTTGTATTTTTTATTATCCTGGGGATAAAGTTTTGCCGTTGTTCTATCTGAAACCTGCGCTATTGCAATGTTATCAAAAGTTGTAATCGAGTTAACTTTTGTTTCATATTTTATATTCTTATAAGTATTATAGGTTTTTTCAACCATTTTTGTAAGATCTTCGACATTAAACCCGTCAGCGCTCATATAATCTTTGGAATAGAAAGTTTGAAAGGTTTTAAAATCGTGGTTTTTTAAGGCACGATTGTGCTTATTAAGAACAACCTTTATCTCGTTTATTTCGTTTTTATTGAATTCTTTAGCGCTTGTAAAGGGAGTTAACAAAGAAAACAGAATAAAAAATATAAATAGTTTTTTCATTTAAAATTACCTCTTTTAGTCTTTCTTAAACAAAAGATAATACTTTTTGGAATCATAATATAATATCATATCCCAAAAATTTCCTTTATCCCTGAATTCGATATAAGCCTTTGGAATGGGGGTTCTTTTGTTTGTTTTTCCCCATTTTTTTCCAATAAACTCCATTGTTTTTTTGCCCATTTTTTGAGTAAAACTGAGTTTTTTTGAGGGAAGTTTGTCTTCATAAAACCCCTCGGGGACAATTTCTTCTTTGTATATAGGAATTGTACAAATGACTTTTCCGTTTTCTTTAAATAGAATCCAGGTTTTCCCATCTTGTTCTCTTGGGGTTAGCAAATAATATCCAGGAGGGATTTTTATTGATTTAAAAACTAAAGTCACACCTGATCGAAACAAAGGATAAGGAGAATACATATATTTTGTATAATCGTCGTTCTGATAAGGATCAAGCCCGAAAATATAGTTAAAATCAGCCTCTTTAAGCTCACTATAAATTTTTTCATAGTCATTAAGCTCAATCGTTGGAATGTTTTCATTAGCGAAAACAAAATTAAAGGATATAACTAATAATATTAAAAAAAGAATTCTATTTGCCATAATTATCTATCTAATGCTACCATAGAGACTATGGAAAATAAAGTGTTAGAAAAAAATTTATTCTATATTAAAAAATACAATAAAAACTTAGCAGATAAAATTCTTAACTCGAGTTTTAACAGCTCAAATTGCGCTTTAACAAAAACCAATAAGGACGAATACAACTTAATTTATAAAAACACCTTAATCCACGATGCAAAAGGCGCAATAGAAGAATCAGAGAGAATCGTATCCACAATTAATGATATTAACGATTCAATTCGAATCGTTTATGGATTAGGTCTTGGATATTTGGTTGATTTAATGGCGCAAAAAATAAAAAAGGGTAGAATTCTCGTTTATGAGCCGAATTTGGACTTGCTTTCTTTTGTTTTATCAATAGCGCAAATTGACGCAATTGCAAATGACAGAGTTTTTATATACAACGACGAATCCCAATTTTTAGATAAAATTAATAAAATTACAAACCACGAAACGACTTTAAGTATTAGTTTTTTAAATTCTTATAAAAATTTATTTTTTTATGACATTAAAAAAATTTTTAACAAAGCGCAGAATATCCTGGGAGAAAAAATAATCAACCATAACACCCTTATTAACAAAAGCGAGGAGGCGATTAGTTATTCAACTAAGAATTTAGTTAATATTATAAAAAATCCTCCCTTGGATTCGATTAAAAATATTTACAAGGGAAAAACCGCTCTAATTCTATCAGCAGGACCAAGTTTAGCAAAAAATTTGGATTTAATTAAGAATAATCAAGATAAATTTGTAGTTTTTGCAGTTAACAGGGTTGTTAACTTATTAATCGAGAACTCAATTTGTCCTAATTTTGTTGTTAATATTGAATCAATCGATACCCTAAGACAATTTAGGGGAATTGACACCAAAAAACTTTGTTTTATTCTTGAAGGGTTTACAAACCCCAAAATCCACGCACTTGAAACGAAAAAAACCTTTAATTACTTATCTTGTGACAATTTTTTAAACCCCTGGATTAGAGAGTGCTTAAAAATTGACAATAACTTAAAATCAATAGGAACCGTAACTTATAGCGCCCTATCCAGCGCTTGTTTAATGGGTTTTAAAAAAATTATTCTGTTAGGATCCGATTTAGCTTTTCAAAACGGGGATTGCTATTCAAAAACGCAAGGGTGGTATGAAGAATTAGAGTGCGTTTTAGAAGGGGAAGAATATTTAATAAAACCAAAAAACTACGATAAATTTTTGCAAAGTTTTAAAAACGACAAAACAAAACTTAGGGAATATTTAAATAAACTAAACAAAAATTTATGCACGGTTGTAAACGAGCAAGGAAAACTAATTCCAAGCAGGCTTGATTATAGTTTTTATATTAATCATTTAAGTAATTTTATTCTTAATCACAAAAATATCGATTTTATTAATTGTTCCAAGGGTGGAGCGTTAATTAAAGGATGCAGCAATATTGATTTTTCTCAAGTTGTACAAAAACTTGAAAAAATCGAAAAAATTGATTTAAGCAATATAAAAACAAATTATGATACGGTTTTTATAGTTAAAAAAATTGATTCAACTATAGAAATCTTAAATAAATTTATTAATTCAATCGATAATACAAAAAACTATTATCAATTCAAGGATAACTTAATTCTAAAACCTTTTATTTATAAACTTTTAAATTCGGATAGTGAAAAAACAAGAATCAAAAAATCAATTGAGGAAATTATTAACAACTTAACAAATTGTAAGTCTTTCATCGTTCAATAATTTTTCAACATCCACAACTTGATAAATTTCCCCGTCTTTTACAAATTCAATCGAGTTTGCGTCTTGATTCTGGAGTTTATTCTGCAAGATTTCATCAAAATCAATATTCATTGATTCACAAATTCCATCAGCTAAGATACCGATTTTAAATTCTGTGGAATTAAGAATAATTATTGTCGATTTTTCCTTAATTTCCGTTTTTGAATTATTGTAGAACTTTCGAATATCAACAACCGTAATATAATCGCCTTTAATATTAATAAGCCCTAAGATATAATCGTTTGTATACGGAACTTTAATAAACTTTGAATTATTAACCTTGAAAAATTCCTTAACATTATTCATATTAATATAATATTTGACATTATTAATTACAAAAGACACGCCCATATCATAAAGAGGCTTTGTTTCCTGCACTTCGGTTGATATTTTGTTAATAAAATTTTTTCTATCCCTTAGAATCTTTTTTGATTCCTCATCGTTAATAATATAAGTCATATCTTTAGAGCCTGATTCAAATTTATCAGGGTTTTGACTAACGTATTTAACGATATTTGCTTGATTTACAATATAAATATTCTCGGATTCGTTAATATATAAACCATTAAAAAAATGCTGGGATTTTTGATACGGAAGAGCGTGGATTTTATCAACTTCGAGTTTTTTAATATCCAGAACCTTGTCACAAATAATTGAGCAAACACCTTCCCCTGATTTAAGAACAAGAATTTTAGCACTCAAATCATAAATAATTCTATCGAGCTTAAAAATATCCCTTAAATCAAAAACACCAACAGGTTGTTGATTATATTTAATTAAACCCAAAACACAGCTTAACATTTCGTCCGGATAATCCAGTTCCGAAATTTTTGTAATTTCAAGAACATCTTGCGCTAAGAATCCATAAACTCGTTTGTCAATTTCAACCAGAGTATAGTTTTCGCTTATAGTTTGAGGCTCGTCTTCAATTAATGTATTCTTTTTTGTAACCAAATTATTCTTCTGCATTTTTAATCACCGTAGTTTCTTCTTTTGTTACTAAATCAAGTGCTTTTCGAGCATTTTTTTGAGCTTGGAAAAAATTAATACTTCCTTCACATTTGCAACAACTTGCCCCTATTATTGCGATAGGTGAAATTGAATTTGTCGAAGTTGAATTAATTATATTTTTAATAAAATTCAATTTTTGATAAGCCTGTTTCTCGTTTTTAGCATATATTATAATATTATACTCATCAGCTTCGGTTTTATAAACCTGTTCGTTTTTATCCAAATAATCAACAATATTCTTGGAAATTTTTAAGTTAAGAATATCTGTTTCTTCTTCGTTTAAATTCTTAATTAAATAAGAATAATTATTTATTTCAAGAATCGCAAAATAAAGATTATCATCGTTATTAAGGTTAATTTTCTCAAACATTTGAGGTAAATATTTTTCCTTAATTGAATCTTTTTGAGCCGAGTTTCTTTTTTTGTTAATTTCTCTTGCAACAAAAAAAGAATTTAGAATATTTTTTATAAACTCGACTTTTTCCTGTTCGTTTGTCCATTTGGATTTTTCCTTAGAAAAAAAACTAATGTGCGCAATTTCTTTTTCTTTATACTCGAAAGAAAAAGAAATATTGGAGAAAAACTCATCCTCGTTTACGATTGTTTTTAAATTAGGAGCATATTTTTTGAATAAAACAGGATTTTTAGAATCATATTTTTTTAAAATAGCATTTCGGAAAATAGGGCTTAAGATAAAATCTTTAATGTCGAAATAAACCGTTTTTGTTGAATTTAAGTTAATAACGCAAAGATTATATTCAAGTTCTTGATATAGAATTGAAGTGATTTTTTGAATTATTTTCTCATCCGATAAGCTAAAATCATAGTTTTGTTTAACTTTGTTCTCAAAATCAATTTTATTGAATTCTTTTTTTTCAACAACAGGTTCCTCTAATTCAACAACAACAGCCTGCTCAACTTTTTCAGCAACAGGATGGAATCGAAGACTTGCCTTTAGAATATTTAGTTTATAATCTTCACTTAAAGGGTGTTCTTTTACGATTTTATAAGCTAAATCCAACAGTTCGTCAATATTGTCTTCTTTTTTTAAAAAATATTCACTTTGGTTATCTTTAATGTAGAATTTTGCATTTTTTTTATCCAAAACGCTGTATACAATGGTGGGAATTAAAGAAATATCTTCGTTTTGTTTGATTAATCGAACTAAAGAAAATCCTCCGATTTTTGGCATTATAGCGTCTGTTATAATAATATCGGGCGCAATATCATAAATAAGTTCAAGAGCTTTATTAGATTCTTGAATACCCCAAACTTCCCAGTTCGCTTTTGCAAAAGCGGTTTTTATCAAATTAAGAGAAGTTATACTATCGTCTATTATTATTACTTTTTTTGTCATGATTCAATTTATTGTTTATAATTATAATACGATTATACATTTTTTTATAAAAGGGTGGAATATGTCAAAAGAAGTAAATAACAAAGTAAGCATCGCAAAAAAACTATTAAAAAAACAATTATTTGATTATAGTGTAATTTTTGTCGTTCTAGGGGCGATTTTTTATGTGGATAAATTTCTGGAACTGTCAAATCGTGACAGTTTAATATTTTTCCTGGTTGGTTTTTTTGCACTAATAATTTTGCTTAAATATTCGACCAATTCTGTTAAAAAACCGCTGGACAATATTATTATTACGACTTTTGAGCGCACTTTAGATGATATTAGCTCAATTCAGGCTAAAAACAATTCACAAAAAGAAAACCATAATTTAGTTGATACAAAAATTAAAAATATGCAAACCTTAGCTGCAAACCTTCAAAAATACGCTGCTTCAATGGACGATCTTACCAATCAGGCAAATGAGAAAACAAACAAATCATTGAGCTTTACAAACAACGAATACAGTGCAGTTAAGACAAATATTGAAAAAATGTTCTCAATAAGACACAAAATTCAAACCATAGCTGAACTTATCCTGGAATTATCGGATTTTGTTCAATCAATATCGTCCACCATTGGTCTTGTTGAGGATATTGCGGAACAAACAAATCTTCTGGCGCTAAACGCAGCCGTTGAAGCCGCAAGGGCGGGGGAACACGGAAAAGGCTTTGCCGTTGTAGCATCTGAAATTAGAAAATTAGCAGACGAATCAAAACAAGCAACAACAAAAATAATTTCTTTAATTAATGATATCCAGCAAACTGCAAATTCAACCGTTCTTGCAACTGAAGAAGGAACAAAAGAAATTGAATCGGGTTTAGAATTAGCTCATATTATTAGTGAGAATATCGAAAAACTAATTAATTCAATGAACGATATTTCCTCTAATATGAAAGAAGTTATTGCGTCGTCTAAACAAATTAACACTGATTCTAAGGCGTGCGAGAACTATATTGAAGAAATTGCTAAAATGGCTGAAGTTAATAAAGAAATAACCAGTCAAAACGACTCAATTTTTGAAAAAATAGAAACAACATCGAACGATTTAAAACAATTGGTAATTTAAAACAATGGAATTTCAACAAAACGAACTGGAAGAAATTTTAAATATTTTCCAACAGGAAAGCTCCGAAATAATTTCTTCAATGGATGCAAAACTTCTTGCACTTGAGAAAGATACTAAAAACAAAGATATCGCAATGCAGCTTTTTCGAGACGCTCATTCTCTTAAAGGTTCTGCTCGAATGCTTGGATTTGAAGATATTCAGAATATCGCACATAAAATTGAAGATGTTATCAGTTTAATTAAAGAAGAAAAAATAACCATTAATTCAAAAATTGCAGACACTTTATCCGATTGTTTGAGTTTTATTTCCGAATTAATTAACAAAACCGTAGCTCAAAAAGACGAATTTAAAAGCCCTAAAGTTGAATCATACATTGAAAAATTAATACAACTTGCACAATTTAATCCAAATTCAAAACCCCCTCAAGAATTTGTTTCAGAGGATAAAAGCAAAGAACAGTTTTTTTCCAATTTTGAACAAATTGAGAATTTAACAACCGATATTCTTGTTTCTTTGTGTATTTTAAGAAAAGACAAAAATTTCTCTAGCGCCTTTAATAAAATTAAAGAAAACACGGAAAAATTTTTATCATTAACAGAAAAAATAATCGATCAAGAAATTGATAAAATTAAAAAATCGGCGCTGGAAATTATATCGTCTTTAGAAAAATTTAGCCTTTCAACCAACAAAGACTTTAGTTTTTTGGATTTAAACGACAAAACCACAAATTTTGTTGAAACAATCGGAACTTTTGCCGACAAAAACGGAGTTACAAGAAAAGATTATTACGAAATTGCAGACAAAAAAACTAATGAAACTTCGGGTTTTGATTATGATGAAATAATTAAAAAAATCACTTTTGTTAACTCAGTTGACGAAACAATACAAATTATAAATTCGATTCCAATCCCTAAAAACCCTCAATCAAACGGACTTTTGACGATTTTAAAAGAAATTATCAATTTTTACAAAGAAAAAAACACTCCTTTATCCCACGATATTTCTTTAGCTGTTAAAGAAGGTCTTGTTGCAATAAAAATGGAGAACAAAGAACTCATTAAGGAAGTTTGTCAAAAACTTGATGTTATTAAAACTCTGGCAAAATTTGAATTTAGCTCCCCGCCTCAAAAAAAGACTTTTTTAAAAGAACAAACTCAAAAAGATATTATAAATACTATTTCTAATTCAGAAATTAAAACCCTAAGAGTAGATTCGGTTAAACTCGATTCTTTAGTAGGACAAATCGGAGAATTAATTGTTTCTAAGATAAAAACCAACGATCAGTTGTTATTGGCTAAAAAAATAAGCAACGATTTATCCGATTGGCAAAAAAACTTTATTAAAATGGATTATTATATTAAATATTTCGACAAAAAATATTTAAATACACCAAATCAAAACGAGGATATTGATTATAGAAAAGTTATTAACTACAACAGACAACTTTGCTCTTTGGTTGATATCCATTCGAAAAAAATTAGCGCAATTACCAAAGAAATGAATTATTTGTTTAGACAACTCCAAGAAAGCGAAACAAAACTTAACAGCACAACAAACGAAATTGAATCTATGGTAAAGAATATGAGAATTTTGCCTCTTTCGACAATTTTTCAACTTTTCCCAAGAATGGTTCATAATATTGCAAGGGACAATAACAAAAAAATTGATTTAATAATTGAAGGGGCGGATATTACTGCGGATAAGACAATTATTGAAGAAATTAAAATCCCCTTAATCCATATAATAAGAAACGCAATTGACCACGGGATTGAACTTCCTGAAATAAGAAAAGCTCAAGGAAAAAACGAAACGGGAAAAATTGTAATAAGCGCTAACTACATTGACACTCAAGTAATAATCGACATTAAAGACGACGGAAAAGGTCTTGATATTGAAAAAATTAAGCAAAAAGCACTTGAGAAAAAATTATTAACAAAAGAAGAACTTAGCGCTATTAGTGATGACGAACTTACAAATTTAATTTTTTATCCGGGGTTCTCAACGGAAAATTTTGTAACGGAATTGTCCGGCAGAGGCTTGGGGTTGGATATTGTTAATAGCAAAATTAATCAACTTCAAGGAAGAATTGATATTTTCTCTAAACTAAACAAAGGAACCGTAGTAAGAATAATATTACCCGCAACCGTTGCAACAAAAAAAGTATTTATTATTCAAGAACAAGAACAGCTTTGGGCAATTGAAACTTCCGTTATTAAAACAATAGCAAGAATTAATTCGGATGAAATTTTCGAGAAGGATTCGAATAATTACTATATTTATGATGGAAACGCAATTGCAATTTATACATTATCGCAAATTCTAAATTTTAAAAACGTTCCAAGAGAAACAAATAAATATACTCTTCTAATTATTGAAACAGATAATTTTGCTTTTGGAATTATCGTTGAAAAATTAATTTCAGACCAGGAAATTGTCCATAAAAAACTTGCTCCGCCCTTGTATAAGGTTAAAAATATCTCGGGAATTACAACGCTTGCAAACGGTGAGGCTTGTTTAATTCTAAACACGGCGGATATAATTTCAACAATAACTTCAACCAAAATCGGGACAAAAATTATTACAAAGAACGGAATTGTTAAAACAAAAGACAATTACAAATACAAAATTCTGGTTGTGGACGATTCTCATACGACAAGAATCCTGCAAAAAAATATTCTCTCTAATTACGGCTACAACACCCAAACCGCAACAAATGCAATAAATGCATTGGAAAAAATTAAAGAAAATAAATACGATTTAATTATTACAGACGTTCAAATGCCCAATATGAACGGATTTGAGTTTGTTGAAGAATTAAGAAAAAACAACTCATACCTAAATTGTCCGGTTATTGTTGTAAGTTCAGAACCTAAGGATAATTATCTCGATAAAATCGAAAAAACCAAAATTAGTGCATATATCCAGAAAAATTTGTTTAAGCAGGAAGAACTTATAGATACGATTGAGAATATTCTCAATTATTAAATACTACACAAAACTATACATAAAATTTGAAAATTAAATTATTTGTGTGTTACAATTGATACAAGAAACGAGGAAACTTATTTTTCTATGTATGAAACAGCTATTTTAGAAGAAAAATATTATAGAGTATTTCAAGGGGCTTATAATGATTTTCGTTTTAGAGCGAAAACAGATTATAAATTTGAAATCGATCCTTTGTCTTATGAAGAATTTATCGATTCGTTTAAAAAAAATCTTATTAATTGTGTAATCTTGCTGGAAGATTCAATTCCAACCGGTTTCCTTGCTTACACAACAGTTCCCGAGGGCGTTATTGAATTATTCGTAATTCATTGTCTTGGAGCTGAGGATATTAACAACAAAAGAAAATGCTTATTTGAAATGTTTATGGACTTAACCCGTCCTAAAAGAAAACACGCTCTGGTAAGTTATGCAATGTTAGGAGTGCAAGAAAGCTTTAAACCAATCGTTGCGCAATACGGATTCAGCTTTATTGATACAGGGGTTGTGGTTTTTGATGTTAATAACAAACAATTTATTAAAGAATTGTCTTTGTTTAATTTCCTTGAACTTCCAATCGGATACAAACTCACTCCTTATCGGGATATTTACTTTGAAGAACTGGCTAAAGCAATCCACAGCGCTTTTTTGGATTCGTCGGATGTCAACTTTGATTATCGTTTTGGCTCATTGGAAGGTTGTAATGATATAACAAATAAAATTACATCGTCCGTTTATGGAAGATTCCTGCCCCAGGCAAGCAAAATTTTGCTTTATGAAAATAAAATCGTTGGTTTTTGTCTTGCCAATGTTACAAATGACGGAATTGTAAATCTTCCCCTAATAGGAATTACAAGAGAACACAGAGGACAAAAACTCTCCCTGCCAATGATTAAAGCTACGGTTTCCGATATAATTAAGCTTTGTCAAAGCGGAATAATTGAATTAGTGGAACTTAACGCAAGTTTGGATTTAAATTATCAAAGTGCTCATAAAATGTATGAGGCAGCGGGTTTTATCCCTTCTTATAAATATCCGCAGGCATATTTGCCAAAAGGCTAGTAAGGAAAAAAAATGTCGAAAGTATTAATAACAGATAAAATTAATGATTTAGCGGTTCAAATTGTGTCTCAAGTTGCAACTGTTGATAATCTTCCTACAATGGACGAAGACAAACTTTGTGAAATAATTGGCGATTATGACGCAATATTAGTCCGTTCTCAAACAAAAATAACCGCAAAAATTATAGAGAAAGCAAACAATCTTAAAATAATTGCTCGAGCTGGAGTTGGGGTTGACAATATTGACGTTGCAGCAGCAACGCAAAAAGGGATAATTGTTGTTAATTCTCCCGACGGAAACACCCACGCTGCAGCAGAACACACAATTGCAATGATGATGGCAATGGCAAGAAATATCCCCGAAGCCAATGCGTCTGTTAAAAAAGGCTTGTGGGAAAGATCCAAATTTACAGGGATAGAAGTTTATAATAAAACCTTGGGAATAATAGGACTTGGAAAAATAGGTTCACACGTCCTAAATGTTGCTCTTGCTTTGGGAATGAAAGTTGTGGTTTGCGATCCTTATGCAAATAAAGAGGTTGTTGAGCGTCTTGGAGCTCAATACATTGAACATTTTGACGATTTTTGGCCATTATGCGATTTTATAACAATCCACACTCCTAAAACCAAAGAAACCGCAGGATTAATTAACACAAACACAATTAATCGAATGAAAAAAGGTGTACGGATAATTAACTGCGCAAGAGGCGGAATTATTGATGAAAACGCACTTTCTAAGGCATTAGAAGAAAATCAGGTGGCGCAATGCGCAATTGATGTGTATGAAGATGAAAAAAATATCGATAAATCGCCTTTAATCAAATTCGAAAAAAATGCGATTCTAACACCGCACTTAGGCGCAAGTACCGATGAAGCGCAAATTAATGTAGCAGTTGATGTTGCAAATCAAGTGGTTGATGTTCTTGAAGGAAGAAACGCAACAAGCGCTATTAATATCCCTGCTCTCAAACCTCAAAAACTTGAGGCTGTTAAAGATTATATGAGCTTAGCTCAAAACCTTGCCCAATTTGCCTCTCAACTAACCGAAGGGGCAATTAAAGAGGTAAATATCATAGTTAGCGGGCTTTTAGCTAAACTTGATGTTTCACCCTTAGAAATTGCGATTCTAAAAGGGGTCTTAAGCGCCAATATGATTGGAATTAACTACGTTAATGCTCCAATTGTTGCGCAAAAACGTGGAATTGAAACAAAGGTTTCAAAAACCAACGAATCCCAAACTACAATTTCTTTAACAATTAAAACTTCCACCAAAACAACAACAATTAAAGGTGATTTAATTGGAAAAAACATTCAAAGAATAATTGAACTTGATAATTACAATGTTGCAATTGAACCTAAGGAGCATATGTTAATCGTTCCTCATATAAATAAACCTAATATGGTAGGTTCTGTTGCAGGGGTTCTTGGGTCTTGTAATATCAATATTTCGGCAATGAGCGTAGCAAAGAATGACGTTTCCAATAAATCTATAATGATTTTTAATATTGATTCTAAAGTGGAACAAGAAACACTTGATAAAATAAGTTCTATTGACGGCGTTGATAACCCCTGCTGCATTAATTTGGTTTAATTATCTAATATTAAAACCCTCTTTTTTTAAATCAGCCTTTAATTGCTCAACAGGTAAGGTATTGTAATGAAAAATCGAGGCAGCAAGTGCAGCGTCAACATTTGTGTTTTGAAAAAGCTCAATAAAATGACTTGAATGCGCCCCTGCTCCACCTGAGGCAATAACGGGGATATTAACTGCATTAGAAATTAAAGAATTAAGCTCAAGATTAAATCCCGCTTGCGTTCCATCGTTATCCATCGAGGTCAATAAAATTTCTCCCGCTCCTAAGCTTTCAACCTGTTTTGCCCAATCGAGCGCTTTTAATCCGGTATTCACTTTTCCTGCGTTAATAAAAATATAATAGTCGTTGTCGACTTTTTTAGCATCAAGCGCCGCAACAATACATTGAGAGCCAAAATATTGCGCACTTTGAGAAATTATCGAAGGATTCTTTACAATAGCAGAATTAAGAGAAACCTTATCCGCCCCCATTAAAAGAATTGCTCGAATGTCTTCAATTTCTGAAATCCCTCCACCAACGGTAAAGGGAATAAAAACAACACGAGAAACCTTTTCAACCAACTCAAGAATAGTTTTTCTTTTCTCGTTAGTTGCACTAATATCAAGAAAAACAAGCTCATCAGCTCCATTATCGGAATATTTTTTAGCCAGCTCAACAGGGTTTGCTATGGTTTTAAGGTTTAAAAAATTAACGCCCTTAACGACAGATCCGTCTTTTACGTCTAAACAAGGAATAATTCTTTTGGTAAGATCGTTCATTAGCACCCCGGATTCATTTTCGAGAATTCAACAATTTTATTCTTCCCTGATTGTTTTGCGTTATAAAGTGCGTGTTCAGCGTATCTTATAATTGTATTAGAGGTTTCTTCCACATCCTCCATACAAGGAAAAGAAGAAACTCCCCCTGAGATTGTTATTGGGTGGCGTTCTTGTTCGTTTGCAGGGATAAACTCCATCCTTTCAACGTCTTTTCTAAATCTTTCAGCGAAAATCATCGCTTGGACTTCTGTTGTTTCAGGAAGAATAATAATAAACTCCTCGTCGCCGTATCTTGTTAATACATCTTCTTTTCTTACAAGCGCACTTAACATATTTGCGATTTTTTTAAGCAGGATATCACCCCAGTCATATCCATACATATCATTAACAATTTTAAAATAATCAATATCTAACAATAAACAAGACAAACTTGTCCCGTATCTTTTAGCACGGGAAATTTCCGCATCTAATCTGTGGTGAAGATATTTTCTGTTGTAAAGTCCTGTCAATTCATCACAAATTGCGGATTTTACAAGATTTTTTTTGGTTTCATATGTTTTTAACAAAGCCCTAATTCTTGTGTTAAGCTCAATTCTATCTATTGGTTTTTTAATATAGTCATAACTTAACGACCTTACTGTAAGATGCTCGGGGATTCTATCCACAGGAACAAGAACACAGCATTCCAGTTTTCGAACTGCGCAGAATTCTCTAATTTTATCAATATCCAAATCCAGGATTAAAACAGAAGGATTGTATTGTTTGTAGTTCTCAAGTTCGGATAAATCAAATTCCCTTAAGTTAATTTCATCGTCCACATTAATAATGTCTGCAAATTCGCTTTTGCCATTGTCACTAAATAAAACTATATTCATACAGAAAAACTCCTTTTTATTTAGTATATCATAATCAAGAATCCAAAAGTCATACAAATACATTATGTAATATTCTAAAATCTTGTATAAACTAAAAATGTGAGTAGAAATATTATAGGTTTTATTAATCTTGGTTAAACCACTAAGACAACAAAAAACTTATGGTAATTATTATCCCCGACAAAATACGGTTGAAATTGATTATCAAAAGGTAATAAGACAAAGAGCAAAAAAACAAAAGAAAAATCTTTATGTTGTTTTTTTAGCGTTCATACTGCTTGTTTGTTACGGAATTTACATTTGTCCTTATACTTATAAGACATTCTTTAAACCAATGTTTCTCAATAGAATCCTTAATCGAAACATTGAACTCAATACTAAACAATACGCACTTCCAACAGGAGAATACATTAATAATTCTTATATTTTTGATGATTATATCCTAAGTACCAGAACAAAAAAAACAAAAGAACTAACCCCGATTCAAGTAACAGGGGAGTTAACGCAAACTAAAAATAAACTCCAAAATTTATTTAGAAGATATACAAAACTGGAACCAAGTGTTTTTGTATGGGAATATTCAACAAGTCAAGGGATTGAAATTAACGCTGACGAGGCTTATCCAAGCGCAAGTATTATAAAAATCCCCATAGCTTTTGAATTAATGAGATTAATTGACGATTCCACAAAAACCAAAAACCCGATAACCTTAGAAGACAGACGTGCTTTTACAGAAGACTTTAGAACCCTTGGTTCGGGAGATTTACAAAGAACAAGAGCGGGAGTTTTATACACAATTGATTATTTGGCAAATATAATGATAACAAACTCCGATAATTCCGCAACCAATATGTTATTATACGAAATTGGAGGAATGGACGGATTAAACCGCTCAATGAGAAATATTGGGTTAAAAACAACTTCTATGAGAAACTGGCTTCCGGATTTAGAAGGCACAAACAAAATAACGGCAAGGGAAGTTTCAACATTATTATATAATATCGATAACCCAAAATACATTGACCCTAAATATAAATCCGTTCTTAAGGAATATTTGGTTAATACAAAAAATACACACTTGTTGAAAGAAAAACTACCCCCCGGAGCTATTGTTTTCCACAAAACCGGAAACATAGGAACAATGTTGGGCGATAGTGGAATTATCTACACAAGCAACGGGAAAAAATACATTGTAACAATTTTGGTTAAAAGACCCTTTAATGATTTAGGAGCTAAGTATCTCATCCAGGACGCATCGGCAATAATTTATAATGATATAAGTGCTTTGCCATAGTTTTTGCTTGACTAATTTTTATAATTAATAGATAATTAGATATACTATTTTCTTTAAAGGTTCATAGATTAAGAATAGGAGTGAAATATGAAAAAAACTACACAGGCACTTTCAGTAACATTAGTAATGTTTCTAACTTGTGCAAATGTTATGGCAAAACAGCCTTGCAAACAGCAAGAAAAGGTTCAAATATACGCACACCCTTCCCTTATGAATGCTGATGCAACTGAAGTTAAAGATGCCAATTATGTATATCGTATCGGCGGAAAAGTATTAAAACAAAAAAACAGATTGGGTTTTACAAACAAAGAAAACCTATATGTTAATGCTTTCTCTAAAGATTTGTTAAATACAATGAGCGTTAGAAAAGGCGATAGAGATTTCGACATCAAAATGCCTATTTCAAGATCTGAATTAGCATTTATGTTATCTCAAGGCTTAAATATGTCAAGTGTTGGTATTGTTAAAAATTATACTGACGTAACTAATTCATATTGGGCAAGCACTGAAATCAAAAACGCAACAGCAGCAGACGTTATGATTGGATATCCGGATAAATCATTCAAACCTGATCAAGCAATCACAAAAGCTGAAGTTTTTGCAACTGTTGCAAAATTAATCGATGTTCCTTATGAAAATGACGGCACAGCTCCTACAATGAACGGTCGAGTTATTGAAAATATTCCTTCTTGGGCATATGGATGCACAAAAGAAGTTGTTAATTCAGGTTTAATTGACAATCTTCCCGATGCTAAAACATTGTTCGAAAATCCATATTTATCAAGACATCAAGTTGCTACTTTAGTTAGTGAATTAAGATTAAAATACGGTTCTAACGGACAACTTGTTGGTGATGCATTCAAAAACGCAGGAACTCCTGTTGCAGTTAAAATTAAAATGTTAGATAGAATCGATGCTAAACATTCTAATATCGGAGATGTATTCACTGCAAAAACTACAGAAGAAGTTATGCTAAACGGTGAAACTTTCCCTGTTGGATCAATTGTTTACGGTCGTGTTGTTACAGTTCAAAGACCCGGTCTTAAAAATCACCCCGGTTCAATCACTGTTAAATTCGAAAAAATCAAAAATGGCGATTGCGTAGCTGAATTTCCTAAAGAAATGACTTCTGCAACTGCTGAATGTCTAAAAAATCCTAATATCGTAGCAAGAATTCTTGGTGTTCCATTTACAGGCGCTGCAAGAACTGCAGGTGTTATCGGAAGAAGTGCAGGTCAAGTTGTTAATATCTCAGCTAATGGAATAGAAGAATACGGTGATAGAATTTCAGATACATTTGTTGAAACATTCACCGGTCATCCCGGCAGAGGTGCTGCTAGTTTCGGTCATTCTTTCGTAACTATCGGAAAAGGTATTTATGGAATTGCTAAAACTGTAGTTTCAGGTACTTTTGGTGTAATTTATGAAATCGGTGATGAAATTGTTTATACAATCGTTCCATCATTGTCTAATTCATCAGCACTTAATCCGAATGAAGAATTAACAGTAATCTTTTAATTCAAATCGGAAAAAATATTTAAAATCCCAAAAACATTGATTTTTGGGATTTTTTTATTATAAAGTTATAAAACTTAAGGTAAAAACCCTCTTTTTCTTGCATATTTTATTTTTTGCTATAATATGTTGCTATGAGAAATGTCAAAAGAAAAAGAGTAAAACCAAAAAAAGGTCCAAAAAAAAGAAGCATTTTTTTGTGTTTCTTCTCAATGTGTCTATCAGCGGTTCTCGCTGCATTAGCTGCATTTAACATATACTTAGCAAGTTTACCTCCAATATCTAATTTTGAAGATATTAAACCAAATCCCGTTACAACAATCTATTCAGCGGATGGTGAGGTAATTAAAACTTTTACAGCATTTAAATTCGAAAAAGTTTCAATTGATAAAATACCTGATTACTTAAAACAAGCGGTAATTGCAACAGAAGACAAAAACTTCTACCATCACAGAGGTTTTGACACAATCGGTATGGCTCGTTCTATTCTTGCAAACGTTACCTCAGGACAAGTTAAACAAGGAGCCTCAACAATAACTCAACAGCTCGCTAGAATCCTGTTTTTATCAAATGAAAGAACTTTTGATAGAAAAATTAAAGAATTAATTATCGCTCATAGAATTGAAAAGACAATTTCTAAAGACGAAATTCTTGAAATGTACTTAAACTCGGTTTATCTGGGTTCAGGTGTTTATGGGGTTTCAAGTGCGGCAAGAACCTTTTTTGATAAAGACTTATCCCAGCTAACCCTAGCCGAACAAGCCCTAATTGCGGGTCTGCCTCAAGCGCCCAGTGTTTATTCACCTTTTGCCAATAAAAAAGCGGGTTTAAAAAGAAGAGATCAAGTATTAAGAAGAATGTATCGAAACAAATATATTACTTATGAACAAATGGAGCAAGCTCAAAAGGAAAAACTCCGTTTATCGAACAAACCTCGAATTTATTCCTACAACAAAGCCCCTTATTTTATAGATTTCGTTCTCAATGAATTGAAAAATATTGGTTTTGAAGAACAAGAAATCTCTCAGGGCGGTTTAAAAATTTACACAACACTTGATTATAAATCGCAAAATGCAGCTCAAATTTCAGGCATAGAGGCTCTTAATAAAGCTAATCTTAAAAAATCATATAATCAAATGGCTTTGTTTTCATTCTCTCCCACAACAGGAAGAATTTACGCTTATATCGGGGGTAAAAACTATGAAGAAAGCCAGTATGACAGAGTTTCAAAAGCTATAAGACCCTCAGGATCGTCCTTTAAGCCTTTTGTTTATGCTACCGCATTGCAACAAGGCGTAACAATAGACGATTCAATTGAAGACACCCCTTTGACTTTTAAGGATTGGTCGCCTCGAAACTACGGTAAAAAATACAGAGGAAGAATCACAATCTGGCAAGCCCTGGCGGTTTCTTCCAACGTCGCTGCGGTTCGATTGATTAAAAAATCAGGAGTAGACGCAGTTATCCAAACAGCAAGGGAAATGGGCATAACCACACCTTTATCCAACGATATGACAATTGCGTTAGGGTCTAACGGTGTTAAACTGTATGATATGGTAGTTTCCTACGGCGCTTTTGCAAACGGCGGTTTTAGAGTCCGTCCATATAGCGTTGAGCGTGTTGAAAACTCAAGAGGGGTTACAATTTACGAGAATTCAGGAGCAAAAATTGTCAAGGTTATCAATTTTGAAACCGCAGCCGGTATGACCTATATGCTCAGAAAAGTAGTTGAAGTGGGAACCGGAAAAGCCGCTAATATCGCTCAAAATATCGCAGGAAAAACAGGAACAACAAACAATTATAGAGACGCTTGGTTTGTGGGATACACTCCTGAAGTTGTAACAGGGGTTTGGGTTGGAAACGACAACAACTCAAAACTTCCCGGAATTACAGGAGGATCGCTGCCCGCTCGAATTTTTGCCGATTATATGAAGGTTATTGTTAAGAATTTCCCTCAAAGTGTGTTTGATTATCCGAAAATGAACGGCGGACACGGATCTAACATTAAATTGGACGATGTTGATGAAACTCCCGACGAATCAGATGATGACGATGATAATATCGAAGTTCCAATCCCGCAAGACGTTAACGAGCCTGTTGAAGAAGAACCCGTAGGCAAGCCTCAAAAGCCTACAAAACCAAAAAAGCAGCTTTTTGATACTCAAAAATCGGATTTAATCGAATATGACGATGAAAAACCTGCTAATACCATAGTTCCGCTTCCAGGGGTCTAGAATGCTTGTTTTAGGTCTTGATCCGGGAATTGGAATAACAGGTTACAGTTTTATCGAGGCAAAAAACGAAAAAATTAATCTTCTAACAAGCGGGTCAATTCAAACAGACAAAAACGCAGCCCATCCAAAAAGGCTTTTGGAACTTCAAAACGATCTTGATTTTTTAATAAAAAAATACAAACCCGATTGCGCCTCAGTTGAGCAGTTGTTTTTTTTCAAAAATCAAAAAACAATTATCCCCGTAGCGCAGGCAAGAGGGGTAATTTTATTGACATTAGAAAAAAATTCCATTCCAATGTATGAATACACTCCTTTGGTTGTAAAACAAACAATAACAGGTCACGGACGAGCTGATAAGAGTTTGGTTAAAATAATGGTAAAAAAATTTATAGAATTAGACCAAAATATTAAATTAGATGATACAATAGATTCAGTAGCACTTGCGATTTGTCATTTGCAGAACTTAAGATTCAAAGAGGAGATTCAATGAACCTGTTAATTATCAAAAGAACAATAATTTTTTCCTTAATTTTAGGTGCAATGCTTGGAATTGTTGGATTATTGCCATTTTTAATAGGGTATGTTCTTTTTATTCTATTATTTTTCTCATCTGTTATCGTAATCTTGTATATGAAAAAAAATGACAAATATTTAGGAATTATTGACACCCAGCAAGGTGCAATCCTAGGCTCAATTATAGGATTTTTCTCAACCGTCGGATTCTTCCTTGCGTTTAGTCCTATGGTTTGTATTATAAAATTAATTTTTAAAAACTATTATTCATATGCTATCCCCGATGCTTTTTCAATGGGCTTATGGTTATTTGCAATAATTGTTTTTATGGTTTCTATAATTTTTTCTATGGTAAATAGTGTTAGCGCTATGGGTTTAGCGTTTATTTTATCATATTTTGAAAAAAAACCCGAAGAATACGACGCACCGCTGGATATTAAGATTGAGGATTAACTCTTATGGAAAAAACAATTGAATGGATTAAAACCAACAACTTTGGCTACTCAAAAATGATTGACCAAACGCAATTACCCTATATTTACAAAAAAATAAGCATAAACTCATCCAAAGATATGTATAGCGCAATTAAATCAATGATTGTAAGAGGAGCTCCGGCAATTGGAATAGCAGGGGCGCACGGGGTTATTTTAGGCGCAATCGAGAGTTTAAATTGCGACAATTTTGTTGAGAATATTAAAAAAATTGCATCATTTATAAATTCTTCCCGCCCGACAGCAGTGAATCTTGTTTGGGCAATTAAAGAACAGCTAAAGGTCTTAGAAAAAAACAAAAATGAAGATAGAAAAACAATTATTGATTTATTAATCGAGAATGCAATAAGACTGGAAAACGACGATATTGAAATTAACAAAAAAATCGGCGAATACGGTTCAGCTATAATTCCTAAAGGAGCAACGATTCTAACCCATTGCAACGCAGGATCTTTAGCAACAGTCGGTTGGGGAACGGCACTGGGCGTTGTTCGAAGTGCATTTGAAAAAGACAAAACAATTAAAGTTTTTGCGGATGAAACCCGCCCAAGAGGTCAAGGCGCAAGACTAACAACCTACGAATTAACAAAAGATAACATTAATACAACCCTTATAACAGACGGAATGGGGGCGTATTTTATGAGAAAAAAAATGATTGATGTGGTTGTGGTTGGTGCGGATAGAATTTCTTTAAATGGCGATTGTGCTAATAAAATCGGCACTTATATGGTTGCAATTGCAGCTAAATACCACAATATTCCTTTCTATGTTGCCGCCCCTAAATCCACAATTGACCCTGCAATTAAATCAGGAGATGAAATTGT
Source organism: uncultured bacterium (assembly GCA_947361225.1). Taxonomy (GTDB): domain Bacteria; phylum Cyanobacteriota; class Vampirovibrionia; order Gastranaerophilales; family Gastranaerophilaceae; genus RUG14156. Next base: position 30,383 of record CANAIK010000013.1, read on the forward strand.
TATTGAATTGAGAGACGAAAAAGAAGTTACAACAATTAACGATAAACCCATTTGCGTTTCCAATGTCAACATTATAAACCCCTCATTCGACGTCACTCCGGGCGCTCTAATTACGGGAATTATTACCGAATATGGTATAATCAAACCAAATGAAATACATAAACTTTTTACAAAATAGCAATACTATGGTATAAATAAATATATAGTTAATAGGAGATAAAAAAATTAGCAGAAATGATTACAAAGCTCAAAATGAGCTATTAAACGAAAGAATCCGGGCCAAAGAAGTTAGGCTCATTGATGACGAAGGTGTTAACCACGGAACAATTTCCACCCAAAAAGCCCTTCAAATGGCACGAGAACGAGACTTAGACTTAGTTGTGGTATCTGCTAATCAAGCTCCCCCCGTAGCAAAAATTCTGGATTGGGGTAAATATAAATACGAAACCGAAAAAAAAGCCAAAGAGGCTAAGAAAAAACAGCACACGGTTGATATTAAAGAAGTCAAAATGCGCTATAAAATTGACGTCCACGATTATGAGGTGAGACTCAAAGCGGCAAAAAAATTCCTTAGTGCGGGGAACAAAGTAAAAGTTGTTATTATGTTAAGAGGCAGAGAAATGCAGCATTCTCACCTTGCAATGGATTTAATCAGCAAGTTTCAGAATGAATTTGAACAAGATAATGTTATTGTTGAAAAAAAACCGCAGGTTGAAGGTCGAAATGTTGTAATGGTACTTGCTCCGGGCGCTAAATAGTGCTCTATTTTTGCCCTTGGGTAGAATATCTTACTTTCTAATAAAAATTAATATAGAACTTGGATTACTTAAAAAATCCAAGTTCTATAAGTTTAATCCTTTTTTAGAATCCTGTAATAAAATTCGTTAAAATTATTTTTTTTAAAAAATGAGCAGTTATTTGTAAAGTTTTGTAAAAAAATTTGACAACTTAGATAAAAATACGCAAAATTAAAAATTCAGCATCATTAAATAAAATGTAAACTCCTCTATAAACTCCGTAATACTAATTCTATCCATCACGGCTTAATTTTTAAAGTTAGCCGTTTTTTTTATGTCTTTTTTTCATCCTTAAACACGCTAATTCCCTTAAGACCGTAGTTTTTAGCCGTTTTAATAATCCTATCAACGTCCTTAGTTGTTGAATTATTATCCAGAATTATTGTTTTAGATATTTGTCCGTCCAAATATTTTTGAGCAGTTTTAAGAGTCAAAAGCTCCTTATCAATATCTTTTTCCCTTGGTTCAATCGAAGGAAACACCCCTAAAACCCTTGAAGTTGTGCCGTTTGGAGAAAACGCCATTTTGCAGTTTAAACTTTTTGCCACTTTTAGAATTTTATCCAGAACCCCAAGTGCGTTTTTTGATCCATATTCAAAATTAAGCTTATAAAGCAAATCTTGATACCCTAAAACCCCGATATATGCGTTTTTATCAATATTATTAAGCGCTTTTTTTAGAATTTTCAAAGTCTTTTTTAAATATTTATAATCAACACTATTTTTTTTATAATTATAAAATTTTGCTAAATTAATCTGTGCTAAAGTCAATCCCTCGTTGGGTTTTAGTTCAGCAGCAGCACAGCAATCGCAAATATAGTTTTTATTGTTAGAAAAAATAATCCCGGGCTCCCCTTTTTTTAACATTGAATCCAAAAGACAATTATAAACTTTTTCGTTGCGGTTGTTAAAAAATTCATCGTCAATAACAACCGATAAATCAAAACACCAATCATTATAGTCGGCATTATTTTTTAATTGAATAAATTCTTCAATTTTTGGATGATTTATATTCAAAAGCGCAATCCCGGCCGGAGGGCGAATTGCGAAGGGTTCTTTTTGCTTAAAATATTTATTAATTTTAATAATTTCTTCTATAGGATTCGAAAAATTAGAAAAATTAATCCCAACCCCCTTGGCGTTATCAATAAAATCGTCAAAATAACTTAAATCAACGTTCTTAGGGTCAAGTTCGATTCCAAGGGCGGAACTTGGATTTTTTATATCCAAATAACAAGAACTTGAAAGGGTTACAAACCCTTTTTTTAGTAAATTTGATAATTCCTCTTTTTCTTTATTGTTAGAAAAAATTTGGGATGAAATTTTATCAAAAAAAGTGTTAATATTCTCGTTTTGAGCAATTATTTTTCTTTCAACCAAAGGTTTTTTATTAATTCTAGGGTTTTCAAAACCACAAGAATCCGATTCTAAATCCGCTCTTACAGCAGGGTAGTGATTCAAAAAATTTATCGGTTTTACTTGATTTATCGGATTTAGAATCATAATTTATAAATTTTTTAAATCCTCGGTTGCATCCAGTTTTTTAACGAGTGCTTTAATATCGCCTTTTAGTTTAAAGTATTCCTTAAATTTATTTGTAGTTCTAATATTATAACTTCTTCCGTTTTTGTCCTTGGACCGAGATATTAAACCCTGTTCCAATAATTCTTGAATGTGTTCGTAAGCTGCGGGTCTTAATTCTTTTAAATATGATTGTCGAATCGGTTCTTTTAGCGCAATTACCGTTAAAGTTTTTAGAATTGCGGGTTTAAGTTCAACCGGGCACAATTTTTCAACAATATCCAAGTGTTCTGCTTTAACTTGAATTATATATCCGTCTTCATCGTCAAGTTCCAGGGCGCCATTTCGAGACGAATAATCAAACATTAAATCAAGCAAAGCTTGTTCTGTTTCATCCTCTGATAAACCCAAAATTTGTGCTATTTCGATTGGCTGCATAGCCCTTGAAGTAACGAATAGAACTGCTTCAATTTTCGCTTTTAATTCTTCAGTTTCCATTGTTTACCTCGGCTTTTTTTACAAATAACTGTCCCCAGAATTCATTCTGGAAAATTTCAAATTGGTTTTCACGTGCTAAAAATAAAAGTGCAATATAAGCGCTGCTTCTGTCAAACCCCAGAAGACAAAGCTCCCTAAGTTCGATATTATCTTCCCTTGATAGAATTTGATTTAAGTTTTGACGCATTTTTTCAACAACTTCTTCCACATATTCCTCGTGCGCCAATTCCTTAATTTGTTCGGCTTTTAAACTTGCATAATTTCGAACCCTTCTTTCTTTTCTATCAAGCGCACTTTTAATTGCGTATTTTTTTTCTAATTCTTCATAGAATTGAATGTGGCGGATTAAATCTTTAAGGGTTACGGTTCTTTTTCTGTTTAATCTTGTTGAAGTCCTTCTTTGCAACACTTCATCAAAAGAAATTATGTTATTAGAAGGGATTTGCATTTGTTCGTACGAATCATCCGAAAAATCGTCCTCAAAATAGTCCAAGGGTTCAACTTCAAAATCCTCAACAGAAATTCCTCTTAATATATCTGATTTGATTTTTAATAAAGTAGAAGAAAACAAAAGAGCTTTCCCGATAGAGCGCAAATTATCCTGTTTAAGCTCTTGGATTCTTTCTAAATATTTATCATACAAATCAACAATATCAATATTCCAAGGATCAACTTTTCCCATTTTAACAAGGTCCAGAATAATTTCAATAGCGTCGGTTTTTACGTCTTTTTTAATTCCGTTGCTTGAAATAAATTCAGGATTCGAAAAATCAACGGTTCCGTCTAGAACTTCGATATTATCAAGAATTGTTTTATCTTCTATATAAAAATTGCTAATCGCATTGGACATTATTTACCCTTTATTCATCTTTCAACTTAACACCGGAAATTTTTGTAACCCCTTTGTCTTTTTGCGTTACCCCAATCATTCTATCGGCGTTATCTAACATTGGCTTTCTTAATGATACCACAACAAACTGCGCAGTTTTTGATTGTTTTGTAATAATCGAAGACAATCTTTCAACATTGGGTCCGTCAAGATGCATATCAACTTCATCGAACGCATAAAAAGGACTTGGAAGATACTTTTGAATTGCAAACACAAACGCTAAAGCCGTCAAAGATTTTTCCCCACCTGACATCGCAGCCAATTTTTGATTTTTTTTGTCCCTAATATTCGCAGCGAACGTTAAACCGCCCGAAAAGGGATCTTGCTCGTTTTCCAATACAAGGGTTCCTTCACCTTCTGATAATTGCGCAAAAACTTCTTTAAAGTTAGTGTTAATCGCCCTATAAGCCTCTAAAAAAGTGTCTTTTTTTAAAGTTTGATAACCGTTCATTCTAACTTTAATTTCGTTTTTCTCATTCTCCAAGGTAAGAACTTTTTCCTTGTAGTTGTTCTGTCTTTCTAAAACCTCGTCGTATTCGGTTAAAGCCCTCATATTAACAGGTTCCAGTTCGTCCATCTTTTTTTGAAGTTTAGAAATTCTAGAATTAATTTCATCTAAAGAAATATCAACCTTCTCAAGTTTCTCAGGATTAATCCCGATTTGTTTAAATTCCTCTAAGATTTTTTCTAAAATTGGTTCTAATTCCCTTCTTCTTGCTTTATAGCTTTCTTCCTGTTCGTTTAATCTATCTAAGTCGTCTTGAGCTTTATTTTTGCTTGTTTTTAAGTTTAAAAGCTCTTCAGATAGAACATCTCTTTTTTGCTGGAGTTCAACTAAATTTTTTCCTAATTCCTCAATTTCTTTTTCCAGTTGTTCAATTTCTTTTTTAATTTCAATTGAATCGGATTTAAATTGCTCAATTTCTTTTTTCAAGCTTTCATTGTCATTGCTTAGTTTTTCAATATCATTCTGTCTTGTTGAAATTTGAGTTTGTTGGAATTTTATTTGATTCTCGTCTTTTTCAATCTCGTTTTCTTTAGTCATTATTGCTTTTTCAAGATTTTTAATAACAAGTTCCACCCCTTGGGTTTTTTCTTTAAGTTTTTTTAGTTCCCCTTCATCGATTAATTTTTCAACTTCTAAAAGTTCTTCTTGGGTAGAATTTATTAACTCGTTTAGCTTAATATGTTTTTCTTCAATCAAATCGAGTTCACGATTTAACTTTTCGTTTTTATCCTTTAGGATTCTAAGCTCGTTTTCCCCTTCTTTTATAATATCCAAAGCTTTTTCATTGTTATTAATCAAATTTTTAAGTTCAATTTTAGCTGAATTTAAAGTATTTAAACTTGTGGAATATTTTTGTCTTGTATCGTTTAGTCTTCGCTCTAAATCCTTTTCCAGCTGGATTAGTTCTTTTGCTTTTGATTCGAAATCAAAAAGCGCTTTTTTATATTTTTCCAATTCTCTTTCTTGGGTTTTATCAAAAAAAGATGTATTCTTTTTCTTTGCTCCACCTGTTATTAACCCGCTTTTTTCTGTGATATCGCCCTCTAAAGTTACAACTCTATATTTCCCTGCTAATTTTTTAGCACAATTCTCATCCTCAACCACAACTGTTTCACCAAGGGCAAAATAAAAAGCGTCTGTGTATTTATCGTCGAAATCAATTAAATTAATAGCAAAATCAATAACCCCTTTTTCTTTAGGGAGCGCTAGTCTTGAGGGCGCTTTTTTAATTATGCTTAAAGGAATAAAAGAAGCCCTGTCTCGACCTTGAGATCGAAGAATTTGGATAGCTCGATAAGCCGTATCTTGATCATCAACAACAATTGAATAAGCTCTTGCGCCCATTGCAACATTGATTGCGTCGATATATTCGCTTTCAATATCCGCCAGCTGAGCTAAAGGCTCGTGAACTCCTTTAATGTGCGCATTCATAACAGTTTCAATACCGGAG
>CANAIK010000014.1 GCA_947361225.1 uncultured bacterium
TTAAGACAAATGTCGGAAGGATTAAATGTCTTATTAAATCTATAATTTTATCCAAAAAACCTAATTCCGAAAAATTAACACTTGTTAATCCTCCGATTGGAAACCAGCCTGTTTTTTGAGCAAAAATAAGCATTAGAATTGCAAAAAAGAAAGATGGAATCGCCATTCCAACGCTGGATATTATTGTTAACAACTTATCAAACAAAGAATTATAATAAACCGCCCCTAAAACCCCCAAGGGGATTGCAATTATCCAACTTGTAAAAATCACACAAATTGACAACAAAAGTGTATTTAGGATTCGACCCTTAATTTTTGTTGAAACTTTTGTGTTGTCCGTACAATAGCCCATATTGCCCATCATAAAATTTTTAAGCCAAAGTCCGTATTGGACAATTATTGGTTTATCCAATCCGAGTCTTTTTGTTTCTTTGTCAATTGTTTCTTGACTAATGGCAGGATTGAGTTTCAACTGAGCCAAAGGATCAACCGGTGACAATCGTATTAGAAAAAAACTTATCAAAGAAACAATAAGCAAGATTGGAATTGAAGATAATATTCTTTTTATAATATATGCAAAAGTTGTCATCATAAATAATCCTATAATAAAAGATTTTTTAATTAAATTAGTTAAATAGGTTATTTAATCTTTCCTTAATATCATTAGGATCAATTTCATTTGTTACGTTATTAACATCCATTGCGGATTGGAAATACTTTGCAGCTTCAACATTCTCGTTCTTTAGTGCATAGCATCGACCCAAGTTATAATAAGCAAGCGCATAATTAGGGTTGCAAACAACCGCTTGATTAAAGCAGTCAATAGCATTCTGAATTTGAATTAAATCATCAAGGTAAATTACCCCTAAATTGTTGTGGGCAATATCATAATTGGGGTCAAATTTTATTGAAAGCTTGTATTCTTTAATTGCTTCGTCAAGTTCACCCATGCCCCAGTATAAGTATCCTAAATTACAATGGATTTTAGAATTATTAGGCTCCAATTCAAGTGCTCTTCTATAAACAACAAGGGCGTTTTTGTAATCCTCGTTATCATAAAAAGCACTTCCTAAGGAAATATAAACATCGATTTCTTTAGGAGACAGGATATTTGCAAGTTGATAATTAGCAATAGCGCAATCTGTATTCTTGATTACATTCTGTTGAATATACCCTAAAGTTTGAGCAACAATACTTGTCCAATCGGGTTTTGGATTAATTGCAATTGCAGCCTGGTAATGAGAAACCGCAGTTTCCGCCTCGCCTTTCATAAAGTATAAATTTGCGATATTAGAATGCAACACTGCGTTATTAGGGTGAATTTGGATATATTTTTTATAATAAGCAATTGCGTTATCATAATCTCCAAGTTCCTCATAAGCTTGAACCAACCCTGAATAAGCACTGTTTTCTAAAGAATCTATCCATAGCGCCATTTTGTATTCAACAACAGCCTCTTCTAATCTTCCCGTTTTTCGGTAAGTATCCCCTAAAGCAGTGTATAAAGTAGCAAACCCGGGCATTTTATCGATTGCCTTGCTGTAGCATTTAAATGCCTGTTCAATATTTCCGTTCATTAAATAACTATCGGCTTTAACAAGAATCGGAAGAATTTGAAACCACTTAGCTTTAGATTTTAAATTCTTAATCGCCTCAATATCAAAAGGAAGAGTCAAATAAGAAAGAATAAGTTCAATATAGGAAAGAATTTTTTTCTTGTTGCTCTTAAAGTAAAGTGCGTTCAATAATCGATATTTTGAATAATGAATTCTTGATGAACTTAAAAAACAATGTTTAAGCGCCAAATCCAAATGAACAAGGGCGTCTTGGAACCTGTCTTTTTTCTTTAAACAATTGGATATCATATAATGACATTGAGCAATGTCTGCTTTTTTTTCAATTGCAATATTAAAATAATTTATTGCTTTATCCAATTCTCCCTTGTGATAAAGCGCAAGAGCGATTTTATAGTAAATTTGACCGTTGTCAATTTGAATTTCGGCAGCTTTTTGATATTCGGTTATTGCCTCGTCAATATATTGTTTTGCTTGATAAATATCCAAATGCCAATTTAAATACAAATCCCCCAGTCGAATGTGAAGATTGGTATCCTGAGGTTCTTTTAAAAGCAAACTCTGACAATATTCGATTGCCTTTTGAATTTCGCCTTTTTTTGTCAATTTATCAATTTCTTTGTCAATTTTTTTAATATTATCCAAAATCACTCCAAACTTTTATTTTTTTGCAATTAAATCAAATACATATTTAACAATTTTATCTTCACTATTTTTATCTAAATCTAAATATTTTGCAACAGTATCAAATTGATTTACTTTAATAATTTGAGAACTTACAACAATATCCTTTAAAAAATCGTTTCGAGAAAGCTTGACAACAACTTTGTCATCAACCTCAAAAACCCCTTCTTTACTATAAAAAGCAATCCCGCCGGCTGAAATATTAACACAATTACAGCTATAATCCACTCCGTTTTTTTCAACCGTAAAGTTAACACTTGATAACACACGGACAAATTTTCTTTTTTGCTCAAAGGGAATAATAGGGTTATTCTCGATGACAATACAATTATTATTATCAAGTTCCGATATTACAGCGCTTTTCATATTCTTAATCCCGCAATGAGTGTGGGCTTTAATTAAAAGATTATCCAATTCATTAATTTTTTTTGCCTCATCGATTGATTCCTCACAAACCAAAGCTAAAATTCTGTCTTTAGTGTAATCAATGACAATAGCATTTATTGTTTGCGTGTTTTTTGATCGAATTTGAAGAATATGATTTTTTCTAAGTTCATCCATAAATTGATTCTAGAATATTTTTCCCTTTTTAGCAAATTTTTAGCAAATGTTTATTTTTCACTTAAAATTCCATCGAAAGCAACATCAAAACTATCTTCAACAAAATCATCACAAATAAAACTGGAACAAATTACAATTATTTTTTTCGCTTTTATTTTATTATTGGAAAAAAACCTGTCATAATAACCTTTTCCATATCCAAGTCTAAATTTAGAAGAATTTGCAATTAAAGCCGGGGTGTAAATTAAATCTAATATATTAGGATTAATTTTTTCTCCAATCGGTTCTTTAATATTGAATTGTCCGTTAACTAAATTCGATAATCCGCTAAAAGGTACAAATTCAAGATCTAAACCCCTGCATCTTGGCAAATAAAAATTTTTATCTTTTATTGCAAGAATTTTTGTTATATCAACCTCGTTTTTAATAGGATAATAAAGTGCAATATTTCTAGATTGAATAAAATCCTTAGAATTAATGATTCTTGACACAATAATTCGACTTTGTTCAATCGGATTGTAACAAAATCTTTCCTTAAGGGCAATTTTTCTTAATTCGTCTTTTTTTAATAATGTTTTCATTTTTTGTTTTAATTAGCAAGGATATGTATATGCAAATGAAAAACTTCCTGACCGGCACTTTTTCCAGTGTTGATAAGGGTTTTAAATTCTTTAATATTTTCTTGTTTATTTATTTTTTTAATTGCCGAGAATAAATTTTTAATTAAATTTAAATCCTCAACTTCGTTTAACGATTCAATATGGGCTTTTGGAATAACAAGAATATGTTTTTTAGCTTTTGGGTTAATATCGTTAATTGCAAAGCAAAAATCGTCTTCATAAATGAATTGAGAGGGAATTTCTTTATTAAGAATCCTGCAAAAAACACAATCGTTCATAATTTTTCCTCCTTTTAGGGTATTTTTGATAAAATTATAATTCAAAAATAGCAAAAAATAAATTAATTATGTATTATAATAAAGTTATGGGGATTAAGTTTAAAAAATTATTGTCAGCATTCATTGTTTTTTCGTTTTTTTCGACAAACATTGCTTTTTGCGACCCAATTTCAGGGCGAGTTGAAAAAGACGAAAGAAACACTCAAGAATTAGATAAAAAACTTTTTACGGGAGAAGTTGAAAAACTCGACGGGGATGATGTAATTAACTTAAGCGTTTCTCAAGTTCTAAGTTCAGGTTACACTCTTGAAGGGGACGAATTTTTCGCCGAAGTTACAAATGACGTTGAAGGGGATAAAGGATTAATTCTTCCCACAGGAACAATAGTCCACGGGGTTGTTAAAGTGATTGAGAATCCAAAAAACATGGGCCGAGACGGTTATGTTAACATTAATTTTGATTATATGGTAACTCCTGACGGTAGAGAAATTCCAATCCAAGCTTCTCTTACAACAAAAGACAATCTTGTTAAAGGAGCTGCTAAAACCGTTGCAACGCACGCAGGATACACACTTTTAGGTGGAGTTGCGGGTGGATTTTTTGCCCTTAACACTCTTGGTTTAGGGGCTGCAATCGCCTCTAACGGGTACACTTTAGCGGGAGGAGCTGCAATCGGAGGAGCAATCGGATTAACCGCTGCAATTATTCGAAAAGGCAATGGTTTTATGATAAAACCCGGGGATGAGCTCAAAATCAAAATCGAACAAGGTATTGAAATGCCCGTATTCTCAGCAGACGCCTTTCGTCAAGAAGAATTGCTTTTAGAAGGTTTAAAAGTTAGAATTAATTCCGTTAATCTTGAAAAAGATCCTTTTGGGGTGGAAAACACAATAACTTTGTCCTTAGGGATAGATAATTACTCGGAATACACTTTTTCAACCTTTGATATTGCTCTTGCGTCCAATACTTCACAGGTTTTCTTCCCAAGTCCTTTTGGAGATACGTCTTTGTGGTTTAAATCAATTGCTCCGGGGGATAGGGTTGTTGGAAAGTTGTCTTTTAATATTACCGACAAAAAAGCCCGTCATTGGTTAATTTTCTATGACAGAAAAACAAAAAAACCTGTTGCAAAATATTCAATTGACAACGCTAAATCTGATTTAAAAAAAATAGCAAAAAATAAAAACAAAAAAAGTAAATAATTATGTTAGAATTGTTTTTATTAATATATGGACAACATTAATACTACAAATTTTAGCAATTTTACAAAATTAAGCTCAAATCGAGAGTATATGTCGAGCGTATACACGCAAAAACCTGCTGTTCAATATTACAACGAGCCAACCCAAGAACAGAAAAAAAAGAAAAAAGTATTCAAATATTCTTTACTTGCAACAAGCACTATTGCCACCGGAGCGCTCATTGCAAGCATTTTTAAGCATAAAAACCCGCAAAAAACAAAAGAGGCGATTGAAAAATTCTTTAAAAACAGTCAAGATGCTATTAGAGAATTCAACTTTAAAGAAAAATTCTCTAACACCTTTAGCAATATTATAAATATTAAAGATGATATCTGGGATAGATTTAGCAAAAAAACAGCTCATACGCCTTTATTTTTTGTTGAAAAAATCGGCAATTGGATAACAGGAGTTTATAAAGAATCCCAAAAATTGACTCATAAGAAAAAATTTGACGATGTTGTAGGAAAACTTAAAAGTCTGGGATATGATAATAATAAACTGCTAGGTTTTGACGAATGGTTTAACAAAACCAATGACTATATGAAAAATTCTTTCCAAAAAAAGAGAATTACAAAAGGAATTTTTAATAAAGATATTATAAAAACAATATCAGGGGAAAATCTTGCAGATAAACAACTTAGAAAAGATTGGCTTGCAAAGGAATATTTAATTCCTGAAGGCGAAAGCGATGAGGTTAAAAAGTTAATTGAAGAATACAACTCAATTAAAGCAACCTTGCTTCCAAAACTAAGAGATATTAACTGCGGAAGTGCTCCAACCGATCTTTTAACAATCCTTACAGCTACGGGTGGTTTAGGTGTTGCAGCTGCAACCGCCAAAGATAAAGAAGAAAGAAAATCAATTGTTGTTAACCTTGGAATTCCTTTAATCGGAACACTTTTGGGTTCAACTTATTGTACAATGAAATCCCTCAGCGGAACAAAAGGTTTGATTTATGGCGCAATAATAGGTCAGGTGGCGTCAATCGGGGCTAAAACAATAGATAAATTCGTTCTTAATAAAAATCAGGAAGAAACTAAAAAAGCCGATTATAATGCTTAAAAAAGGATGTCATAAAGACATCCTTTTAATTATTCACTTACGCTGATTACACTAACAGGACAAGCATCTGCTGCGTCTTTAACGCAATCTTCGTTTCCTGCGATTTTTGATTCATCAACTACACAAATGTCTTCAACTTTAAAAACATCAGCGCAAAATGATTCACAAGCTCCGCATCCGATGCATCCGTCTTCAATTGTAACTTTCATTTATAATCTCCTTAATAGATTCTCGATTATTAGTATATAGAAAAAAGTAATTTTTTACAAGTATTATTAAGGATTATAATTTTTGACAATAATTTCCTCATTAATTGTTCCTGTGTTAAAAAGCAGTTGGGTTTGAGAAATATTGTATTTTATAATCGAGGAAACATAAGCAACACGGGCTTTTGTCATTTCCCCCTGCGCTTGAATTACATCCAATAAAATTCCTTTTCCGTTATTAAATCTTAACATAGCAAGCTTTACACTTTCTTTTGAATAATCCATTCTTTTTTTGTTAATTTCCATTTCTTTTTTGTTAAAAGCACTGGTTGAATGAGCCTCAACTATTGATTGTTCGATATTTCTAAGCTTGTTTTCATATTGAAGACTCTGCGCTTTAATTTTCTCTTTTTGCGCTTTAATTTTAGTTATTGTCCCGATTCCCAAGTTTTCTCCGGGTTGCCAGCTCATATACGCTGCAAGGATGTAATTAGGACGAATTGAGTGGTTAATCGTACCTTGATATTGTTGTTGATATTCAATTAAGGGTTTTGGGATAAATTCAGTTAAATAGACATTCTTAATCTCTTTTTGATAACTAATTGTGTCTTTAATACTCTCCAAATCCTCTCTGTTGTCGATTGCAAGTTTAAACAAGTCATCGGTTGATAAATTTTCGCTAACCAAAAACAAAGGCGCAATGTCGTCTTCAAAAGGCATTAAGGCAATATCGACCTCGATTCCCATAACATTTGCAAGACGGGTTTGAGAAAGACGAAAATCGTTTAGGGAACTTAGAAGACTGACTTTTGCCTGAGCGGATTCATTTTTTGATCTAATTACATCAAAACGTGTTCCAAACCCGCTTTTTTCAAGCTTTTGAGCCAAAGCAAGCTGTGCGTTCCTTTCAATTAAATTCCTTAAATAAATTTCAATGTTAATTTTCGCTAAAAGCATTTCATAGTAATATTTTGTCGTATAATAAACGGTTTCTGAGCGATTATAATTCCAATCGTGTTTTTTTGCTCTTTGCAAATACTTCCTTGCTTTGGCTTCGAAAATTTGTTTTCCGCCTTCCGTTAATAAATGCTGACCTGTAATATTAACAGAAATTGCCGTCTCGTGGAAAGTATCTCTCAAAACTCCACCGACTAAAATTTGTCCTGAGTAATCTGCAATGTATGAAGTTGTATTTAGAATCGGCAAAAATTTTGAAAGTGCGTTTTGATATTCATATCTTGAACTTTGATATTCGTGTTCTTGAATTCTCATATTAAAATTATTCTTAAGCGCCACATCAATGCATTGATCAAGACTTACGACGATATAATCGTTCTCAATTTCTTGTTTAATAAATTTTTCAATATCAATATCATCAATATACTTAGTGCAGAATTCATTCAGTTTGCAATCGTCGTTCAATTTAAATTCAATCGGATTATCGTATAGTTCAGCTGTATGGGCTGAAAGATTTATGGTTAATAATATTAATATTATAGATAATATCCGCATTCAAACATTTTATATAATTAAAAAAGTAATAATAATATCTTTATCGGCTAGGTCTTTTGTGATAAATTAAATTTATAAAGTAAAAAAAAGGAAAAAATACAATGAGTGAACTTTCAACTGTTTACAACGCAAGAGAAACAGAAAAAGAAATATATAAATTCTGGGAAGACAACAATTGTTTTAGAGCAAACGCAAAATCCGACAAACCTCCTTATTCAATTGTAATTCCGCCTCCTAATGTTACAGGTGTGCTCCATATGGGTCATGCCCTTGATGAAACTCTTCAGGATATCTTAATTCGATACAAAAGAATGTCAGGATACGAGGCTCTTTGGATGCCCGGTTGCGATCACGCAGGAATTGCAACACAGAATGTTGTTGAGAAGAATTTAGCTAAAGAAAACAAAACAAGACACGATTTAGGTCGGGAAAAATTTGTTGAAACAACCTGGGAATGGGCAAATGAACATAAAGATAGAATCTTGGAACAATGCAAATTATTAGGAGCAAGTTTTGATTTATCAAGAAAAAGATTTACACTGGATGAAGGTTGTTCCAATGCAGTTAAAAAAGTTTTTGTTGATTTATACAACAAAGGATTAATTTATAAAGGAAACTATATTGTAAATTGGTGTCCAAGGTGTCAAAGTGCAATTTCAGACGTTGAAACAAACTATGAAACCGAACCCGGGAACTTATGGGAAATTTCATATGCGCTCTTGGACGAACCCGGCGCAATCGTTATTGCTACAACAAGACCCGAAACAATGTTTGGAGACGTTGCAATCGCTGTTAATCCAAATGATTATAAATATAAAGATTTAATCGGAAAAACTTGTGTAATGCCTTTAACAGGAAGAAGAATTCCTATTATCGGAGACGATTATGTTGATAAATCATTTGGAACAGGAGCGCTAAAAATCACTCCTGCGCACGATCCTAATGATTTTGAAGTTGGAAAACGTCATAATTTAGAACAAATTAAAGTAATCGACGAATGTGGAAATATGATGGTTAACGAATATGTTCCACCTCAAATTCAAGGGCTCAACAGAGTTGAGGCAAGGAAAAAAACAGTCGAAATGCTAAAAGAAAACGAAGTTTTAGTAAGGGTTGTTGAACATACCCATAATGTTGGGAAATGTCAACGATGCTCAACTACAATTGAACCTTTATTATCAACCCAGTGGTTTGTTAAAATGAAACCTCTTGCAAAACCTGCAATTGAGGCTGTTAAAACAGGTAAGATTAAATTCATTCCTCAAAGATGGGAAAAAAACTACCTAATGTGGATGGAGAATATCCGTGATTGGTGTATTTCAAGACAACTTTGGTGGGGTCATCAAATTCCCGCTTATTATCACAATCAAACAGGGGAAATGGTTGTAGCGCTTGAAAATCCCGATCCTAACAACTATACACAGGATAAAGATGTTCTTGATACCTGGTTTTCCTCCGGTTTATGGCCTTTTGAAACCATGGGCTGGCCTGATACCAACAGTGAAGATTATAAAAAGTTCTATCCGACTTCAACTTTAGTAACCGGATTCGATATTATTTTCTTCTGGGTAGCAAGAATGATTACAATGGGACTGGAATTTACAAACCAAGCGCCTTTTTCAACAGTTTATATCCACGGATTAATAAGAGACGAATTAGGACAAAAAATGTCTAAATCCAAAGGAAACACAATTGATCCCGTGGATTTAATCGAAAAATACGGTTGCGACGCCCTAAGATTCACTTTAACCTACTTATGCACATATGGCGGACAAGATATTAAAATTAGTGATGAAAAATTTGAATTTGGAAGGAATTTTGCAAATAAAATCTACAACGCAGCTCGATTTGTGCTAATGAATATCACTAAAAAAGATTTGACAATCGATTATAATAACCTCTCAATCGCTGATAAGTGGATTTTGAATGAATTAAACGAATGCACAAAACTTGTTGTGGATAATCTTGAAAACTTTAGAATCGGTGAAGTTGCGTCGATTCTATATGAATTCTTTAGAACAAAATACTGCGATTGGTATGTTGAGTTGTCAAAAATTGAAAAAAATGAGGCAGTTTTGGTTTATGTTCTTGATAAATTCCTAAGATTACTGCATCCTATTATGCCTCATATAACTGAAGCGATTTGGCAAAAAATGCCTGTTAAAAAAGACGAAATCGGAATATTGTTTGCGTCTTATCCGACTTTTGATGATAAACTAAAGTTCAATAACGATGCTAAAAAAATGGAAACGGTTTTTGAAACAATTAAAGCTTTGAGAAATATAAGAGCAGAGTTTAATATTCCCTTAGGGTTAAAAATCGATATTATTATTGACAACAACGAAGAACTTTATTCTCAAATTATTCCCTACTTGAATCGTTTAGCAAAAGTTAACGAGGTAAGATTTGAAAAAGAATCAAACATTAAAAAAAGCGCTTATTGCACGGTTAATGACACAAAAATTACGGTTCCCTTGGAAGATTTAATCGATTTAGACCAAGAAATAAAAAGACAAACAAAAAAAGCCGATAAAATTAAACTTGAACTAACATCAATTGAGAAAAGATTAAATAACCCCAATTTTACTAACAGTGCGCCTAAGGATGTTGTTAGCAAAACTCAAGAGAAAAAAGAAGAACTTTTACAGGAGCTACAATTAATCGAAGAAACGATTAATAAGCTTTCTTAGTTTTTATAAAATCAAGTTTTGTATCAAAAAACGATTCTTTCTTGTAATAAGGAGTTTCGTTTTTTGTTATATAGCTAAATTTTTGCAGCTTAGGAGCAAGATAAATACTATATTTTTCGTCTTTATAAACATTCTTATAATAATTTTGGTCGTTAAGCAAATACCCGTTCACATACCAGTAATTCTCAATTAGAATAATTTCGGGTTTGTCTTCTTCTAGAATTCTAAAGGCAGTTTCATCCGAGAAGAACAAAAATCTCATTTCTTTATCAAAAGTTTCGTAATCCCAGACTTGTTCTTGTCTTCCGTCAATATAAATTCTATAATCCGGATAATTTTTATAAGCAATAAACCCGGATAAATAATAAGGAGCAAGGATATTCCCGCTAATTTTGTTATCAAGCAAAAACTGCATTGGTTTTATTGGAAACTCATCCACGCTTTGATAATACCAGCCGTTTTTTATAGAATTATTCTGAAGAATACTAATTGAGCTAATAATAGCAAAAACAAGAAACAAATATCTAATCGGGAATTTAATTGTTAAGTTTTTAAATAAATTGTCAGCTAAAACCTTAAAATCATCATACAAAAAGATAAAAACCGTTAGGAAAACATTGTATTAAACTTAATATATCTTAAGGCAAGAATCATTGTTGCTATAATTAAAAGATTTTTTGTATAATCAAAGTTTTTAAATTTATTCTTAATTAAACTATAAACAAAAACAAAACAAATTGAAAATAGTTCTAAAACGTAGTATAAAACCAGTTTTGGCTCCATTGAAAAAGGGGTTTGCCATTCTCCGACCCATCTTCTATCGACAAAAATTGAACTTAGAAGAAACTTTACAAAACCAAATCCCCAGGGGTTAATAAAATAAACCAAAACAGAAGGAATAAGAGCAAAAAAGTACTTTTTATAAGGTTTTTTGTTTAAAAACTCACCCAATCCATATAGAAATATTATTCCAAGACCATACATTGATCCTCCGTGGATATTAAACCAAAAAAGCATTAGAAGAGGAATTAAGTAAATTATTTTGGAATTATAGTTTTTTCTTGTGTATTCTAAGATTAAAATTAACAAAGGATAGAAAACTAAAGTAAAATTTTGACACCTTAAATACGCATAAAAACTCATAGCGTGCATAAAGTAGCATAATAGCAAAATATAGAAAATTTTATATCGATAATCGAATTTATTTTGTCTTAAACTAATGCACAAATCAACCAGAACAAAAACCAGAAAACAAAGAATCGTTTTTGTCATTGTTAAACCAAAAACCGAAAATTTCATTAGAATTATATAAAAAAATGCGCTCGATAACCACTCGTGGTCGTACCAAATGTGGCTTTTAGCAAAAGAAACAATATCATAATACATTACAGATCCGGTTTGTGCAACGTGTTTTCCTTGAATCAATCTTGAGAAAAAATCAACATCGATAACGTTTGTTTGAATACAAAAAGCAAAGCACAAAACAAATAAAATAACATAGAACAATATATTCTCAATTTTTTTAACCACATTAACTCCTAAATTTTAATTTAATAATATTAACTAAAGCTTCAAAAAAAATCGTCTTACTCATTTTTGATTTACCTTTTGTTCGATTCTCAAAAACAATAGGAAATTCCTCGATTTTCGCTCCCAGTTTATAAGCTTTATATTTCATTTCAATTTGAAAACAATATCCACTTGAAATTATACTATCCAAATTAATTCTATCCAAAATTTCTTTCTTCCAACCGTTAAATCCACCGGTCAAGTCATTAATTTTGCATCCAAGAATAATTTTTGAATAAATTGACCCGCCCTTAGAAATAAAATTCCTTAAAAATCCCCATCCAAGGACTTTTCCTCCTTTAATATTACGTGAAGCTATAACAACATCGTTTTGTTTAAGTTTTTCAATAATTAAAGGCAAATACTTGGGATTGTGTGAAAAATCAGCGTCCATTTGAATAAAAGTGTCGAATCCAAGCTCAAATCCTTTTTTAAATCCATCAATATAAGCGCTTGCAAGTCCAAGTTTTCCTTTTCTTTTAAGTAAATAAATATTTGAAAATTTTTCTTTTAACCCTAAAACAACTTCAGCGGTTGAATCCAGGGAAGAATCATCGACAACAAGAATTGAATAATCAACACTTTTAAGTTTATTGTTAATTTCTACAATTAAATTACCGATGTTCTCAACTTCATTGTATGTTGGAATTATAATTAATGGTTTCATATTAAAATTATATAAAAAAATATTAATTATTAAAAATTATGTAATATTATTAATATTATGAATGAAATTTCAATCCTCGATATAATTTCTCCAATAATGGTCGGTCCCTCCAGCTCTCACACGGCAGGTGCAGTTAGAATCGGGCTTTTGGTTAGAAATATTTACAATAAAAAAATAAAAAAAGTAAAAATAATTCTTTATAATTCCTACGCAAAAACAGGACCCGGTCACGGGACCGACAAAGGAATTATAGCCGGACTTTTAGGGTTCAATGTTGATGATACTATAATAAAAGATATCTTTAACACTCCTGAAGCCTCAAAACTTGAATATATTATCGATTGGGAAGAAAGTTTTACACGCCATCCTAATAGTGTTGATTTTATTTTTGACGATATGACAATAAGCGCTAAAAGCGTTGGGGGTGGTGAAATTGAAGTCGATAGAATTAATGATTTCTCTCTTAGTATTAACGGGAAATACAATGTTTTAGTGCTTGTTGTTAAAGATAAACCCTCAACCTTAGCACGTATAGCTGATATTATTCAAAAAAACGATATTAATATCGCTTCAATCAACTGTGACAGATACGCAAGAGGAAAAAACACAAGTTGTTGCATAGCTCTTGACGGGGATATTAAAAATAGCGCAATTGAGGAAATAAAAAAAGAAATTAACCCTTGTTTAATTAGATACATAAATAAATTAGGTCAATAATGGATATAAAAACATTTCAAGAATTAAAACAAACAATAAAACAAACCAATAAATCAATCGTGCAAATTGCTTTTGAATTAGAAGAAAATTCCTCGAATTTGAATAAAAATGAGCTTAAAAAAATTGCGAAAAAAACACTTAAGGCTATGAAAGAGGCAATTTACACAGGACTTAGCGCAAAAAGTGAAACAAACGGCAAAATGGGTGGATTTGATTGCAATAAACAAGTTGAATTCTACAAAAATCACCCTTCTGTTTTTGGACGATTATTCGAAAAAATTATTTGCTATGCCCTTGCAACGTCCGAGGAGAACGCAAGAATGGGAAGAATTGTTGCTTGTCCAACAGCAGGGGCTTGCGGGATAGTTCCTTCTATTCTAATTTCTTGTTTTGAAGAATTTGATATCGATAAAGAAAAACAGATAAATTCCTTATTGGTAGCGGGTTTAATCGGAAAAATAATTGCCTATAAAGTAAAACCTGCAGGCGCTACCGCAGGTTGTCAAGCTGAATGCGGGACAGCAAGCGCTATGGCAGCAGGAGCAATGGCTTATTTATTTGATTATGATATTGATATAATTATTAATGCAGCCGCTCTTGCAATAAAGAATATTCTTGGTTTAACCTGTGATCCTGTTAGGGGTTTTGTTGAGGTTCCCTGTATTAAAAGAAATCCTTTTTTAGCTATTCACGCAGCGGTTGCGCTTGAACTTGCAAGTGCAAAAATCGAATCCGTAATTCCTGCAGACGAAGTTATTGATGCAATGGAGCAAACAGGAGCTTTAATGTCAGCCGATTTAAAAGAGAACTCAAAAGCAGGGTTGGCAAAAACAAAAACCGCAATTATTATGGATAAATCCTGTTTTACGAAAAAATACTACAGTGAATTGAATGATTAAGTTTTGTTAAGCTAAATTTTTAAATAATAGCAATTTTTATCCAAAATTATCCTTTATTAATATGTAAGGGGAAACAATAAAGGACAGTTTTGTAACGGAATTATAATAATAAAATAGAGGATAATAAAAAAGATATTTTTACTCTCTCTTGATATCCTCGTGTTTATAAATGTTTGGCTTGAAATGCAATCCAAACATTTTTTTTATAAAAATTCATCTACTCACTTTTTGCACAATACAACCCCTCTAATGTTATATCTTGATAAAAGGGGAATATAGTAAATAATAATAAAAAGGGTGGCAGTTTCCTAGACTGCCAAGATGCCCTTAAAGAGACATTAACGGCTTTTACTTGTTTAAGTGAGAGCCGTTTTTTAATATGAATAATATCAACAAAAGCAGAATAAGCGTTAGATTAATATTTTTCCACTTGAATCTATTATTTAAAGTAAATTTTTTTAATGTTTTTGTTTTAATAAGAACAAGGAAGTTTTCTATTATGCAAATAAATAATTCGATACATAGAACAATTAATTATAAAGGTTCGATAAAAACAACCGATACTAAAGATGATAATTTTTCTTTAGAAATAGAAAACAACGAATTAAAAGGACTTGAAACAAAAGCAAATGAGAATAAATATCTTTTGGTGCAGAATCGTCATTTTGATAGTAACAAAATTGCATATTTATCAAATCCATCGAACGATAGAAAAATACCCATAGACAAAGTTTCTTATAGCGAACAAGAAACAAGAAGGCTTTTAGAATTAAGTAACGAACAATGAGATAATTTTATAAAACGAGGATTAAACGCACTTAATAAAGACAATGAGCCGATTTATGAGCTTGATGCGCAAATAAGACTGGCAAAACTTAACGATGATGAATTTACAAACGTAAAAGAAAGAGGTTTGATTAAAACTTGGAGACATAATTATATATTTAGTGAAAACGATGAATTTTTGGCAAAATTAAACAATGAAGAATATTTATTATGCCAAGATAGACAAATAAACAGCATTGGCAATTTGTCGTCTCAAACTAAAAAAGAATTATTAGATATGACTCAAGAGCAATTTAGAAGAATTAAGGAAGATATTCTTCCTCGTGTTTATAAAAACGCAGAATTAAATAATGATTATACCTTTGACAAATCAAATAGTTTTTATAACGAGAATTTCGAATTAGAATACAAAAAAATTTATAATATTAACGATAATAACTTTGAATGTTACAAATTTGCTTTATTGGATGAAGAAAGCTACAAAAAGGCTATTGAGTTTATCAATGTTGAATATTTAAAGCAAAATCAGTTTAGTTATAACGAAATTAAAAAAATAATTAAGCTAAAACCCAAAAAAATCAATTATTTAAAAAATATTTTATTCGACCCGAACCATAGAAAAAAAATTCACTTCAAAAAAGAAAGCTTGCTTGAATTAATGAATTTAGATTCTAAGAACTTCAATGCAGTTGCAGGATTAAGCGATTATTTAAAAATATCACAAATTGAAGATTACCTTAAATTTCACTTAAGAACAAATATTCAATTCAAAGATAATTTAACAAAAAAAGAAAAGGAATTTATTGATAAAATTAATGATTCCTCATTGCCTTATAAAACCATTGATATACTTACAAGAAAAACAGTAATGTCGAATTTGGATTATTATAATAAAATAAGTCTTGAAGATAAACTTGAAGAACTGGAAGCACTAAAAACATTAAAAAGTCGTCTCACCAGATATGAACAAATGAATTTAAATATTGATAATGAAATTGTCAAATTAAATAAATCCATATATGCTACAATGTGTCCTGTTGATGTTCCCAAGGAAAAAATTATTCAAATGTTTAAAGGATTTTTTGCTAACAACAATCCTTGTTTGGATAATTTATTAAAAACAGCAGATTACGCTCAATTTGCAAAAACGGGCTTACCTTTAGCATATTCAAGGGAATCCTTTTTAGAGGACTTAAATTCTATTCTAGGTAATATTAGTCAATATAAACGTGAAATTATTCTACAAAAACTAAATATATCAACGATTGAAGATTGTGGCAAAATAATAGGATATAATGGAATAATCAATTTACAACAACTGCAAAACGAAGGGATTGAAGGGCAAGTTCTTTTAATAGCAAATAAATTTATTAAAGAAAACTCAATTAAAACAGGGGATGTTGAACTGGATAAAGCGCTTAATTCTTTAATTGAAGGAATACCTGAATTTATTAATATTATAGGAAAAAAACAACATAAAACCCACGATTACACTCTTGATATCCACATTCTAACAACTCTTAAGGAATCAATGAATCACCCTTGTTATAAAAATCTTACAAACGAAGAAAAATTTTGTTTAAAAATAGCTGCCACATTGCACGATATTGCAAAAGAGGAGAATATTGTTGATAAAGAACATCCTTATTTATCTGCAATGTATGCAAAAAATATTCTAAGTAAAAATGGCTTAACAATTGATAATTATACCAAAAACAGAATATTTGAACTTATAAAAAATCACCACTGGCTTGAGAATTACAATAAAAATATATACACCCCTAAACAAGTAGCTGCGTTATTTAGAAAAAAAGGCGATTTAAAAATTGCCCAAATTTTAGCTGCAGCAGACCTAAAGGCAGTTAAAGAAAACGGAAGTTATTTTGAAAGTTATAAAAGTGCGCTAAATAAGGATAAGCAAGCTTTAATTGAAGACGAGATAAATAAAATTAATACAACAGGACAACTGTTTTTGCCCAATAAAATTATAAACCCCGAAAAAGTCCCCAAAGTAGAATACAAGGGAAAAATTTATCAAATCATTGATTTTACCAAACTTCAAGATAACGAGGATTTATCTAAATTTGGTTTTGAACCCAATTCAACTAAAAAGAACTTAAGATTATTGATTCATATGGTAAATAATGATAATAACTTAAGAAATGTATATTACTTAAAAGATGCAAGCAACGAAGGATTCCTTTGTGCGTCTTATGTTTCAATAGACAAACACCCGACTTATTATAATTACAACTATGGTGTAAGTTTAGAAACTCATAACGCAAATATTGCCAATGCAACAAAAACAAATCAACATTCCAATGGTAAGAAAAAGCTTGATGATTTTATTAATTTTATAACCAATGAGGAAAGAAAAGAAATTTATAGATCAACAATTCCTAATTCAATAAAGAATTCACTCAATTTATCAGACGATGAGTATTGTTCTTTGTACGAACAAATTCAAAACTACAAATTCATATCTCAATTGGATAATGACAATACAATATCAATCGGTGATAAAACTTTGTCTTATAGAGAAATTAAAGACGCAATAATTAACGCCGATGATTCAATAATTGGCGATTTGCACAATGAAACCAATCTTTATACACCTAAAACAAACGCTCTTGTTGCAAAGGTAAATTCAATAGAGGAAATTCCTCAAGAATTGCTTGATTATGCGCAAGAATACAATCAAACAATTTATGTTCTTGGTGAATAATTTTAATCGCAAAAAATCTTATTAACTTCTTCTCTATCGTCGAAATGAATTGTTTTATCCGCCAGGATTTGATAGTTTTCGTGACCTTTCCCCGCCAGAATTAAAACGTCGTTTTTAGTTGAAATATCCTTTAAAAGCTTAATTGCAAGATGTCTGTCAGGTTCAATAAAAACAGTTTTAGGATTAATTAAAGTTAATCCGGATAGAATATCTGTTATTATTTGTTGCGGGTCCTCTTGTCGTGGGTTATCCGAAGTTACAATTATTTTATCACACAACTGCTGGGCAATTTTTCCCATTTTCGGTCTTTTTGTGCAATCTCTGTTACCGCCGCAACCAAAAAGACAAATTAAATTGCCTTCTTTAGGGGTAAGTTCTCGAGCTGCTCTTAAAATATTCTCTAAACCATCCGGAGTGTGTGCATAATCAACTATTACCATAGGATTCGTTTGAACAATTTCAAAACGCCCTGCAACACTTCTTGTGTCCTCCAATGCCGATTTAATTACATTTAAATCCACATTATTAACTATCCCAACGGCAATCGCAGCAAGACAATTGTAAACACTAAACATTCCGTTTAAGTGGAGTTTAAAATTAACAACGCAATCTTTATAACAACAATCAAAATTAACCCCGTCAGGCATAAATTCGATATTTTTCGCCATTAAATCGGATTCGTTTTTGACTCCGTAAGTAATTGTGTTAACTTCTTTATCAATAACACCAATAAAACGTTGTGCGTATTTATCGTCGTTGTTAATTATCGCAGAATTGCCTTTTTTAAGCCCTTTAAAAAGTTTAGCTTTAGCATTAAAATAATTATCCATTGTAATATGGTAATCAAGATGATCCTGGGTTAGATTGGTAAAAATTGCGGTTGAAAAATTGCAATTCTTAACCCTTGATTGCTCAAGCGCATGGCTTGAAACTTCAGTTATAACGTTTAATACATCTGCTTTTAATATTTTTTGCAAAGTTTCCTGCATTTGAGGAGCCTGAGGGGTTGTGTGTTTTGCCTCTAAATAATCGTCTTTAGATGACAATTTGTATCCCAAAGTCCCAATTAGAGCGCATTTTTTCCTGTCTTGTTCAAATATTTTTTGAACCAAATGGGCAATAGTTGTTTTTCCGTTTGTTCCTGTAACTCCCATTAAATTAAGTTCATAAGAAGGATTATGATAGAAAACCGCAGCCAAATCAGCGATCGATTCCTGGGTTGACTCCACAATCAGTTGCGGGATTTCAATATTTAAAGGCTTTTCACACATTAGCGCAGTTGCGCCCTTTTCAAAAGCCGCCTGCGCAAACTCGTGTCCGTCAACGTGTTCACCTTTGAGACAAACAAAAATCTCGTGTGAGTTAATCGTGTTGGAATTATAGGAAATTCCTTTAATATCAACATCTTTAAAGTTCAATACTTCTTTTATTTTAATGTTTTTTATAATATTACTTAAATCCATAGCATCCTCAATTCTTAATTATATTCTACACTAGAAAGGCTGTTTTTTGTCGGGCGTTAAATTTAGAAGTCTTACAATTTCGGTTGAAATTTCTTTAAATATAGGAGCCGCAACTGTTGAACCCCAAACGCTTTCCCCGTTGGGTGAATCCACGATAACATAAAGCACAACCCTAGGATCCGTTGCAGGGAAATATCCAACCATAGAAGTGTAGAGTTTGTTGGAATATCCCGTTCCGTTTGCATTTGGTTTTCTTGAAGTTCCGGTTTTGGCTGCAATGTAAAAATCATTCATTTTAGCGGGATTTTTACCGTTCTCCATTGATTTTACGAGCAAATGCGTTAAATCCTTGGCGTCTTGTTCTTCCATTACTCTTCTTCTAATAATTTTTTTCTCTTCTTCTGCTTTAGGGTATTTAATAACGTGAGGCGTTACCCAAACTCCGTTATTAGCAACCGCCCCAACAGCAGAGGCCATTTGAATTGCAGTAGTTGAAGCGCCGTATCCGTAACCCATAGCAGCGTGGGTTGCAACGTCCCAATTTTTAATAGAAGGCAATAACCCTACAGATTCCCCGGGTAAATCAATACCTGTTTTTTCACCAAAATTGAACATTTTTAAACTATCGTAGAATTCTTTATCGCTCATCATTTGAGCAACCTTAATTGACCCGATATTGGAGGAATGTTCGAAAAGATAGATTAAATCAATCATTCCGGGGGCGCCTTTTGATTTAAAATCAGAGTTAGCAACATCCCACCAGCCGATTTTCATTTTTCCGGTGTCATTAATTTTAGAATTTTTATTGATTTTTTTATTCATTAAACCACAAGCAATTGTGATAATTTTAAAAGTTGACCCCGGAGGATAAACGTCGGTGATTGCCCAGTTTTTGAGCTTTTGCATAGTGTATTTTCCAAATTCATTGGGATTATAATTGGGAGCTACAGCGAGTGCTAAAATTTCACCCGTTCTAGGATCAAGTACAATAGCAGCAGCTCTTGGAGCATTATATTTTTGAATCGCTTTAATTAAATACTTTTCACATACGTGTTGAACAGCACTGTCAATGGTTAAAGTTAGTGTTTTTCCCTTGGCAGGGGCAGAAACATCCTCAGGATTTACTCCGATATTGTAAATAATATCCCCGTTTGGAGCTTTTTCATAAGTTATTGTTTTATCGACATATTCTAAGTATTCTTTAGCCTTATATTCAACCCCGCCCGCCGTATCAGCGTTTGGATTATAAAACCCGAGAACGTGACTAGCTAATGTCCCTTGAGGATAAACACGGGTGTTTTTAACCTCGAAAGAAAGCTCCCTTAAGCCTTTTTTCTTAATTTCTCTTATTGTTCTTCTATCTAAATCTTTTTTAATTGTAATAATTTTCTTATCGGTTTGTCCTAATTTTTTAGCCAATTCACTCATAGGAATTTTTACATAAGGAGCAAGAATTTGCGCTAAATCCTCAGGAGAATGGTCATAATAAGCAGGATGAGCGTACAGAATAAAAGTTGTTTTATCGGAGGCAAGTTTAAAACCGTTCCTATCAACAATTTCCCCCCTTAAAACATACATTTTCGAAGTTCTTTGAGATTTTGCTTTTTTCTTGCAGTTTCTAATATCGCAAACTTGCAGCAGAAACAAATAAACCGCCAAAGCCAGACACGTAATATAAAAAACAGACTGCAAACAACCGATTCGTCTGTCGAATTTATTGTGAATTTTGTCTTTCAAGGAAACAATCCCCCTTAGTAGTTTACAACCATTGGTCGGTTGTCTTTGTTTTGTTTTTTGAAATTAACATTTGGTAAATCAATAGCATCAACTTCAACAACTTGTTTAGCTCTTTCCAGAATATTGGTTTTAGAAACAGCTTTGTCGATATTATAATATGATTGTAAACTATCTACTTTATTCTGCAGCTCCTCGTTTTCATAATTAAGTTCCAAAGTTTCTCTTGAAATTTTATTGAGCTGCACTTCTTTGCAGGAAACAAAATAATAAGAAACCAGACAAAATAACACTAAAAAAGCCAAAACCCCGTACAAAAAGTTGTTAACTCTTTGTATAATCATTTCCTTATAGGGTTTTTCATTAAGAAAATATCCGCTTATAATTTGACTTGAACCGTTAATAGGATCGGACGAACCATAGGTTGAGGGTTTGTATTTATTGAGCGTTTCAGTTGGTTTGTATTTTTTATTATTAGTATTTTTATTGTAGTTTTTATTAAATTTATTGAAAGATGGTTTCAAAATTACCTCATTTATATTCTTTTTGCTATTCGAAGTTTTGCACTTCTTGACGGAGGGTTAATCTCCAGTTCTTCTTTTGAAGCCAGGATTGGTTTTTTGTTAATAAGCTCCAGTTTTTTCTCGTTTTGTTCAATAAAAGGAATCCTGCTGTCGGATTTCGGATTAGAATATTGTTTTAATATATGCTTTGCTAATCGATCTTCTAAAGAATGAAACGATAACAAACTTATTATAGCATTAACATCACATAAATTTATTACTTTTAATAATGTATTTTCAAAATTTAACAATTCTTGATTAACTTCAATTCTTAATGCTTGAAACACACGGGTTGCAGGATGAATTTTCGATTTAACATTAGGAGTTGAATTCTTAATTAATTCACTTAGTTGTAAAGTTGTGTTAATAGGACGTTTTTGAACAATTGCTCTTGCAATTCTTTTAGAGAATCTTTCTTCTCCGTATTTCGAGAAAATTTCAACCAATTGCTGTTCGTTGTATTTGTTTACAATATCCCATGCTTTTAGTTTTTGATCTTGATTAAAACGCATATCCAAAGGGGCGTCTTTAGAAAAACTAAAACCCCTGTCTTTACTTGTAAGTTGATGATAAGACGCTCCGAGGTCAAAAATTACCCCTCCTGTGATTTTTTCGATTCCTAAATCCGCTAAATGCTTATCAATATCGACATAACTACCCTTAATTATTTTTATATTATCATAATTTTTTAATCGCATAGACGCATAGTTAAGTGCGTCGTCGTCGACATCAAAAGCAACTAACAAACCCTTTTTTGAAATTCTTTTTAAGATTTCTTCACTATGTCCCCCGCCACCAAGGGTGCAATCTACAAAAATTTTATCCGAGTTGTAACAATTAAGACTATCGACAACCTCTTTTTTCATAACAGTATAGTGAATAAATTTTTCCATAGTTATAAGTTTATCATTCTTTTCATTTTTTTTAAAATATTTTTCAAAGTAAGCTCATCATTGGATATTAAGCTTTCTTTATTCAAATTTAGATAATTCGATATAATATTGCTTGGTAAATCCTCGTTTTTCTTTAATATCATTGCAATTTCCATTAAAAAATCGTCCTGCACTTGAGCATAATCGGATTCTTTAGCTCTTAAGTCCTCGTCCGCCTCTCGATACATAAGAGCATCGAAAGCACATTTAATATTTAAATCCTCACTATCTTTAGGGAACTCTAAAAGTGCATTGGATACAGGTTTTTTACCCAATAAAACTTCAAGAATTAAATCGGACACTAAAAGTTTATTTCTATATTTTTTAAGTTCCTGTTCGTTCATTTAAGCGTTAATTAAAGCGGTTTCCTGCATAGCTGAATCAAGAATTTTAGCTAAATGCACTAATGATCCGTTGCAGTATCGATTTGCCAATTCATTTAAAGATTTTATCACAATTTCATTGTTGGAATAAGCGGTTCTGTAGTAAAATTTTTTGCCTTGTTTAAATCTTAATAAAATCTTTTTTTCATATAATCTGTCCATGACGGTTTTTATTGTTGTATAAGCTCTTGTTTGTGTTTCGTTTTGAGATAAAGATAGAAAAACATCCTTAACGGAGTTTTTGTATTCCCCTCGTTCTTCCATCGCCCAAAGAGCAGTCAAAATTGTGCTTTCCAAGCTACCGTGTTTAAAATTGGCTGGCATTATGATCCTTTCTGTCGTTTTTATTTAAATTTTATCGGCAAGTCAAAATCAATGTCTTTAGGTCCAAAGTCAATTGTTTTTAAACTCGGACCTTTTTTTTGTGAATTGTCTTTATATATTATAACACCGGAAGATTTTTTTAGAACATCTTTTTGATCCCGGGTGTTGTTATTAAGCGAGCTAGCTTTGCTTTCTCTGTAGAATTTAATCGATTGAACCGTTTTATCTTGACAAGCAGATAAGCCACAAGCAATTAAAACACAAATAAATAAAAAAATAAATCTTATTAAATTATTTTTCATATATTTTTATTATAAAAAAAATAAATCCAAAGGTCAAAGCAAAAACTCATCTTTTGATTAATTGGTTTTTTAAAGAATTTTAATAAACTTAAATTAATCAGGAGGAAAATTGAGTTTTAATAATTTAAATATTGATAATCCCATAAAAAAAGATAAAAAATTTTTTTGCTCCAAAGGTGATTCTTTTATGCTTAAAAATGAATATCGAAAGGCAATTAAGGAATATTTACTTTCTTTAATGCTTGATAAAAAAGATATTTATGCAAGAAAAGGAGCCTCCAAGGCTTATAAAAACTTAAAAGAATATGATAAAGCAATTAAACACTTAAAAGACGCAAGGGATTTATTTAGTTTTGATTCTGAAATTTATTACGAACTAGGACTCAACTACCTTTTGAGCGCAGATAATATTAATGCGCAAAAAAACTTTATAAGAACAATAAAACTGGAACCTAATAACAAAAACGCACAAATTAAACTTGCCTTAACCCACGAATTATCAGGGGAAGAAGAAATGGCGATAATGGTATATAAAACGATTATTGAAAAAAATCCGTCTTATATTCCGGCACTATCCAATCTTGCAGCATTATATATTGAACAAGAAGAATTCAATCAAGCAATAGTTTTGTTTAAAAAAATGCTCACAATAAACGAAGATTATTATAGAGCATATCTTGGTTTGGGACTTTGTTTCGATAAATTAGGAAAAATATCATATGCAACAAGATATTACAAAAAATATATTTCAAAAAAACCGGATTCACAAACGGCAAAATCTTTAATAGGAAGGATTTATGAATTGCATAAAAATAATAATACCAAAACAAAACAAACAAATTTTAAAGTGGTTGTAAATAATTAATGTTTAAATATGAATTAATATTTTTTATTTGACATTCCAAAAAACAACTCGTATAATTTAGGACATATAGAAAAGTAAGTAGTTTTATAAAGGAAGTATTCTATGAGACTTAAAAAAGGTTTTACACTAGCCGAAATCCTTATCGTATTAATGGTTATCGGTGCAATTGCCACAATGACTATTCCATCTTTAATGAAAGGTGTAACTGAGTCACAGTGGAAAACAGCTTACAAAAAAGCTTACAACACAATAGTAAATATGTCATCTATGGAAAGAGTAGCAGGAAACTTACCTGCAACTTCATCAGACGGTGCAATGGTTACTATGTTTAAAACAATGAACTCAAGTTTAGCGGTTAAAGCTTATGCAGCATCAACTGCAGCACAAAACGGTACAATTCTAACTGCTAGCGAATATTTTAATTGCGTTAAACTTCTTGGAGTAACTCAAGGTGCAACAACTTGTACAGGAACTCCACCTGCAGTAGATAACAGCACAACCGGTTTATCACCTTGGATTATCACAGAAGATAATATGGCTTATAACGTTCAAAAAGGTACAGGAACTTCTTGCGATAGCAAATTAGAAATCAACAGCCAAACAGTTATGACTAATGTACAATCAAAATCTTGTACTATTATCACAGTTGACGTTAACGGTTTGACAAACGGACCTAATATTTACGAACCACAATCTATGAGCGGCGTAAGCGGTGCTGTTAAACCACTTAGCGGTGACAGATATTATATCTACGTAGGTACTGACGGAGCTACTTCCGGACCTAAAACACTTACTCTTGAAGGTCATATCACAGACGATATTAAATAATAGATTTAAAACAACAGATCATATTGACAAGCCCTATTTTATATAGGGCCTTATTTTTTGGATTTTTTTATATAATTTAAAAAGAAAAGAGTTTTTTATGAAAATTTATAACAATATTCTAGAGTTAATTGGAAATACTCCTTTGGTAAAAATTAACAAATTAGCGCCTTATGATAGTAATATTCTGGCAAAAGTCGAATATTTTAACCCCGGAGGTTCAATTAAAGACAGGGTTGCTTTGTTAATGATTGAGGAGGCAAAAAAACAAGGATTAATAGATAAAAACACAACAATAATTGAACCAACGAGCGGAAACACAGGGATTGGACTTGCTTTAGTTTGTTCGGTTCTGGATTTAGAATTAATCCTAACAATGCCTGAAACAATGTCCAAAGAAAGAAGAGATACCTTAAAAGCTTATGGAGCAAAACTTGTTCTAACCCCGGGGGACAAAGGAATGCAAGGATCGGTCGATAAAGCGCTTGAGTTGCGAAAACAAATTGACAACTCCTTTATCCCTTCTCAATTTGACAACCCGATAAACCCAAAAACTCATTATGAAACTACAGCGCAGGAAATTTACAACGACACGGAAGGTTTAGTTGATATTATTATAGCGGGCGTTGGAACAGGGGGAACAATATCGGGAATTGCAAAAAAACTAAAAGTAATAAAACCCTCAATTAAAGCAATTGCGGTTGAACCTGAATCTTCGCCTTTAATTTCAAAAGGGGTTTTTGGCCCGCACAAAATCCAAGGAATTGGAGCAAATTTTATCCCAAAAAACTATGACAACAAACTAATTGACGAAATTTTCCTTGTTAGTGACACTAACGCAATTACAACAGCAAGGGATTTAGCCTTAAAAGAAGGAATTTTTTGCGGAATTTCCTCAGGCGCCTCAATGCACGCTGCAATTGAAACGGCAAAAAAAGAGGAGAATAAAGGAAAAATGATTGTTACAATCCTGCCTGATTTAGGCGCAAGATATCTATCAAGTCCAATGTTTCAATAAAAAAATCCCCACGTATAAATTGCGTGGGGGTTCTACTTGGTACATAGAAAGGAAGGAAAGGTTAGGAAAAATGTAGGTGTGTGTAAGATTTTTTTTCTTTCGTTTCCTTTTTAATATATACTTCTTATATATTATATATACCAATTTAATTATAAATAATAACAAATCAATTCATAAAAAAATCCAAATTTACATTGCTTAATAATCAAAAATACACTTATTATTGAATTAAAGGTTAAAAGTCAGATAATTATTAAAAAAGAAAAAATCGTAAAAAATACACTAAAAAATACCCGCAAAATTCTTGTCCCAAAAGGGATTGCGGGGTTTTTTCATTTGTGATATACTATAAGTAGGACATACTAGATACAGGCATTACGGTTTATGATAAATTCAAAAACAATTGAATATTATCAGAATTATTATGGTGTCTATTTGAGCGATTATGTTGGAAACTCAAAAGCCCAGGACACAAGAATAAACTATATTCTGGCTTTTATTGTAATTTGTATATTACTGGGAGCATTCTCTCTATCAAAACCAATATTTGCTAAAACAGACACCCCGGATACCGTCGCTAAAGTTAATATTGAAACAATTTACACAAACGAACAGTTTAGAAACGATATTATAAATAAATACAAAAATACAACCGTAACTTTTCCCACCAAAGGGGTGGCGCATATAAAAAAAGTAGAATATATTAACTCAAAACCCATTAAAATAAACATTGTAGAACTAAACACAAAGGTAAATCCATATCTTAGAATTCAACCACAAACCGCAAGTACAAAACTAAATTCAAAATCAACAATAAGAAAAATCGCACAAAAACAAAACGCAACAATTGCTATTAACGGAGGATTTTTTAAACCGCAAACAGGAGTACCCCTAGGGGCTTTAATGATAGATAGGAAAGTATTAACCGGTCCAATTTATAATAGAGTGGGAATTGCAATTTTTGAACAAGGAAACAAAACTACCTTTAGAATGGATAATATAGATTTTATTATTAATGCTTACACAAAAAATCAAAAAGTAAAAATTGATAATATAAATCAACCAAGAATGTTATCAACCCACACGCTTTTATACACAAGCGATTGGGGCTCAATTTCACCAATAGCGCCAAAAACAGGATACAATCTTTTAATTCGGGGTAATAAAGCAATAAAAATGAGCGCAAACCCTATCCCGCTTGAAAAAAACGATTTTGTAATATCGGCTAATAAACAAACAATAATTAGTTTGGCGAAAGACAAAGAAATATATATTGATTTAAAGTTAAGCGAGAATTTAAAAGGAGCAAAACACATAATAGGAGCAGGACCGTATCTGGTTAAGGATTCCGAGGTTTTTGTCGATGTAAAAGCTCAAAAATTAGAGGCAATTAACGGAAAAAACCCAAGAAGTGCAATCGGATACAAAAAAGACGGAACTTTTATAATTGTAACAATAGACGGAAGAGAAAAAGCGTCGGTGGGAATGACTTTAAGAGAACTTGCTAATTTTATGAAAAAAATCGGTTGCGAATATGCAATGAATTTCGACGGAGGATCCTCAAGCGCTCTATATGTTAAGGGAAAAATCGTCAACAGTGCGGTTAACAAAGAAGGAATCGCAGTTTCTAACGCATTAGTTGTAAACGAACTTTATAATGATAGCGAACTTGTAATATCAAGTGCTCAATAGATTTTTTATAGCCATTGGAATAAATCTTAATAAATCTGACGCTAAAACCCCGTATTCACTTAAATTTTTAGACGCTAATTCACCCGCTAAACCGTGTAAATAAGCTCCTAAACAAGCGGCAGCCTCTAAAGATACTCCTTGGGCTGCAAAACCCGCTATCATTCCCGTTAGGACATCTCCGGAACCTGCTTTTGCTAAAGCCGAATTTCCTGTTTGATTAACAAAAATTTTCCCGCTTGGAACGGCAATTACCGATTGATAACCTTTTAAAAGAACAATGCAATCAAGTTCTTTGCTTGCTTGCCAAGCGTATCTTGCTCGATTTTTTTGCAATTCTTTAACATCAACCCCTAAAAGTCTTGATAATTCCATAGGATGGGGTGTAATTATTGAATTCATCGGAAGATTAAACACTGATTTTTGAGCCAAAATATTAATAGCATCAGCATCCACCACAATTGGAGTATAAGATTCTTTATTTTTCTTAATAAAGTTATAAACAAACTCCACAACCCCGCCTGTTAAACCAAGTCCGGGTCCTATTGAAATAACATTGTAATTAGCAGCTCCGCTTACGAATTTAATGGCATCTTTAGGAATTGTGCCATAATCGGATTGACCTAAATCCAAAAAAGTTATATCAGGAGCATTAGAAGCAACGTTATAAATAACGTCAGTGCAACTTGCCAGCATACAATGACCCGCTCCAACTCTAAGTGAGCCAAGGGAGCTTAAATAAGCGGCGCCCGGATAATGGGTCGAACCTGCAATATTAAGAACGTGTCCAAAAGTTCCTTTGTGGGAATTCTGTGCTCTTTTTGGAAGTAAATTTAGAATTAATTCTTTGTTTAATACCTGAATGTCAGTTTGTTGTGTCATTGTAACCTCACATTAAATTGCCGTAAAGCCTCATATGCTGCAATTGCAACAGAATTTGATAAATTTAAACTTCTGGTTTCCTTTCTCATTGGAATAGTTAAGCAAGTTTCTTTATTTTGATTCAAAATTTCCTCGGGAATTCCTCTTGATTCGGGTCCGAAAACCAAAAAATCTCCTTTTTCGAATTTATTATCTGTATAAATTCTATCAGTTTTTGTCGTAAAATAAAAGAACCTTGAATTTTTATTCTCACTTATAAGTTTAGATAACGACTCAACTTGTTCAATTTGCAGTTTGTCCCAATAATCAAGCCCCGCTCTTTTTAAATATTTATCCGATAAGTTAAATCCCAATCTTCCAACCAAATACAACTTCGCCCCCAAACAAGCGCAAAGTCTTGCAATATTCCCTGTGTTTTGGGGAATTTCGGGTTCATATAAAACAATATTTAAAAAATCTGATTTCATTTACTCAAAAAATCTCTTAGATTCAACTACAACAGGTAATCCCCTAACAACACAAAAAACAGTTGAAATTATTGCACAAACTACGCCGATTTGTAAGATAATTTCTTTATTTGGATAGTTTTGAGGGAAGTTTCCTGCAATTAAAAAGAAAAACGCAACAGCCTTACAAACTGCATATGTAAATCTTGAAAAATTAGACGCAACAATAAATTTTGCAATTTTTCCCTGCATCATAGTGGTTGTACCAAAAGCGGTATATCCTTTTTCAAATGCCAGGGTTCTAATTGAATCTGTTATTAAACCCCTTGTTAGGACGATAATCGGAATTGAAACATTAATCCAGCCAAGAGCGCAAAAACTAATCCAGAAAACATTCTCGACAATTCTATCCCCGACAATATCTAAAAGTGCTCCGAGTTTTGATGAAATATTGAATTTTCTTGCAATAAACCCGTCTAATCCATCGAACCACATAAGAATTGCAGTTAAAACCAGAGCGATTATATATGAATATTGACATTCCCTACAGAATAAAAGTCCGATTACAATAAAAACTAAAAATATTCTTGATAAAGTTACAATATTTGCTAAATTTTTTTTCACATTAACCCCCTAATAGTTCCTCTTTGATTGCATTTGCCACATTTTTTCCGCAATTATAATTACCTAATAATTCTTTAGTTTTTTTGCAACCCTCAACTATAAATTCTCTTTTTTCTTTGTTATCCAAAATTTCCAACAACGTATTTGCAACATTTTTTTTGTTTGCCTTAAACATTAAAAGTTCATCGATATAGTCTTTATTTGTTATAATATTCACTAAACAAGCTTTTTTAATATTTCTTAACAACAAATAAACTAAATAGAAAAATATTGGTCCTCGATAAGCAATAAGCATCGGTGTTTCATACAGCGCAGCCTCAAGAGCCACTGTTCCGGACGCAAGGATTAGCGCATCACTATAAGCCAATAATTCTCGATTCTCGTTCTTTAAAGTTTTGTAGTTAACCTTAAAAGCGTCGTCTTTTAAGCTGTTTGCGTGAGAAAAAACAAATTGAATATCCTGTCTTCTATCTTCAATAAGTTTTATTGCCCCAAGGAAAATTTTTAGCAAGAAATGAATTTCAAAAACCCGAGAACCCGGGAAAACTCCAACCAATTTTTTATTTATATCAAGATTATTCTTCCTAAAAAATTCTTCTTTTTTGTTACATTGAGGCAATTCATCCACAATAGGATGACCCACAAATTGAGCGTTAATTCCATATTTATCGTAAAAATCTTTTTCAAAAGGGAAAATTGTAAAAACTTTATCAATATTTTTTTTAATAGTTTTTAATCTGTGTTTTCTTGACGCCCAAATTTGAGGGGGGATAAAATAAAAGGTTTTAATTTTTAGCTTTTTAAGCTCCTTTGAAATTTGAAGATTAAAAGCCCCGTAATCAACAAGTAAAACCAAATCAGGCTTGTAGTCATTCTTTAAATAATTAATTATTTTAGAACCCATAATATAATGTTGGAAAATTGTTTCAAAATTCAAACCCACCTTTCCCATTCTGGAGTGGTCTAAAAACAATTTAACCCCTTCTTTTTCAAGATTGGATTCTCCAACCGCCTCAATAATTACATCAGCCATAAGTTTTTTTAGCTCACGAACCACAAGAGCTGCGTGCATATCTCCTGAATATTCACCTGTAATTATAAAAACTTTTTTTGCCATAAATTTAAAGTGCCACTATTACAATGTTATGTTTGTTTGCAAAATCCACCATTTTATCTTGATTTACAATAATTGTCTCATTGCTTTCAAGCGCCAAAACATTAGCCCCGTATTTTTTCATTGTTTTAACAGTTCTAAGTCCCACCGCAGGAATATCAAAACGCTTGTCTTGAGCCGGTTTTGAAACCTTAACCACAATTGCGCTTTTCTTTCTTGCAAGTTTACAACCCCTTTTAATGCATTTATCGGTTCCTTCGATTGCCTCAATTGCCATAATCATTCTATCTTTCATTACAACCGATTGACCGATATCCAATCCGCCCATTTGTTTTGCGATTTTAAATCCATAATCAATATCTTGATTCTGAGCCTCTGTTGGAGCGGTTTTTGTCAAAACTCCTTTTTGAACCATTAAATTTTTGATAAAAATTGTTTGATCAAGAATTGTTATTCCAATTTGCTCCATTTGCTCAATAATTTTAAGCATAATAGCGTCATCATTAAGTTTTTTCATTTGTTTTAACAGCTCAATCGCCCCTTTTTCAAATCGTGGGCGTTTAACAAGCATTGTTTTAGAAACTTTCCCCAAAAAAGTCAATTGTTTAATATTTTCTTCTACTAAAAACTTTTTAATTGAATCAACTTGTCCGGGTCCATAGGAAACAACCTTGGAACAATATTTTTTAAGTTCATTACAATTATCACCCGATAAAGAAATACAAACAATTTCAAAACCATTCTGCATAGCGCTTTTTGCCATCATTACGGGCAGTTCGCCGTCTCCTGCTATTAAACATTGTTTGTGCTCCAGAACCAAATTTGTCATTTTATAAACTAAACTCCATTTTATTGTCTTCTTTATCAGCCCCGCCCTGTTCGATGCTTGTCTTTACCCGACCAACCGCTTCGAAGGTTTTAGGCTGCATTGTCATTGTAATTTTATCGGCTGAAACCGAATTAACGCCTTTTTCAACAATTGTTGAACGACCTAGAAAGATTATTTTTTCAGGTTTATTTGTTTTAGGGTTAATATGCATTATTGCCTTGGGTCCGTCCGCAACATAATCAGCGTATTTAACGTGAACTTTACCGGACGCCATAATTGTATTTGAAAGTCTGTTATATTGTTGAGAATTTGCGTTTATTATAACCCTGTCCCCATTATCGAAAGTTACATCCGATAAAGTATTTCCGCTTGCAATAATATCTTGTCTTAACTTTGAATATTGAATGTTATCGCCTCTTATAAGGCTTTTATCCTGCTTAATTTCAGCCCTTGAGGATAATTTAATATTATGAACATCGCCTTTTTTATCCATAAGAGCAAAAGCATTGTCGCAAGTTGCAATCATATCTTCATAATTAATTACAACAGAACCGATTGCCTTCATAAGATAAGTATTTGTGTCATATTCTTGCATATTGGCGGTTATTATTATTGTTGGCTTTTTATTCTCAATAACATTCATTTGAGTGTTGCCTTGAGCGGTTATAACTTTTTTAATTAAAGAAACTTTAATAATATCCGCTTTAACTTCGTGTTTTTTACTGTCTTTTTTTTGATAAGCGTAGGGTTTATCAAAAAAAGTTGCTAAACTTGGCTTTTTGGTTTCAGGCTCAAGATCCAAATCAGCCCTCGGGGAAGTTACAATAACATCGCCCACTTGAACTTTAACATCGCCTGAAAAATATCCTTTGTTTTTATCCATTTGAATCTCTTGTTTCTTGGATTCAATGGTAATTGCTCCAACGCTGGTTGAAATTACAACCAGTAATAATATTATTAATATTTTTAAGTTTATTTGTCTCATAATATTTAATTTAACACAAAATCACAGTTCTGTATATTTTTTCTTTGTTTCCTCAGTTGAATAAAGCTTTGTTTTAGTGTTACCGATTACTTTAAAATTGGTAAGTTTTGAATTAAAAACGGCTTTATTTGCTTTGGTTATAATTCTATCGTCTTGAATATATTGGACATTGCCGTTCGCTAAGATATCTTGGTCATGCCCTTGCCAGATAAGTTCGTCGGCATAAAGCTGGGATCCGTTTTTACCTACAAAAAGATTGTCGCCATTCAAAATAACTTTTTTGGTTTTTTCGTCATAAGTCCCTTTTTTAGACTTAAAACTAACCACAACAACTTCTTCTTTGTCATAAAAATTACCAATTACATCATTAAGTTGAATACTATTGTTGCTGGAGTTATATTCACCCGATTTAGCGTAGAACTCCCAATATTTTTTCTCGTCCTGCGTTTCAGTTACGACAATATTCTTAACAATAGCGTGCTGATTCTTTAAATTATCATTGTTGTTATTCTTCCTTACAGTTTTTGTAATAAACCAGGACCAAACAAGCCCCCACAAAAGCAAAAGAGCAATAATTCCAAAAGCAATTTTGAATAACAATTCTTTTTTCATAAAAAAATAATATCACAAAAAAATTTAGCTAAACGGCTAATAAAAAACTATTTACAAAGAGTTAATATTAAAAAGTAATAACAGAAAGAAAAAAATTATGTGGTCAGCTTTATATAAACTAATTGCTTTGTCATTTGCACTTTTATTTATTGGTTTTATCGTTCCGGGGATAAAAGTTTCGAGTTTTTTAGGTGCATTTATTGCAGCAATTGTAATAGTTTTAGTCAATGCTTTTGTAAAACCCGCTTTAATGTTCTTTGCTCTTCCAATTAATATTCTAACGCTGGGAATTTCAATCTTGTTTATTAATGCAATACTTTTTTCTTTTGCAGCTTACCTTGCTCCGGGGATTGAAGTTGAAAACTTTTGGAGTGCGTTTTTAGGGGCACTTTTATTGTCAATGTTGTCAATCGGAATCGCTTGGCTATAGACTTTTTATAAATATTTAATATAATAATATTATAAATTATAATTTGTATTATTATATTAAGAAATAGTATAAAAAAGTCTAAAAATATGAATATTAAATTTAGAAGAAAAACATACAAAGTAAATAAAGAAAAACTTACTTATGTATTGTCAAGATTATCAAATCAAAACTTGGATAACTGTCCCGAAGACGAACTTTTAAAGTTATTTGGTAAATATAAACTATACAGTGAAGTGTTTTTAGAAAATATTAATAAAATTTAACTTAACAACAACCTTTGAGCAGCTCACCATTGTAAATTTTCCCGTGACAAACAACTTCACCTAAAATTGAAATATTGACAAATTCATTTTCGTCGATATATTGAACATTGAAATCCGGATTTATCGATTGAACAACAATTTCATTAATATTGACATTTAATCTTTTTAGATAAATCCTGCCATTATAAGAAAAAACATATAATTTATTATTTTTTATTTCATTGTGTGGATAATTCTCAAAAATTACAAAATCCCCGCTATCAATTAAAGGTTGCATTGAATTATCGTCCATATGAAACATTGAATAAGTTTTTTTGGAAATATCAGCATTAAATAAATTAGAGGGAATTTTATACTCCACAAAATTTGTAGATAATTCCACTTTTCCATCTCTATTTAAAATTAAATTATTATTTTTATAATAATTAATTTTAATAAATTTTTCTTTTTGTTCAATGCGAATGGAATAATTTTTTTCGATTTTTTCAATTTCGTGATTCGAAAAAGAACTGTTTCTTTGAGCTCGAGCCGATATTGCCGTTGGTTTTAAGTTTAGAATTCTGCATAATTCAATTTGCTTTGGTTTTGTCCCAATTTGTTGCTCAAGATTACTTATTAAATCGTAGTAATTCATTTCATTGTTTCCTGAATCTTATCCACACTTTATGTTGACATATCCACTTTACTAGTGTATAATATAATTAAACTATAACTTTCTGTTATATCACACAAAAATATAAACTTGTCATTACAAAATTAATTATTTTAATTTTGCCTTGAAATAATTATAACAAAAAGCATTGAGTGTATGCAATAGCTGACACTTTTAGTTTGATATGTAATATTTTAAAAAGGATATTTAAAGTATGAAAAAAGCTTTCTCTTTGATTGAGCTGTTGATAAGCTTAATCACAATCTCTGTCATTTTAGCCTCCCTAGCGCCTGTGGTAACGCACAAGCTAAAACACGGTGGGGTTTCGATTGGGACGAAGAAATTAAGTATGAAATGTCCCAATACGGTTGGGGCGGATTGTACATTGTGTTTAGGGAACCAATGTATTGCTTGTCCGATAAGCTGCGGGAACCAATTTAAGAACACTTTAACGTGCAAGTGTGAAAGCTGTGTGCAAAGCAATTGTGGGAACTGCAATTCGGATAGGAACAAGTGCGATAGGTGCAATGATGGGTATGGGTTACAATCGAATGGGTCTTGCAGTGCGTGCAATGCTCCCTATGTATCGAACGGAGGGAGTTCGGGGTGTATTAAGTGTGATACGGGGTATAAGTATCAAAATGAGAACCTAAAGACACAGTGTAAGGAATGTGATACGGCAAATGGGTATTTCCCCAATAGCGATAGGAAAGGTTGTACGCAAAAGACGTGTTCCAAAGGGTACAAAAGGAGCGGGAGCACTTGTGTAGCGTGTACGGGGGATACGTATCAACCGAATGACAACTACTCGGGGACGAGCTGTTCTAATTGCGGGACTAATTCTGTAGCCAATGCTAATCATACGGGGTGTAACTCTACTTGTGTTGATAAAAGTACGTGTGGGAGCAATCAAAAGTACAATGGGTGCAAGTGTGAGGACTG
>CANAIK010000015.1 GCA_947361225.1 uncultured bacterium
ATGCGCTTAGCACAGCTCAAGCATATATTAAATCAAATACTTACAAAAGTATTCTTATTGTTGCAACTGATGCTACAACAAAATTTACGGATTGGTCAGATAGGTCGGTTTGCGTTCTTTTTGGAGACGGCGCAGGGGCTGCAATCGTTGAGGCTGATAGAGAAAGAGAAGATATCGTCGGAGTTAATTTAATTTCTAATGGATTACACGGGGATTATATTACTCTTAAAGTTCAAGGGAAGAACTGTCCTTTGGTAGAGGGAATTAAAGAAGAAGTAAAACCGTTTATCCAAATGAAAGGAAAAGACGTTTACAAATTTGTCATGACTGAAATTCCTCCAAAAATTGAAGAATTGTTGGAAAAAACAAATACGGATGTTAAGGATATTGATTATTTTATACCTCATCAATCAAATCAAAGAATGATTGATGCGCTTGCTCACAGATTAACAATAGACGAATCAAAAACCATATCAAATATTGAAAAATACGGCAATATGTCTGCCGCATCAATTCCGGTTGCAATTAGAGAAGGAATTGATAAAGGAATTATAAAACTGCCCGCAACTATCGTAATTAGTGCCTTTGGGGCAGGCATGACGGGCGCTAATGCTATTATAAAGCTGGATAATATATAACAAACAGGAGAAAAAGAAGTATGAAAAGACGAGTTGTCGTGACCGGCATGGGCTGCGTTTCGCCTTTTGGTGTAGGAGTCGAGATTCTTTGGGAAAATTTAAAAGCCGGTAATAGCGGGGTTAGATATTTGACCCTTGATAAAGAAAAACACCTTGTGCATATCGGAGGACAAGTTCCGGAGTTTGATTCAAGTAAATATGTTGATCCAAAAGACGCAAGAAGAATGGATAAATTCATTCTTTGTTCGGTTGTAGCGGCAAGTTTAGCTATTGAAGATTCAAAACTTGATTTAGATAAAGAAGATTTAACAAGAATTGGAGTTATCGCAGGGTCTGCTGCAGGGGGCTTAGAAACAATTCAAAAAAACCACGAAACCATGCAAGTTAGAGGCTATCACAAATGTTCTCCTTTTATGGTTCCTATGATGATAACAAATATGGCTGCAGGTAAAATTTCGATAAAATTTGGCTTAAAAGGACCTTCAAAATCCGTTGTAACCGCTTGTGCCACAGGGGCTCATTCAATTGGTGACGCTTATCGAACAATTCAGTGCAATGATGCTGATATTATGGTCGCAGGTGGAGCTGAGGCAGGGATTTGCGATCTTGGAATCGGAGCTTTTACATCTGCTAAAACTTTATCTAAACACAATGACGAGCCAAAAAAAGCCTCTCGTCCTTATGACAGCGATAGAGACGGTTTTATAATGAGCGAAGGGGCGGGAATTCTTGTCTTAGAAGAAAGAGAGCACGCAATTAAAAGAGGGGCAAAAATTTACGCTGAATTAGTAGGCTATGGTCAATCCTCCGACGCTTATGATATGGTAGCGCCTGATCCTGAGGGTAAAGGGGCTATTCTAGCTATGGAACTGGCGCTAAAAGATGCCGGATTAAACCCCTCGGATATTGATTATATTAACGCTCACGGTACTTCAACCCACGTTGGTGATATAGCTGAATCAAATGCAATTGCAAAACTTTTTAAGGATAAAGAAGAAAATAAAAAATTGTCGGTTTCATCCACAAAATCTATGACAGGTCATATGCTTGGCGGCGCAGGTTCTGTTGAAGCGATAATTGCAATTAAAGCAATGTTAGATAATATAGTTCCTCCGACAATTAATCTTGATAATCAAGATCCTGAGGTTGCAAACTTGGATT
Organism: uncultured bacterium; assembly: GCA_947361225.1. Classification (GTDB taxonomy): domain Bacteria; phylum Cyanobacteriota; class Vampirovibrionia; order Gastranaerophilales; family Gastranaerophilaceae; genus RUG14156. The sequence continues at coordinate 1,800 of CANAIK010000015.1, forward strand.
ACACTCCGCATAAAGCAAAACAAAAAAATATAAATGCGGTTCTATCCAATTCCTTTGGTTTTGGCGGATGCAACGCTGTATTGGTATTTAAAAAGTAAAAATATACTAACTAAGAGCTTGTAATTGCAAGCTCTTAGTGTTAAATTAAGTTAAAAAGAAGGTTAAAAGCAGCCCTTGGAGTATTCACCCGACGCTTTTTTAGTAATGTTTCTTTTGATGCATTTTGGTAATTGTTAAAAGCGCAAACGAATTTTTTATAAGAAAAAAAACGTATTTTATTTTTATCAAGCAAAGAAATTTCTTCTTGCTTTTTTAATAGGAATCGCTAACCCATCTAATGACTGTTGTTTGCTTAAAAGAGGGTGTAAAAATTTATTTTTTTAAACAGTTTTATACTTTTTTGGAGCTGTCGAAAAAATTATAACCCTAAATTTGATAAAAGCATTACAAGAACATTTCTTAATAAACCCAGCATAAAAAATGCAACAATTGGGGAAATATCAATCATTCCTATTGGAGGGATTAATTTTCTAAAGGGTGATAAAAAAATCTCACTAAAAGCCCTCATTGAACGAAAAGGTTCATTTTCCCATTTGATATTTGGAAACCAGGATAATAGAATTGTTATAAATAAAATTAGAAAAATTAAATCAAAAATTCGATATATTGCAAGTGTCAATCCCATTGGCTTTCCTTTATAACTACCATTTTGCTATATTATCGCAAGAACAAGTTCTGTTTTCATCAATATTCTCGACAATTGAGAATAGTAGTTTTTGAAGTTTTGCAATATTGTCACTAAAAACTTGCATAACAGCCTCGTGGGATACAGGATCGCAATCCCCAACTAAACCTGCGTCATAATCTGTTATTAAAGAAATATTTAAAGGACACATATTGAGTTCTCGAACCAAATGAGCCTCGGGGTATTGCGTCATATTTATAACTTCCCAGCCTTGATTGGTAAAAAATTTGCTTTCGGCTTTTGTTGAGAATCTTGGTCCTTGAATAACTACAACCGTACCTGTTTTATGAATAGAATATCCGAGTTTTTGCGCACATTCAATTGCAACCCTTCTAAGTTCAGGACAATAAGGTTCAGCAGCTGAAATATGTTGAATATCTTCTTTATCAAAAAAAGTATCGAATCTGCCTGTTGTCCAATTGACATATTGATCACAAAAAACAATATCACCGGGTTTTACGTGTTTTTGCAATGATCCTGCAGCGCAAGGTGAAATTACGGCTTTGCATCCTATGGATTTCATTGCCCAGACATTTGCTCTGTAGTTAACATTATGAGGAGCAATCGTATGATTTCTTGAATGACGGGGCATAAAAGCAACTTTTTTTCCTGCAATTAAACCGAGCATTATGGCGTCTGAAGTTTTTCCATAGGGGGTTTCAACATTAATTTCTTCAATATTGTCCAAGAATTTATAAAACCCGGATCCTCCAAATATGCCTATTGATGCTAAATTTTTATTATCCATTATTAAACCTTATTTACTTTTTTGTGCAGCTTTTAATAACCAATCATCCGCTCTTTTTCCGGGAATGATTTTTCCGTCCGCTCTAATTCCGTATCCAAAAGGAGCTTCGCCGCTGCCATAATCATCAACATCAATACAAATTACTTTATAAACAGCGTCGTGTCCGAATTGGTCTCTTAAGTCAGCGTGTCCGGGTACACCATTTGACCCGCTGCTATTAGCAGGAGCTGTAAATAATCTTGTTGTACCTGTATAATAACGCCCGAAAGTGTATTGAGGATTAGCCTCAAACCAGCTTATGTTATCTGAACTTACAATTTGAGGTGTTTTAATTTTACTTTGCGCACTTGCACAATCTGTATCAACACCGCTTTTTAGGGTTGTTAATAATGCTGCGGTAGGTTCTCCGTTTTGAGTGCTTATTGTTCTTCTGTAAGTACCAGCTCCGGCAGCATCGCTGCAGTTAACTGATTTTGTTGACATAATATCAGCTAAAGATTCACAAAAATATTTACGATATATAGCTCCATTACTACCACTTGCGTTATGAATTAACAAAGTGCCGTCGTATTTTGTTCCTAAATCACCGTTTTTATAGTATCTGTCGGAATTAACAAGTTCTCGAATTAATGTTCCCAATGTCGAGTTTGCCTTTTTAAATTTCATAACATCCTCATCGGGTGCCGCTTGGAATGCTATGGGAAGTAAAATTGCTGTTAAAACACCAATGACTGTTAAAACAATCATTATTTCAGCCAATGTAAAAGCTTTTTTCATATTTCCACCTTTTAAAAAAGGGTTTAAATTAAACCCATTAAACGTAAATCTCTTGCAATATTTGCATCTACAATACTTGCATAAGCCAAATCAGCACTGCAATTGCCGCTATATTTATGCGCTCCCCTGTGTGCAAAGACGCTGTTGTTGCTTTCAAATCTTGTTTGATTGCTTATCTTTTTTGCATTGTTATAAGTATTAATTACAGGTTGTATACGCATTTTCGACCCTCGTTATGCAGATATTTCACTAATATATAATATCATATATTCTTTGTTGTTGCAATAAATATTTTAGGTAATTTATTTATTAAGAATTTCTTGTTGTTTAATGAGTGCAAAAGCAATGGAGGCGCAGATTCCAAGGTTTAAAGATTCAACGTTATTATCCATTAAAAAAGTAAGTTTTTTATCGGCAATTTTTTTTATTTCCTCACTAAGTCCACATGACTCCGACCCAAGCATTAAAACGAACTTGTTGTCGAATTTATAATTGAAAAAATTCTCATTAGAATCAACAACACTTGATATAAATTTGTGTGTTTTTTTTAATTGGTGTAAAAATTGATAATCGCAAGTTTGAATTATCGGCAATTTAAAAATATTCTGGGTTGTAGATCTTATGGTTTTGGAATTGTACAAATCGACGCAATTTCCAAATAGAATTATTCCTTCTAAAGAAAACGCACAAGCACTTCTTATTATTGTTCCTAAATTCCCGGGGTCTTTTATATTTTCAATTAAAGCAATTTTTGATAAGCTATAAAAAATATTTTTATCAATATCCGGTTCTTTTATAATCCCAATTGCGTTTGTTGGGGTTTTTGTGGTGGAAATTTTTGATAGAATCGAATCGTTAACATAAATCAAATTTTTAATTTTTGCTTTTTTATGGTTAAAATTTTCTTTTTTTGTAAAGAAATATTCAAATTCTATATTATCGTTAATAAAACCCTCTAAAGTTCTATCCCCATCGGCTAAAATAAGTTTTTTATTTTTTCGATATCGAGAATTTTGGAGTTTTACGACTTCTTTAATTAAATCATTCTTAACGCTTGTAATTTCAACTATTTCCATAAAAATTGCCTTGCCATTGTTGAACAAATTCTTTTTCTGTTTTGTTTAATAAACTATAATCAATTAAAATTTCCTCGAAAGGAAAACCAGACAAAGAAAAACGATTGTAATTCAAATCAAAATAAACGCAATTCTCAATCCTAACGCCAAATTCGAGCCCTTTGCTTTTTCCGTATAACCCCGGTTCAATTGAATGGGTTTGATAAGGATTTATTGTGTCACTTGAGCTCATATTAAGACAAGGCGGGTTTTGATGACAGCTTGTGCCAATGCCGTGACCTAAACCGTGATTAAAATTAAACCCGATTCTACCGAATTGCTCTAAATGTTGTCTTGCAAGCTTATCGAGTGCTAGAGCGCTTTTTTCTTTCGATAAAAAGCACATTATAAAAGCTTTTAGGACATTTGTATATATTTTTTTATACAAGGGGTCCGGGTTTTTCCCGAAATAAAAAGTTCTTGTAATATCTGTTGCAAAACCGTCTTTCCAATAACCCCCGCAATCAAGCAACAAAAGGGTTTCGGGTTTTAATAATTTGTTTTTATCATAAGTTGAATAATGAATTGACGCTGTGTTATCCTCAAGTGCTAAAATCGTTTTAAAAGAAGGACAAATCGCTCCTTGATTAAAAAGTTCTTGTTCGAAAAGCTCAACCAGCTCGACTTCTGACATTCCTTCTTTAAGGGCGTTTTTAAAGTTAAAAATAGCGTTGTCCAATTTTTTTGAAGCGTTTTTTATAACCTCGATTTCCTCTTTTGTTTTAATTGAAGCAATAAAAGGAATTGGATTTTTATTTATTTCACAAGGGATTTTAATTGATAAAAATTTATCTAAGGTAATATCTTTGTGTTCAATATAAATTTTTTCTTCTAAAGATTGAATAAAATTTGAAAACCCGGAAAGTTTTTCGAATTTTAATCCAGGAATTTCAACTTTTTTAGGAATTTTTTCAACAAAAAGAATATAGTTGGAGTTTTTATAATCAAGATATAGAATTGATTTAAATAAAGAAGAATTTTTAGTTTGAAAACTCCTTAAGTTAGTCAAATAAGCAATTTCATCCAAATTAAGAATTAAAATCTTGTCTTTATCAAGAAAAACTTTCTCCAGCTTTTGAGCTTTAGATAAAAAATCGTTTTTCTCAATTTTTTCACTAACAAGATACAAAGGAGCGTTTTTATTGTAATCAGTGTTTTTTAGGAAACTTTTTTTTAGTTTATAAGTTCTTAAGTCAAAATATGAATCAAACTGTAAATAATCCTTAAGCAGAATATCATTTGGAATGTATAGGATTGTGTTTTTTTTGTAACATTTTTTAAATGCATCAAAAAAAGTTTCCCCTAAATCCATTCTATAAATTTGAATATCGCTAAAAGCCTGTTTTTGCGATAGAATATGGTATCTTGTGTCAACAAAAAGTGTAATTTTGCCGTTTTTTTCAAGAATCGCCTCGCCTTCGGTTCCTGAAAAATTGGTTGCAACATTAAGCGGTGAGGAGCTGTAATGGGTTTTAAAATAAGCATCTTTTGATTTAAGAAGAAGAATTTCCCCTTCCTTTAATAAACTAAGATAATATTTTATCTGATTTTTTCTATCCATATTATTAATATACCATAGATACAACAATTGTACGAATTCTTGGTTTTAAATCAAAATCAACCAAAACGATTTGTTGATAAGTATTGAGCTCGATTTTTCCCTCCACAACGGATAATGTCTTATTGTTCCCTAGAATTAAAGCCCTAAGGTGAGCGTGGGCGTTTCCTTCGTGCCAGGTTTCATCGTGTTTGTAAATTTTATTTAAAGGAACCATTTCCTCAAACAAACGAACAAAATCAATACTTAATCCGGGTTCATATTCAAGGGTAAGGATTGAAGCTTCGGAGGCTACGACTTGAATGTTAACAATTCCTTCTTTTATATTAAAATTTGTCACAATTCCTTGAACTTTAGAAGTAATATCGATTAAATCATTAAAACCTCTTGTTGAAATATTAAATTTTTCAGTTTTTACAGCCATTTGCTCTATTCTATTTCCGAACTATCAATTTTTTCAAGAGTAGTTATATTATTTGTAAGATTGTATTCTCTTTTTAGAATATTCATTTTCTTTTCATCTAAAAAAGACGTAATTGACGCATTAACAATATTTAAAAGTTCTTTTGATTTGTCCGATTTCCTTAGTGCAACTGCGTAATATTCCTTGGAGTATGCTCGATTCACAATTCGAAAACGCCCGTCATTATAACCTTTAAGAACGCTTTCGTCTCCTAGAATCGCATCCACCAAATGATTCTCAAGCAAATTAACAGCCTCTTTATAGGTTTTTGTTGCAACGATTCTTGCGTTAGGAGCTGCCAAATGTAAAATATTTTCCCCTGTTGTTCCCAGTACAACTGCGATTGTTCCTTTTGTGTTAAAATAACTTAAGTGAGAAATTTTTGATCCCCTCCAGGTCATTATTTTTTGTCCTGTGCTAAAATAAGGAATTTAAAAATCAATTATAAGTTTTCTTTTGTCATTAATACTAACCGTTGCTGCTAAAAAATCAACTTCTTTGGAATTCAGCTTGGAAAAACGATTCTGGGGGGTAACACTTACAAATACAACATTTGTAAACTCGGGATTCTCGAAAATATTATCGGCAATATATTTGGATAACTCAACGTCAATCCCTTTGAGTTCATTATTTTTATAAAAACCAAAAGGGGGTGAATCTTCTTTAACTCCAACGACTAAATAGCCTCTTTCCCTAATTGTTTCAAGGTCGTTTAACTCCTTTTTTTTAGAACACCCAAAACAAAAAAAAGTCATAACAAAAATTAACATTAAAACTATGTACTTTTTCATATTGTTATTCTATCATAAAAATTATGAAAGAAATAAGCAAGAATTTAATATTTTGCACTCTTGGTGCTTTTTTAGCGGCTTTTGCGCTCGAATGTTTTTTAGTTCCCAATAACATTATCGACGGCGGAGTTGTCGGAATTTCAATAATGGCTAGCTATATAACCAAATTCAACCTTGGAATATTTTTGGTTGTGCTTAATATTCCTTTTTTATTCCTTGCTTTAAGTGAATTTGGTAAAAAATTTATATTCCTTGCGATTTATAGCGTTGGAATTCTTGCGTTGTTTGTAAACCTGGTTTCTTCTAATATCCCTGTTGTGACTGATGATTTGGTGTTGTCCGCTTTGTTTGGAGGAGGAATTTTAGGGGTCGGAGTAGGAATTGTCTTAAAAAACAACGCTTGTATGGATGGAACCGAATTTCTAGCAATGAAAATTTCAAAAAAATATCCTTATTCGGTCGGTGAAATTATAATGTTTATCAATGTTTTTATTTTCGCTGCCGCAGGGTTTTTATACGGCTGGAAACAAGCAATGTATTCAACCTTAACTTATTTAGTGGCGTCAAAAGCAATCGATGCTGTGGTTCAAGGGTTAAGTGAAGAAAAATCAATTAGAATAATTAGCGATAAGGGTCACGAATTAGGCAGTGCGATAATTAAAAATCTTAATAAAACCGTAACATATATTGAGGCTCAAGGCGGGTATTCACAAGCCAAAAAAACTATGGTTTATTGCATTGTTCCAAGAATTGAGCTTAATAAATTAAGAGAACTTGTGGCGTCTATTGATGAAGATGCATTTTTCTCAATTGAGAATGTTCACGAAGTTTATGGAAAACGTTATAAAAAATAAATAAGTGGAATATATTAATTATATAATCCACTGTACGAACCGGTTGACGCATCCTTGATTTTATCAGGGGTGCGTTTTTCGTTTATTTAATTTAATTTACAATAAAATTAACAATATCGCTAATCGCATTTTTATTTGCTTTTAAAAGCTGAACCCCGGGACCCCCTTGAGGATACTGCTTAATTGCGGGTTTTGTTTCTGTGTAGAAATTAAACAAAATTTTATCTGTTTTAGATAACAAAACCAAAAACTTTGTTTCTCTGTAATTTGCAACCTTAACCGGAATGTAAAGATTTTTAAAATTAAGCATTGGAGATATCATAACAAACTTTACAGGTTTCTTTTTTAAAGTTTCACCCGCAATTACTCCTGCGCTTGCGCCTAAATCAGCTCCGATAAAAATAACTTCATTACAGTTAATATTAGGATAATTACTTTTAACGTAATTAATTGATTCGCTGATATCCAGAGGGAGTTTTTGCCAGTCGGCGTTTTTGAATTTATATCTTGATTTTAATTTTAAATTCTCGTCATAAACACTTCTGCCGTGACCTCTTAAATCCATTGCAAGAACGTTGTATCCGTTTAATCTTAGCTCTTGCGCCAAGGATTGCCAGCTTGAGCTGTTAAGAGCAAAGGAGTGGAGCGCAACAACAAGAGGTTTGTTTGTTTTGGGTTTTGCTAAATATAAATCACCAACCAAAATGAACTTATCTTTTGTTGTGAACTCAATTTTGTGTTTAGTCTGCACTTTTTTTGTTTTTGTATTTGTAGCAAAAACAGGATTTTGTGCAATATCGCACAACAAAAATAAAGCAAATAAAAATATTGTAATTATTTTTCTCATAATCTAATTTTAACAAATTTACTATTTTTTTTGCTTATTTTTTTAAATTTACATCATTTGGAGGAAATTAGAAAATAAATGTTAAAGTTTTGTATTTTGTGGGACGATTATATAAACATAAATAAATTTTTATTTGTTAAAGAGCTTAGCTCTTAACAAAACCTCCTCCCCAAGTCTAGTAGCTGCCTAATTTAGGCGGCTTTTTTTTATTCATTATCAAATAAAGAAGTAAGAAGCTGATCGATTATCGTTTTTGCGTCATAAACGACCTTGTAATCGCAATAATCAAAAATAGGTGCGTTCTCGTCTTTGTTTATTGCTATTATGGTTTTACAATTCTTCATCCCGCAAATATGCTGCAGTGCCCCTGAAACACCAAAACCAACGTAAATATCGGCTTGAACGGTTGAACCTGTTTGTCCGATTTGATTTGCTCTTGAAACTAAATCAAAATCGACAAGTTTTCTTGTGCAAGCAAATTTCGCCCCTATTAAATGAGCTAATTTTTGCAATTTTTCGATATATTCTTTATTTTTGTTGTTTGCAACCCCTAAACCTGCACATAGAACGATTTTTGCATTGGAAAAATCGGAAATATCCTCTTTATCGTCTACAAGAGTTTTTAACAGTTTCATTCGATAATCAGGATAAGTAAAATAATCAATTTCCGAGAATTCGCCGTTTAAATTTTCATATTCTTTAATTTTAAAGGTATTAGGACGAATTGTAGCGCATTCCGGCAGTTTTTTAGATAGAATTGTTGCCATTAACTCGGAACCAAAAGTTGGTCTTGTGGGGGCGAGTTTTAGTTCCCTATCTTTTATAATAAACTCTAAACCCGTGCAATCAGCTACAAGTCCGGTATCAAGGATTGTTGTAATTCTTGGTGCGATTAATCTTCCTTGAAAAGTTGCAGGGAATAGGATTATTCTTGAGTTATTGTGCTTATAATATTCGATAAAAGCATTTGCCATTACGGTTTGGCTAAAAACATTGAAAATCCTGTTTTTAATTAAAACAACTTTATTGGCTCCGCATCTGTAAGCTTTTTTAATACATTCAGTCGGAAGTTCATCGGCACACACAACTGCTTCGATTTCAAAATCCGCACCGCAAAGGGAATTAGCCTGACCTTTTAATTCAAAAGCCTTTGAAATCAATTCATATGAAACATCCCCTAGGGTTCTGTTGTTATAATCAAATTCACAATATATCGCAATTTTTTCCATAATTATTTATCCTTCAACAAAAAATCCAGAATGGTTTTTGAATAATTCTCTGTAATTTCAACGGTATCTTTTTCGATTGTGGGTCGAAAAGAACGATATACAACGGTGGGAGATCCTATTATTCCAACGTCTTCTTTTTGGATTTCTAAGTCATTTGCCCCGTATTTTTCAACAGCAGCCCCTTGTGCTCTTATATAATCATCGATTTTAGGAACATAAGTTTTGTCACATTCCTTTTTAACGCTAAATAAACAAGGATTTTGCAACTCGACCATTCTTATTGTATTGTCAATTTTTTGCGCCACAAGAGTTTGATTTTTGTCAATTTTATAAACATCGACAATATGATTAGCATCAACCAAATTAAGCAATTGCGCAATGCTCACAGGAACCTGGGCGGTGTCTCCGTCAAGAGCGAATTGTCCTGTTATAATTAAATCAAAATCAGGAATGAATTTTTTAATAGCGCAAGACAAAATTTTTGCGGTTATTAAAGTGTCGGACGCTGCAAAAAATTTGTCAGATAATAAAATAGCTCTATCTGCACCTTTTGCAATGCAATAGCGCAAAGTTTCTTCAGCCTGATTAGGTCCCATTGAAAGAACGGTAATTACAACATTATCAACGCTTTTAGACTTTTTAATTTTAATTGCATAATCAAGCGCCCATTCATCGCAAGGATTAATTTTTGAAAGCATTTGAGATCTGTCTAAATTATTTTCTTTGGTCCATTTTATATCATCAACGTCCGGAACCTGTTTTACACAAACTACAATATTCATTTTTATTACCTGCCATCTACGACTTTTTGAAGCCCTTTAGGGTTATCTACGTTTCTTTTTAAATTAGTTGCAACTTTAAGAGCCAGAAGTTGAATTACAATAATTATATTCAAGATTGTTGCAATTCTTGAGTGAGTTTTTGGAATTTTAACCAAAATATCGCAATCATAATCCTCATAAACATCGGAAATTACAACGGATTTTGTTTTGTATGATTTTAGTATTTTTTTAAGCAAATTAAGCTCAGCCCTTGAACAATTATTTGTTACAAAGGTTAAGAATACCTTTGATTTATTTAATAGCGCATAATGTCCGTGAATAAATTCCCCCATTGGATAAACTCCGATATTTATATAGGAAGTTTCCTGGATTTTAAGCGCCGCCTCTTTAGCTAAAGGATAGTTGATTCCAAGTCCAAAAGCGCTAAAATCTTTTTGTTTGGACAAAAATTTCGCTGCATAATCAAGATTATCAACTTTGTCTATTGTTTCTTTAATACTTTTAGCAACAGTGTAAATATTCTCGGTTTCTTTAGTTATATCAATATGTTTATTATGAGCGATTTTGCAAGCAATTACCCAAAGGGTAAAAACACTTGCGCTAAAGGTTTTTGTTGCCGCAATTGCGTTTTCAACCCCTGCGTCAAGATCGAATTTATAATCCGCAAGATGATGAATCGGAGAATCAGTATTGTTTGTAATACTTAAAGTTTGAATTTTATTCTCCTTAACTTTTTGCATTGAATACAAAGTATCAACACTCGAACCGGATTGGCTTATAAAAATATAAAGAGCGTCCGTATCGAATCCTTGATTATCCATATTGGAGAATTCACTTGCATATTCAACGGCACAAGGAGTTTTTGCAATATTCTCGAAAAAATATTTCCCCATTAACCCTGCATTATAAGACGATCCGCTTGCAACGATTACGATTTTTTTAACCACAAGAGGTAAAGTCACTAAAATACAGTAGTTTTTAATGTATTTGTCAATCAATTTCTCAATAATCGACCCTTGAGAATTAATTTCATTTTCCATTATGTAATTATTTGTCATGTCTATATTATAATGGAAAAAATGATAAAGGGCATCTATATTCACATTCCTTTCTGTAAAAAAAAGTGCAATTACTGCGCATTTTGTTCATTTGAGCTGTTAAAGCATAAGGAAATTTATATTAAGAGTTTGCTTAATGAAATTAAACATTTCTATAGGGGAGAAAGGGTTAAAACGCTTTATTTTGGCGGAGGAACGCCTTATTTATTAAATGTTAACGAACTAGCGCAAATTATTTCTTGTTTTAATTATCAAACCGATCCTGAAATTACTCTTGAGCTAAATCCGGCTGAAGTTGATAAAAAAAAGTTAAAAGAGCTTAAAAACCTTGGTGTTAACCGATTGAGCGTCGGGGTTCAGAGTTTTTGCAACGATTTTTTAAAGACAATCGGAAGAAACCATACAAAAAAAGATATTATAACTACGATTGATAAAATTAAGGATTGTAACTATAAAAATATTAGCGTTGATTTAATGTATGGACTTCCAAATCAATCACAAGAGGATTTTAACAACGATTTAATGCAATTATTAAATTTAAATATAAATCACGTTTCTTTGTATGGATTAAAAATTGAACCGGGGACATATTTTTACAAAAATCCTCCAAAAAACTTACCCTCACTTGATTTGCAGGCTGGAATGTACAAAAATGCCATTCAAATATTAAACGATAAATTTATTCATTATGAGTTCTCGAATTTTTCGACAAACGAACAATTTATATCGCAACACAACTGTCTTTATTGGAATAATGAAAACTACTACGGATTTGGTTTAAGTGCCGCAGGATATATTGATAATAAGCGCTATACCAATACTTATAACCTAAAAAAATATTTAAATAATCCTATTGAAAAAGAATTTCAAGTTTTATCCAAGGAACAAATGATTGAAGAAGAAGTTTTTTTGGGGTTAAGATTGCTTAAGGGGTTGGATTTTACAAAAATTAACAAAAAATTCGATATTGATATTTATAATTATTATAAAAAAGAATTTGATAAATTTTTATCATATAAATTATTAGAAAAAACGCAAAACGGAGTAAAATTGACGCTTAAAGGGATTTTGGTTTCAAATGAAGTGTTGTGCGAGTTTATTAGAACTTAATTTTTGTTAACATAATTGCTATAAATTGAAAAAAAATTTAGAATCATATTATGGACAATAAATATACTTTCAAAAGATGGTATGATAAAAAACCTTACACAAATGAGGTTTTATCGATTCTTAAGGATTTATCCCTGCAAACCCATTACGATATTGCAAGGGAAGTATTAAGAATTATTGAAGCAATTAAAATAAACTCAAGAGAACTTTCTCAACCACCCTTAAGTCTGGGCGTTGATAGGGTTTTTGGGCTTTTTTCCCAGAACTACGGGAGAAGATGGTATGACAGAAACCTTCCTATAGCAAGGATTTTCAAAAGTGCGTCTTGTTTGCAAGACGAGGATTTTCAGAATATTATGCAAGGAATGTTTACAAGTTTACAAGAAGAAAATGGAAAATAATAAAGAAAAAATTATTGAAGATTTAAAAGAAGTTGTTAATCAAATGAAACTGGACGATATTGAGGAGAATCCGGACAGCGAATTTGAATTTTTCACCTGTAGTTCTTGCGCTAAAGACGCACCTTTAGCAGGGTCGATTCAATATTCCAAATACAGATTGTGCAACGATTGTGTTCTTTTGTACGAAGCGAGTTTAAAACTTAATAAAGTCGATAATATCGATCAATTTATTGAAAAAACAGAAGATTCTCGTCTTAAGACAATTTGTGATTTTATAAAAAAAGAAAATTCCAAGGAAAATAACTAATGACAAAAAAAATAATAATTCTGGGATCCACAGGTTCAATCGGAACTCAGACCCTTGAAGTGGTTGATAAATTGAAGGATTTTGAAATTGTTGCGCTTTCGGGCGGGAAAAATATTGAACTTTTAAAACAACAAATTAAAAAATATAACCCCAAAATCGTTTGTGTTCAACAAGAAAACGATATTAAAAAAATTAAAGATGAATTTAAGGTTGAAACCCTTTGTGGCGAGGAAGGTTTAGTCGAATTAGCAAAATACTCTAATTATGATATTCTTGTTGTTGCAACGAGCGGGGTTGTAGCGCTAAGAGCGGTAATTTGCGCTATTAATAATAAAAAAACCGTAGCACTCGCTAACAAAGAAACTCTTGTTATGGCAGGGGATATTGTAATGAATCTTGCTCACAAACAAGGGGTTGATATTATCCCGATTGATTCCGAGCATTCGGCAATTCTTCAATGTATGGATAAAAATAAAGAATTTGCTAAAAGAATTTGGATAACTGCGTCCGGTGGACCTTTTTTAAACAATTCAAGAGACGAAATGAAGAATTTTAGTGTTCAAGACGCACTCAACCATCCAAAGTGGGCAATGGGTAAAAAAATAACCGTTGATTGCGCAACTTTGGTTAATAAAGGACTTGAAGTAATCGAAGCGCATCATTTGTTTAACTTTAGCTACGATAATATTAAAGTTGTAATTCATCCGCAAAGTATTGTGCATTCTTTTGTAGAATTTGTGGACGGGTCTTTTTTAGCTCAAATGGGACTTCCTTCAATGCATATTCCAATTCAATATGCACTTACTTATCCTAAAAGATTGGAAGGAATTAAAACCGATAGTTTTAATATTTACAACAATAAACTGGAATTCTTAGAACCTGATTATAAGAAATTTCCGCTTTTAAAACTGGCTCTTGATTGCGCCAGAATTGGAGGCTCAGCCCCTGTTGTTTTTAATGCAATAAACGAAGTTGTTGTTAACAAGTTTTTGGATAATAGAATAAAATTTTTAGATATTGAAAAAATTATTAGCGAGACTATTGAAAAAACGGATTTTATAAAAAATCCGAGTTTAGATGAGATTTTTGAAATTGATAAAATGATAAGAAAAGATTTTGTTTAAAAAAAAACTAAACTTCCTCGTTTTCTTCATTGTAAATTTGAACGCCAAATTTAGCTCTAAACAAATGTCTTATCGTTTCTGATTGAATTTCAGCCATTAGAGCGTTAAAAAGATTGTAAGCCTCTTTTTTGTATTCAATTAAAGGATCTTTTTGTCCATAAGCAACCAATCCAATCGAATCTTTTAACATATCGATATTACCCAAATGATCAATCCATTTGGCGTCAACCACCTGAAGAAGAATATCCCGTTCAATATGTCTTATAATATTATCGTCTTTATCGGGAACTTGAGGAACAAAATCAGACCCGTAGTATTTTTGCATTGCTTCGTTAAATTCTTTAATTGTATCCGATTCAAAGTTTTTATAGCAGTTAAGCGCTAAATCTTTAAGTTTTGCGCTAATTTCAGCGGGTCTTAAGGAGTTAATATCCTCAACTTTAATTTTATCGATTAATTGCGGGAATACACTTACAAATTCTTTAATGAACATTGTAAGATCATCTTGAATGTATTCTTGAGGGGACATATCCTTGGAGATATATTGAGATAGGATTCTATCAACTTCTTTTAACAGCATAAATTTGATATCTTCACGCAAATCCTTGCTCACAAGGACTTTTCGTCTTTGATAATAGAATTTTTCCCTTTGAATATTCATAACGTCGTCGTATTCCAAAACGGATTTTCTTATATCGAAATGATAGGTTTCAACTTTCTTTTGAGCGGATTCGATTTGTCTTTTTATAAGTACGTTCTCACTTGCGGTATCGTCATCAACGTTCATCATTGTCATTAGATTTGCAATTTTTTCCCCGCCAAAAATTCTCATTAAGTCATCTTCTAAGGATAAGAAAAACTTGGTTGACCCAGGATCCCCCTGACGGGCAGCTCTGCCTCTTAATTGATTATCAATACGACGGGATTCGTGACGTTCTGTCCCAATAACGTGCAAACCTCCCAATTCCACAACTTTATCGTGTTCTTTTTGGGTAATTTCTCGGGCTCTGTTTAGGGCGTCATTCTTTAAATTTTCATAATCGGGATTGTCTTTTGTAATCCCTTTGTTGTCTAATTCTTCTTTAGCTAAGTACTCTGCGTTCCCACCCAAAAGAATATCGGTTCCACGACCCGCCATATTGGTTGCAATTGTAACAGCGCCGATTCTTCCGGCTTGCGCAATAATATAAGCCTCTTTTTCGTGGTGTTTAGCATTAAGGACATTGTGTTTAATTCCCATTTTCTTTAGCAAAGAAGACAAATACTCACTTTTTTCTATTGAAATTGTCCCAACAAGGGTTGGTCTTCCGATTTTTGCCATTTGGGCAATTTCTTTTGCTACAAATTCATATTTTTTATTTCTTGTCTTATAAATTACATCGGGATGATTAATCCTTGCGTCTTGTTTATTGGTTGGGATTTGGGTTACGGGTAAATTATAAATTTTTCCAAATTCCGCCTCTTCTGTCATTGCCGTTCCTGTCATGCCCGATAATTTAGGATACAATCTAAATAAATTCTGGAAAGTAATCGATGCTAAGGTTTGGGTTTCGTCTTGAATTTTTACGCCTTCTTTAGCCTCAATTGCTTGATGCAAGCCCTCAGACCAGCGTCTTCCTTCCATAATTCTACCTGTAAATTCATCCACAATCATAACTTCGTTGTTTTTAACAACATAATCGGTATCTTTAATAAAAAGTTCTTTTGCTTTAAGCGCCTGCAACAAATGATGAGCATATTGGGTTTTCATATCGAAAAGTTCGTCAACATTCAATAATTCTTCAGCCTTTAAAACCCCAATTTCCGTAAAAATTATATTTTTATTTTTTTCATCCACCTCGTAGTGTTTGTCTTTTTCCAATAACGGTGCGATTTTTGCCATTAATTGATAAGTTTGAGCCGATTTTTCCAATCGCCCCGAAATAATTAAGGGGGTTCTTGCTTCGTCAATTAGAATCGAATCAACTTCGTCGATAATTGCATAATTATAGGGTCTTTGAACAAGTGAGTTAATATCATTTGCCATATTATCCCTTAAATAATCAAAACCGAATTCATTATTTGTTCCATAGGTAATATCGCACTTGTAAGCCTCTTTTTTGTTCTCATAGCTGTTGTATTCACCGCTTGATAGAATAACACCAACGGATAAACCCAAAAATTCATAAATTCGACCCATCCAGTCTCTATCTCGTTTAGCCAGGTAATCATTAACCGTAACAACGTGCACTCCTTTACCCGTTAGAGCATTTAAGTAAGCAGGAAGTGTTGCAACCAGTGTCTTTCCTTCCCCTGTTCTCATTTCAGCGATATGACCCTCGTGCAGAAAGATTCCTCCAATCAACTGAACATCAAAATGGCGCAGATTAAGGACTCTTTTTCCTGCTTCTCTAACTGTTGCAAAAGCTTCAGGAAGAATTTCATCCAGCGCTTGTTTTTCTAAAATCTTATCTTGTTTAGGGTCAGTTGAAGTTGGTCTTTTAGATAGAATTTCTTTAAATTCAGCGGTTTTTGCCTTAAGTTCCTCATCGGATAATTTTGAGAATTCTTCTTCAAGAGCGTTAATTCTATCTACAACGGGCATGATTTTATTAATTTTTCTAACATTTGGATCTTTAAAAATTTTAAGTAATATATCTATTAATGCCATGGGCTTTCCTCTTTAAATTCGTTTTTTTAGAATAATTTTATCATAAAAATTTTTTATTTATAGTATAATTTTACTTAAATGATATTAAAATTATAAGTTGGAGTTTTGAAATGACAGAAGAAAAACAACTAAAAGATACTATTAACCTTCCTAAAACAACACTATCTATGAGAGCTAATGCCGCTGTTCGTGAGGTTGAAATTCAAAAATTCTGGTCGGACAATGATATTTATAAAAAAATGCTTGAAAAAAACAAGGGTAAACAAAGCTTTATCCTGCACGACGGACCCCCTTATCTAAGTTCCGATAAAATTCATATCGGAACTGCAATGAATAAAATTCTTAAGGATATTGTAATTAAATATAAAACCCAGCAAGGTTATTACACTCCTTATATCCCAGGCTACGATGCCCACGGACTTCCAATTGAGAATGCGGTTGTAAAAAATATTAAAGGCGGGAAAAACGCATTAAGTCCTTTGGAGCTTAGAAAAAAATGTCGTGAATTTGCGGCAAAAAACCTTAAAGGACAGGAAGAAAACTTTAAGCGCCTCGGGGTTTTAGGGGATTGGGATAATCCTTATGTTACAATCGCCCCTGATTTTGAGGCAAAACAAGTTGAACTTTTTTATCAAATGTATCAAAAAGGATATATTCAAAAAGGCTTAAAACCGGTTTATTGGTGCGCTGATTGCGAAACAGCGTTAGCTGAGGCTGAGGTTGAATATAAGGATATTTCCTCTGATTCAATTTATGTTAAATTCGAACTTAAAGAGGCTCAAGAACTATACAAAAAAGCAAAAATTGAATCTAGCAATAAACTTTATTCAATAATTTGGACAACAACTCCCTGGACAATCCCCTCTAATCTTGGGATTTGTTTGAATGCAAGATATGATTACACAATTTTTGAATATAAAAAAGAGAATTATTTTGTAGCATCAGATTTATTGGATAAATTTACTCTTGATGTTGAATGGGATGAAATTAAGCCCCTTGGGGTTTTAAAAGGTTCTCAATTTGAGAATTTTAAGGCAAAGCACCCGATGTATGATAGAGAATCCCTTTTAATATTGGGGGATCACGTTACGCTGGACGCCGGAACCGGTTCTGTTCATACAGCACCCGGTCACGGGCTTGAAGACTGGGAGGCGGGTCAAAAATATGGGCTTGAAACATTCTCTCCTTTTGATTCTAAGGGTTGTTGGACAAAAGAAGTTCCCGATTTAGAAGGAACCCCTTATTACAAAGGAAATGAAATTGTTATTGAAAAACTAAAAGAACTAGGAGCTTTAATTAAATCTCAATCTATAACACACTCCTACCCCCATTGCTGGAGATGCAAACACCCTGTAATGTATCGATCAACACCCCAATGGTTTGTCAAGGTTTCAATGTTTAAAGATATAACCTTAGAGAATATTAAAAAAGTCAGCTGGTTTCCCTCAAGCGGGGAAAAAAGAATTTCTAACATGGTTGAAAATCGCTCTGAATGGTGTATTTCACGTCAACGTGCCTGGGGCGTTCCAATTCCTGTGTTGTATTGCAAAAAATGTGGAAAACCGATAATTAACGAACAAACTATTAAATTAATTTCTCAAAAATTTAAACAAGAATCCTCAGATGCCTGGATTAAATATGAGGCAAAAGACTTTATCCCTGAAGGTTTTGAGTGCGAATGCGGAGGAAGTGAATTTATTAAAGAAACAGATATTATGGATGTTTGGTTTGACTCGGGGTCCAGTTGGAATGCTGTTGTTGAAGCAAGAAAAGACGAATTCCAAACAAACGGACAGGAAGTTATCCCCGTTGATATGTACTTAGAAGGATCCGATCAACATAGAGGCTGGTTTCAATCCTCACTTTTAATATCAAGCGCTACTAAAGGAATTGCGCCCTATAAAAATGTCCTAACCCACGGATTTGTTTTAGACGGTGAAGGAAGAAAAATGTCTAAATCCTTGGGGAACTTTGTCTTACCTCAAGATGTTATTAAAGTTTACGGGGCAGATGTCCTAAGACTTTGGGCAGCCAGTGTTGATTATCGAAACGATGTTAAAATCGGGGATAATTTAATTAAACAACTCGTTGAGGTGTTTAAAAAAACAAGAAACACAATAAGATTCCTATTGGGGAATTTGTATGACTTTAATCCTAAAACCGATTATATACAATATGAAAATCTTGAGGATATTGACAAATTCGCACTGTCTCGGGTTTGTGAATTAATTGAGAATGTAAATAAAGCATTCGATTCTTATGAATTCTACAAGTATTTCCAACATTTGCAGAATTTTGCAAGCACGGATTTAAGTTCTTTTTATCTTGATATCGTTAAGGATAGATTATATACAAAAGGCAAAAATTCGCTATCTAGAAGGTCTTGTCAAACCGTATTGTATGAAATTCTATATACGTTAATTAAGATTCTTGTTCCTGTAATGCCCCATCAGGCAGAAGATATTTGGCTTAATATGGTGGAATGTCAAAAAACCGTAGAATCTGCACTTTTGCTTGATTGGGTGGAAGTTAAGGACGAATGGATTAATAAAGTTTTGGATAAGGAATTTGAGGCTTTATTAAAAACAAAAGAAATCGTAACTAAAGCAATTGAACCCTTAAGAGCAGCGGAACCCAAGGTTGTAGGTTCTTCTTTAGAGGTTGATATTGTAATAACTTCGACAAATAAAGAAAAATCCGACTTGTTGGATAAATATTCTAGTCTATTGGGCGATTTATATATCGTTTCCCACGTTTACAATAAAGACAACAACGAAAAACCGCTTAATGAGTATGTTCAAGACGAATATACGGTTAAAGTCCTAAAAGCCAAAGGACACAAGTGCAATCGTTGTTGGAAATACAGAGACCTTAACGCTGAAGGAATCTGTAGCGATTGTAAACTAGCAATAGAAGGATAAAACAATGGATTTAAAAGGTTCTAAAACCGAACAAAACCTTTTAGAGGCTCTAAAAGGCGAGTCGGTTGCAAGAAACAAATACACTTATTATGCGTCTCAAGCGAAAAAAGACGGATTTATTCAAATGGCGCAAATTTTTGAGCAAACTGCAAATAATGAAAAAGAACACGCAAAAATCTGGTTTAAATTATTGCACGGGTCAAAAATGCCCTCAACCATTGAGAATCTGGCTGATTGCATAGCTGGGGAAAACTACGAACACACTTCAATGTACCCTCAATTTGCTAAGGTTGCAAGAGAGGAAGGGTTTAATGAAATTGCAAGGCTTTTTGAATGTGTCGCTAAAATCGAATCCCATCACGAAGATCGCTACCAAAGACTTTTAGACAATATGAACAATAACGAAGTTTTTAATAAAAAAGACAAACAAACCTGGGAGTGTTCCAATTGCGGATTCGGGGTAAACTCCGAGCAGGCTCCTGAAACTTGTCCGGTTTGCGCTCATCCTAAAGCTTATTTTTATATCCGAGAAGAAAATTTTTAAAATCACTTAAAAACCTCTTAATTTTTTTAAGAGGTTTTTTAATGCATATAAAATTTTACTTGACAAATTCTAAAAAAAGTATTAGTATTAGTTTACTAGACTTAATGATTTTAAAATCAAAAATTGTTTGGATTATTTGCCACCCCATTAAATTAAAAGTTTGGATATTTACAATAAATATTAAATAAAATTATTTCTAAGGCAAGAAACAAATTTTAAAACATTATTTCTTTAAAAATATTTATAAAGGAGAAAAAATGGAACAAAATTATGTTGCCAAGGTACTTTTGGCGCTTGCTAAGGATGAGAATTTTTTTAGTCAAAAAAATAAAAATTTTTCAATTGGATTATCCGAGAATGATATTAAAAAAGTAAAAAACTATTGTCTTGATAACAATTTAATTGAAAAAAACGACAAAAACTATACAATAAGTGTTAAGGGTTTAAAATTAATTAAAAACTACAAAGATAAACTAAGAATTACAAATATTGAATATTTAAAAGTTGAAAAAACCCCTCCAACCCTAACTAAAGCAATAAGAGCGCTTGCAAGACACTTAATTGAAGACGAAGTTCTCAAAAAAGACAGCCTTGAGGAGAATTTAAAAAAAGAGCTCCTTAATTTTCGTGAATTGAAAAAAGAAGTTGAGAATTATATTTATAATCGAAAAGAAATAAATTTAGAAGAATATTTCGATGAATTTTTGTCTAAAGGTTTAACCAAATCAATTGTGTCGATTCTGTTGTTGAATTTTTTAGCTAAATACAAAAACGAATTTGCATTCTATGAAAAAAATCAATTCGAGCTCGATTTTACCCCCTTAATGTTTGATAGAATGGTTGTTAATCCTAAAAATTTTGAAATTAAAAAAGTAGTTCTTAACTCAAGTTTTTTAAATGAAAAAATTAATATTCTTAAGGAAACTAAAAAATTAATCCTTAAATTCCAATCCTTAGAAAAAATCGCCCTCAAAACCAATTTTTTAAGTCCTAAGACTCTAAAATTTAAAAATATTGTACTAAACGCAAAAGACCCAATGCAGCTATACTTGAGGGATTTAGAGAAAATTTTTAAAAATAAAGAAGAATTTTCGGATTCAATTGTTGAACTTGAGAATTTTTATATAAATTTAATTCAAGAGCTTGAAAAATTTGTTTTGGTTGAATTTAGGACGGATTCTTTATTCAATCTTAAAAACAGGTTCGATAGAATTAAACAATTTATAAATAATAAAGAACTTTTGATTCTTGGTAATAACTTAGTTTCAATTGAAAGATTCTCAACCTATATTAACCAAAAAAGAGTCCCTCGTGATTGGGATGATTTGGATATTTCTAATTTTAAGCTAAAAACCAAAGAATTAGCGCAAATTTTCTTAATTATTGAATCAACAATCGATTCCTCTGGTTGCGCAATTGAAACTGTTACTCAAAATTTGGTTAATGAAATTTCTAAACTTGATAGGATTCAAAAAAATATTCTATTAAGAAAGGTGGTTCAAATTGATTGAACATCATATTCTAAGTTTGTCGGGCGGTAAGGATTCAACCGCCCTTGCTTTCTATATTAAGGATAATATGTCTGAAATTTTTGATAGAATGGAACTTGTTTTCTATGACACAGGTTGTGATTTAGAGGAAACTTATGATTATTTAAATAAAATTGAAGTATTTTTGGATAAAAAAATAACTTATGTTAAACCGCAAGATAGTTTCGACAAAATTCTTTTAAAAACAAGAATGATACCCACTGTTTTTAAGCGCTGGTGTACTTTGGAATTAAAAATTAAACCTTCGAATGAGTTTTTAAAAAAGAAAGTAGAGGATGAAAAAATTGATAGAATTAAAATTTATGTTGGAATTCGAGCAGACGAACAATATAGAAAAGGGGTTCAATTAAAATCTGCTTTTGAAAAAAAATATATCAATCCTGTTTATCCTTTTATTGACAATGGAATTACAAAACAAGACGTCGAGGATATTTTGATAAAATCCGGCATAAATTATCCTGATTATTACAAATGGAGGAAAAGAAACGGTTGTTTTTTCTGTCCTTATCAAAGTCCTTACGACTGGGTTTTGTTGTATGAAAACCATCCAAAATTGTTCTATAAAGCTATGGAATATGAAAAAATCGGAGATGTTGGAAAAAAACGAGTGTTTAGCTTTAATCCCAACTTGACCTTAAAGGAAATACTTAAAAATAAGGATAGAATTAAAGAACAAGAGGTTAACAAAAAAAGAAAAAAGAAAAATATTCAAAAATTATTCAATTTGTTTATTAAGGAGGTACAAATTTGAAAGAATATCATATCTTAGCTCTTTCGGGAGGAAAAGACAGTGCAGCGCTGGCGTTTTATATTAAAGATAATATGTCTGAAATTTTCGATAGAATGGAACTTGTTTTTTGTGATACGGAACAGGAAATCCCCGAAACCTATGATTATTTAAATAAAATCGAAGTTTTTTTAGATAAAAAAATTACAAGATTAAAACCGCAAAAAAGTTTTAATCATTTAATGGAAACACTTAATTTTCTGCCTTCCTATAAAAATAGATGGTGTACACCTTTATTAAAAACAAAATCAATGAATGAATATATTAAAAAACTAAGAAATAAAGACGATTCATCAATAATTTATCTTTATATCGGAATTAGAGCGGATGAATTTTTTAGAACCAAATCCGCAGGCAAGAATTCGTTGTTAAAAGAGGTTTTTCCTTTTGTTGATAATAATATTTATAAAAACGATGTATTTAATATCCTAAATAATAAAGGAATCGGAATTCCCGATTATTACAAATGGAGAAAACGCTCAGGATGTTATTTTTGTTTTTATCAATCCTGTTTTGACTGGATACAATTGTACGAAAACCATCCGGATTTGTATTATAAAGCAATGGAATATGAATATAATGATTGCGCTAAAATTAAAAACGGAAGAATGGGTTTTAATATGAAATTTGCCCTTAAAGATTTGATTAAACCCGAGAATATCAGATTAATTAAGGAAAAAGAGAGAAAGAAAACTGTTAATAATAAAAATTTTGTATTATTTACTAAATATTTAAAAAAGGAGCTTAGTTTATAATGAAAGAATGTCATATCTTAAGTTTATCAGGTGGAAAAGATTCAACGGCTTTAGCGTTTTTTATTAAAGACAATATGCCTGAAATTCATAAAAAAATTGAATATGTGTTTTTCGATACGGGTTGTGATTTAGATGAAACTTATGATTATTTAAATAAATTGGAGGTTTTTCTTGAAAAACCGATTTTAAGAATTAAACCTGAAAAAAGTTTTGAACATTTATATGAAATGTATAAATTTTTACCATCTTTAAAGTTTCGTTGGTGCACGATTCATATGAAAACAGATACTTTTAAAAAATATATGAATGAAAAAACAAAGAAAGGTTTTGAAAAAATTAATTTATATGTTGGAATAAGAGCTGATGAGCCCCAAAGGGTTGAAAATTATAAAAAGCAAAATAAAGAAAACGAAAATAGTATTCTAAAAACCCATTATCCGCTTTACGAAAATGGATTAAACGAAAAAGATGTTTATAATTTGCTTGTTACAAATGGCGTTGGATATCCTGACTATTATGACTGGCGTTCTCGTTCAGGTTGCTATTTTTGCTTTTTTCAAAGAAAAATTGAATGGATTGGATTACTTGAAAGGCATCCGGACTTATTTCAAAAAGCACTTTTATTTGAGAAAAAAGCCGGCAAGGGCTTTACCTGGTGTCAGAATATATCATTAGAAGAATTAAAAAAACCCTGTAATGTTAAAAAGATAAAAGATAGTTATAAAAAAAGATTTGAAAAAAAAGGATTCAAAAATAAAAAATTAATTGATTGTATTTAGTTAAAAACGGCTTTGCAATAAAATTCTTCACTGTCATAATAACCATTATGATTATTGTCAACCCCGTCAAAGCAAGAATTTATAGAATCAGGCGACTCGGCTTGCGGGTCGCCTAAAAGCCATTTTTCAGGTATAGATTGCCATAATCTTAAAAATTCAGTTTTAAAATTTTGCGCAAGTTGCTCATTTTGAATTATTAGTGTATTTTCATCATTGGTTTTTTCTGCTGAATTTGTCCAATTCATTGAAGCAACTACGATATATTTATCATCAATAATTGCGGATTTCATATGCATTTTTCCGCCCCAATTTTCGGTTTTTACGGCAATTTGATTCTTTCTTAATAATTCGTGCTTGGAGTATTCGTTATTTGCAGAATTTGCGTCAATTATAATTTTTATATCAACCCCACGCTTTTTTGCTTTTATTAAACTATCAATTACCCCTCTATGAGTTAAATAAAAAATTGGAGTGTAAATATATGTATTAGCACTATTAATCAACGGTATTAATTCATTTGAAATTGGTTTATCTTGAGGTGAAAAGAAAACGGAAATTTTCGTATTATTTCCTATATTTATATTTCTATTTTTTATCTTGTTTTTGCTTTTTGAATTGTGGAATTTATTTTTAAAGTACATTTGATTAAATTCTTTTTCGTATAATTGCGCAATTTTTTTTGATTTCAATAATGCTGATACATTTGCGTTGTAACTCATGCAATTTTCAGTAATATTCGTAGAACCTGTCCAAACGTAAATTTTATCAACTATAAAAAATTTATTATGCATTATAGCCGAACGAATATCAAAATTTGCATTTGAATTATTTTGTAGTTCATTATAAACTCTTAAATCCTCATAATAATCACTTTTTATTCCGTCTATTTGGCTTAATAATATATCTGTTTCTTTATAAATATTATAATTCCTTATATCTTTATCGATAATGCCATAAATTTTAACACCCCGTTGTTTAGCCTCTTTTAGCGCAGATAAAATTTTTTCCTGACCCGAATAACCATAAATTGCAAATTTAATTTCTTTTTTGGCATTTTTTATTACGCCTAATAAACTTGAACAATTGTCATTAACGCAGTTTCTTTGCGGGCGAGAAAAAGATAGGGGATCTGTATAAAATAATTTTACATCTCCATTATTTATTGCGGATATATCATAATCAGATGATTGTATCGCTTTGTAAGTTTTATCGTCAGTATCTTGAAAGTCTTTTAATGCTTTAACTTCATTAGAATAAGCGCTGAAATTAAAAAATAGAATATAAACTATGCAAAAAATTTGTATCTTTAAAAATTTTGGCAGGTTCATTGCACTATTTTACTTTAAATAAAAATTTTATACAACAAAATAACTGTAATGTCGTACTTATTTTACAGTTTATTTAATATTTAGTTTTTTGCCTAAATAAAATCAATTATTTTATTAATTTTATTCAACTTTTCTTCGTTAACTGTATTTAGTTTTGAATTAATTTCTTTTATAATTTCTGACTTTTTTGATGTTATTTCATAATTTGAATTATTGTAAAAATATTCGATTTGAATATTAAAAGCTTTAGCAATTGCTAAGATTGTTTTAATTGAGGGCTTGTGTTTCCCGCTTTCAGCCCTTGCTATTGTTGAAGTATCCAATTCTGTTTTTTCTGCAAATTGTTCTTGCGATAAGTCTAAAACCCGCCTTAAATCCAAGATTTTATTTGCAATATGTTTTGTTGTTTGAGTATATTCTTTAGAAATATCCATACTAACAAAATAATATTTATTGCAGTATTTTTCCATTGCAGTATTTATTGATATATTAAAATACTGCAATATTAATTAATCATATAGAAAATATAATTTATAAAAATTTTTTGGTAGTTAAAATTTGCCTAAAGGTGTCTTTTATTTTGGAAAAGTATCAAATAAAGCATTATTTTATTATTATGAACACCAACGAACTTATTGGAAAAAAGATAAAAAACTTAAGATACGAAGCTAAATTAACACAGAATCAATTGGCAGATGAACTTTCAATTCATCCCAAGCATTTAAGCAATATTGAAAACGGCAAAAAATCAATTACAATTTCACTTTTGGATAAATTATGCAATATTTTTAAAAAACCTGCTATTTTCTTTTTTGATTTTGAAGAGCACAAAATTTTCGATGATGATATAAGAATAATTGATTCCATTGTGCATAGACTAAAAACCACGGACGACAAAACAAGAAAAGATATAGCACAAATTGTTAGAATTCTGGTTAAAAAATAAAATTTATATTCTATTAATTACTTAAGGTTTTTGCAATTTAATGGGATTAAATAAATGAAATCGGAATTACATTAACATCTTTTGTTAAGGGTAAATCCTGTTGACTCAAGCATAAAACAGCGCCTTTGTCTTTGTTTTTTATGGTATCAAAATTTTTCGCAAACGACTTATCAGGTTTTTGTATACCAAGCACCTCGAGTCTTACCGTGTTTAATTAAATAATTATTTTCAACCAAACTTGATAAGTGTTTTTTGATTGTATTTATATTAACCCCTGTTGATTTAGACAATTCGGAAATGGTTGCTCTATCTATGGTTTCAAACACCTCCATTATTTTTGCTGAAACTTTAGGTAAGTTTAAATTAGTCTGAACGGAAACATTAGTGTGTTCAATCTTATATTCCAGCCTGATTTTTTGCTTTTGCAAAGTCTTCAAGAAAAACATCAACCAAGGTTCATAATCCGGATTTTTTTGCAATGTTATTTGTGTTTGTCTTAATGCCCTGTAATATCCTTCTTTGTTATCCTCAATTATTGATTCTGTTGAACTATAAGGAATATAGGCATAACCTGATTTTAGCAACAGTAGGTTAGTAAGTGCTCTTGAAAGTCTGCCATTCCCATCTTGAAATGGGTGAATTGCAAGAAAATTAACAACAAAAATTCCAATAACAATTAACGGATGATAAAATCTATCAGCCACATTCTTGTTTGTCCATTCAATAAGTTCCTGCATTTTTAAAGGTGTTTCAAAAGGTGTGGCAGTTTCAAATACGACTCCAAGTTTATTACCCTCATTGTCATAAGCAGCAACTGCATTAGAAATTTTTTTATATTTGCCCTTATGTTTTTCATCTTTGGAAGAATATTCTAATAAAATCTTATGTAACTGCTTTATATAATTTTCGGACAAGGGAATAACTTCCCAATCTTCAAATATAGTATCGGCAAGTTTTGCATATCCCGCAACTTCTTCCTCATCACGAGAAGTGAATGACTGTTTTTTGATTCTTGATAACAATTCTTCTACTTGTTTATCAGATAACTTATTTCCTTCTATGCGGTTTGAAGAACCAATGCTTTCAATAGTTGCGACCTTCTTTAGTGCTCTTAATTTCTCCGGAGCCATTTTGCCTAACAATTTCCAAGAACCTTTAAATTCATCAATCTCCGAAATTATTGAAAGCATTTGATTATTTATTTTTATATCAATATTTTCCAACATATTATACCTAATTAGATTTAATATGACCTAATAATATATTATTTTTATCTAATCGTCAATATTGCAAAACCTTAAATCTTTTTGTCTAAATTTTTGCAATTTAATGGGATTAAATAAATGAAATCGGAATTACATTCACATCTTTTGTCAATGGTAAATCCTGTTGGCTCAAGCACAAAACTGCACCTTCGCCCTTGTTTTTTATAGTATCAAAGTTTTTCACCATTGATTTATCAGGTTTTGAAGTTAATTTAATTTCAACAGGGTGCAAAAGCCCGTCACGCTCAATCAATAAATCAATTTCTTTTTTATCAATATCTCGATACCAATATAATGGCGCACGTTTTCCATTATGGAGATAGCTTTTTAAAATTTCCGCTATCGCAAATGTTTCAAAAAACGCTCCTGCCATAGCGCCTTTTTCTAATACTTCCGCTGATGACCAGCCGGTTAAATAAGCACAAAGTCCTGTATCTAGAAAATAAATTTTAGGCATTTTGGTCATTCGTTTTGTTATGTTTGTGTAGTATGGTTCAAGTAAATATACAAGTCCTGATGTTACAAGGATTGAAAGCCATTTTTTTGTTGTGGGTTCTGAAATTCCTGTTTCGTTTGCTAATTCTGAATACTTTAAAACTTGTCCGGTTCGAGCAGCTACAATTCTTATAAACTTTAAAAACGCCATTTCATCGTTGATTGAGGCTAAATCTCTAATATCACGCTCCAAGTATGTCTGAATATAAGAACTGTAAAAATAGTCTAAATCCTCAACTTCACCGTTATTTAAAGTAGGATAAAAACCTTTGTGAATTACTTTAAAAATATCCGAAATTGTATAAGTTTTAGCTGTTTCTCTTCGGGTTTCAATATAGTTATTCGTTGGAATAAAAGGTTTAGGGTTTATATTATTACTAATTTCATTTAAAGATAGCCCTAATAAATTTACAATCCCGACACGTCCTGCGAGGGATTCGGATACACCTTTCATTAAGTGAAATTGTTGTGATCCGGTTAAAAAATACTGCCCTTTGTCGGATTTTTCATCTACAATAGCTTTAATATACACTAAAAGATTGGGCGCATATTGAATTTCATCTATTATTAAAGGCGCTTTATATCTTTGCAAAAATAAATCAGGTTCATTAATTGCAAGTTCTCTGATATTAGGTTTATCAAGTGAAGCATAATTACAGTCTTTAAAACATTCTTTTAAAAGAGTACTTTTACCGACTTGTCTTGCTCCTGTTACTAAAACAACTTTGAATTGCTCTGATAATTTTTTAACAGTGTTTTCAATTGTTCTTTTTATGTACATAAAAAAACTCCGAGAAATCTAAAATGTAATTTTAGAATAATCGGTATTTATAATTCTGTCAAGACGATAAGTTATTAGTTTTTAAACTATTACAACATCAAACGGTAAATAAACATAATTTTTTATAATCATATAAAGAATATAACTTATAAAAATTTTTAATCATTGTAAATAAGTATTACTAAGAATTAGTTCCAATTTGCCATTAATAATAGATTAATGTATTATAAAAATAGGATATGAATAGCAAAATCTTAAAAATATTTCTTTTGATACTTACTGCGCTGGTGATTTGGGTTGCTCTTAGTGCTGCCAGATTTAAATGTGATACTGAGGCAAAAAGAATCTACACCCAAGGCATGGGATTTTTCTATGACAAAAATTATTCTGATGCTTATTATAATTTTAAACAAATTAAAAAATTCTCAAAACTCTATCCTTTAGCGCTTTTAAAGCAATTCCAATGTGCTAATTATTTGTCTGACAAAAAAACGGCTCATTTAAAAATTGCCGAACTTGCAAAATCTACAAATGATGAAAACTTAAAGCCTTTTTCTCTTTACAATGAGGCAAACTTGGCGCTGGAGCTTAATTTTGACACTCAAGACGTTAGTTTAAAAAAATATAAATATATTTACAATCATTATCCTGATTCGGATTTCGGGCTTGCAAGCGCTTATAAAATTGCAAGATTGTCGACTAATAACGGTGTAAAAAAAGAAAAATACATTGAATATTTGGACAATATTCCCAATGGAAAATTTGCACTTAGCGCTCTTAGTGCAATAGAAGAAGAAAAATTGATTCTTAATAAACAAGACAAAGAAATTGTTGCAGGGGTTTATTTAGAGAATAAAAAATACAAACAAGCTCTTGATTATTATCTTGAAACTGATTTTAGAAAAAATTGGTATAAAATTTCCAAATGTTACAGAGGTTTAGAAAGAAAAGATTCGGAAAAAGAAACAATTCTTAAGGGGTTGAATCTTGAAAAAAGCTCGGTTGAAGAAAAAGAAATCGATTGGGCAATTGATAGATTAACAATTCTTTCTAATTCAAGCAAAATTCAATTGTTGCAAAATCTTTATAAAAAATACCCTAATTCATATATTTATCCCACAGTTCTTTATAAACTTGCCGAAAGCAGCGGCAGCGGATCTGTTCGAGGAATTAAACTTTATGAATATATTGTAGAAAAATATCCTGATTCAATTTGGGCGTCTAATTCCCTTTGGGAGCTATTTTGGTACAACTACAAATTATCAAGATTCCAACTTTGCGAAGATTTAGCTAAAAAACACTATGAACTATACCCTAAAACTCAAGATGCGCCCAGGGTTCAATACTGGTACGCAAGAGCTTTGGCGAATGAGAAAAAACCAAAAGAGGCGCTTGAAGTTTTCTATAAAGTTATAAAAAACTATCCTTTAAGCTATTATGCGTTTTTAAGCACAAAACAATCCAGGGAAATTAAAAAACACGATTCAAAAAACTTGTTTATCAAAAATAAAATTTTCCACGGGGATTATTTGACAACCGTTGAACAAGTTTTATTTAAAGACGAACTTTTGATATTCCTATCAGAACAAGGTGATTATCAAGCAATCGACGAATTGAGAATTAAGAATGAATATATTGATTCTTGGGTTGCTAATAAAAAAAGAAACTTTCCTTTGTCAATAAAAATGGCAAAAGATAAATTTTTAACAACCATTAAAGAACAAAACGATTACAAGCCCGATTTTTCAAGTTATGAGCTAAAATTAATTTATCCTATTGTTTATGAAAACGAAATTAACAGATACTGCGAAAGACACGGGATTAGTCCTTATTTGTTCTTAAGTTTGGTTCGAGAAGAAAGCCATTTTGATAAAAATTCAAAAAGTGCGGTTGGCGCAATAGGTTTAGCTCAAGTAATGCCCTCAACTGCTGAATTTATCGAAAAAAGACCAATTTCAACAAGAATTCTTCATCAAGAAGAAGAAAATATTGAGATTGGTGTTAAATACTTTGCTTATTTACTTGAGCGTTTTGAAGAAAACGAATATTTGGCAATTCTTGCTTATAACGCAGGTCCCGGTAAAATTGACAGGTGGCTTAAGAATGATTTAATAAGTAGTGATGAAATCGATGTTTTTGTTGAGAATATTCCATATATTGAAACCAAAAACTACATTAAAAAAATACTATCAAGCTACTGGGTGTATTTAAATGTATATCGTCCGCAAAAAATAAGACATTAAAATTTTTTTAACACAATTAAAGGGTCTTTTTTAAGACCCTTTAATTTTTTATTTTATTCAACCAAATTTCAACTTTTTTATTTTTTTAAGCAGCTGCTTGAGTTTGTTGTTCTGCTGCTTGTTCTTGTTGTCCCGCCTCTTGAGTAGCGGCAAATGAACTTATAGCCTCTTGCGCTGCAGCTTTAATGCTTTCGTCATCCGAGTTTAGTGCGTCAGCTAATACTGCTTTAACAGTTGCCTCGTCTTGAGGATCGCTAATGAATCTTAATGTTTGAATTGCTGCAACTTTAACTTCCGGTCTTGGATCATTTTTAATTACATCAACAATTTCATTATAGCCGACCAAATCTTGAAGTCCTAAAGTTACAGGTTGTTGTTGATTAGCTTCTTGAGTTGAGGCGAATTGTGTTAGTTGGTCTTTTTGTAATTTTAGAATCATTGCAAGGGTGTAAAGTGCAAAAATTCTGTTTTTATTTGCTTTGTCACGTGGTGATAATTGTTCAGCCAAAGCATCTTCTTCAGGTGTTAACGGTTGTCCTTGAGCAACTTTTTGAGCTATTTCAATTTGTTTATCGGTTGGACCTTCAAGACCTGTTGTATCTTCTTTAATTATATCTACCAAACCAAGCATGATTGGTTGTGAAACAACTTGCAGAGCAACTTCCGGAGTATCTTGGACGTGTTCTGCAATTTTATTTATCGCTGCCGCTTTTTGGTCGGCATCGCCACTTTTTAGCTGATTTACCAAAGCTTCTGTATCAACTACGGGTCCTTGAGGAGCTGTTTGTTCTACAACGGGTTCGGTTGGTTGTTGAACTTGAGGTTGCGCCATTTGAGGCTGTTCCACAGGAGCCTGTTCCACGGGCGCTTGTGCTGCAGGAGCTTGTTGTTCAATTAAACTATCCTGCATTACTTGCGGCGCAGGAACTGAAACCATTTGCGGTTGTTGATATTGTACCCAATCTTGTGTCGGATATTGGGGTACAATCGGATTTTGCATTGGCATCATATATTGTTGGTAAGCATCTTGAGGCAAGTATGTTTGTGGTTGATAAACCGATGCTTGCGGTATTTGATAATAAGAATTTGTATAATTTGGAACCTGTTGTCCTGCTTGAGGAGTATTTCCATAAGCTTGCGGGTTATATATATTAATACTTACCGCATTTGCTCCACCCTGTTGAGGATATAGTTGTTGAGCATTGGTTGGTTGAATCATTTAGTTCTCCTTTTGTGTAATCGTCCACACGATATGTATAAAACTTGTGAATAAAAATAATTGCTTGTTTTTTTAAAATATTTTTTCGTTTTTTCAAATTTTTGTTATTAATTTAATAATTTTTCTACTATAGCAAGCCTTTTGGCGCTTTACATTCTGTTACATCACTTAAGATAATCGTTTCTCCTAAAAATTCCTGTCGAATTTTTTATAAAATCATATATTTCTATTATTGCTAAACCAACACAAGACGCATTTGCAAGTTTTTTGTTTTTAAATAACATTGAACCTGCTATTAAAGCTGCATTAGGAGCATATCTTAAAATTCCTGTTCCAACACCTTTTAAATAGCCTCCAATTCTCCCCAGAGTTTCAGCAGCGCCTTGGAAGAATTGAGTTTTTAAGAGCCAATTTTTTCTATCGGCGTCTTTAGGGGATAATCTGTCTGTTTTTTGATTAGAAACTGCACGGGATATATAAAGATCACTCGATGCTTTAGCGTAGGCGTTATTAGAATAAATGACAGCAGTTTCGTGGATATCTTTAACACAAGATATCAAACTTAAGGTTCCTGCTGTTTTTGAAATTAACGTCATTGTTTTTCGCCACTCGATTGAATTTCAACTTGCTCAGGGGCACTCAAATTCAAAAGAATTTCAGATGCCAATAAGGAATCTTCCCCGAATTTGTCTTGATTTTGAGCTTGAATTGTTTTTAGGATTTCGACCGTTTCCTGATTTCCAACGCTATAGCCTAATTGAAGTGTTGTTAAACCTAAAAACCTAACTGCTGCTGAGGTATCCTTTAAAACTTTATTTAGAAGAGGAATTAAAGACGGATTATCCTTTCGATTCTCGTCTTCTTTAAATCTTGCCATTAATTCCTTGGCTCCGATTAATCGGATTTTCGGATTATCGTTATTTAAGTAATTCTCAAGAGATTGAACGTATTCATTCGTTATAGGAGTGATTTTTTTAGTTTCTTCTGTTTTGTCTTTTTTATCATCCTCTTTTTTTTCCTCAACGGGTTCTTCTTTTGGTGTTTCTACTGTTTTTTCCAAAGGTTTTTCATTGCCTAGCGCATTAAGAGTATTGGTCGGGAAAAAA
>CANAIK010000016.1 GCA_947361225.1 uncultured bacterium
CAGATCCAACGGACGAGGGGCATTTCATCGATAATTTCTTCGTCCCAATCGAAACCCCGCCGTGTTTTAGTTTATGGGTTATAATCGGCGCCATTGAAGCCAAAATGACTGAAATTGTGATTAAGCTTATTAATAGCTCAATCAAAGAGAAAGCTTTCTTTTTCATAAAAAATTCCTTATATATATATTTTTGCGTTGATTTTATAAATTAAGTAGTTAAATTTCTATTTTTTTAATAAATACCTAATTTAACTTACATTTTACTAGTTAAACTATCTATTGTCAAATTTTTTAGGAAGTGTTACTGGGTTATATAATTAAAACTATAAAAATATAATGCTTTATATGCATTATTTGGGGATTTTATGAACAATTTAAAATTATTCGGGAAAAGAATTAAGGAGCTTAGAAAAAAGAAAAAACTAACCCAGGAACAGCTGGGAGAACTCGTTAATATTGATTATAAGCAGATTGGAAACATTGAAACAGGGACGTACTTTACCACAATGGCAACCCTGGAGCGCATTGCGCTGGCGTTAGATGTTGAAATTAAGGAACTTTTTAATTTCCATCACAATCAAAGCAAGGATGAAATTTTATCCGAAACAATAACACTCTTAAATGGGGCGTCCGAGGAAACTTTAAAGATTATTTATCGAATCGTTAAGGATATTG
This sequence comes from uncultured bacterium, assembly GCA_947361225.1. GTDB lineage: Bacteria > Cyanobacteriota > Vampirovibrionia > Gastranaerophilales > Gastranaerophilaceae > RUG14156. The sequence continues at coordinate 676 of CANAIK010000016.1, forward strand.
TCAAATAAAAACAGCCCTTGTAGTTAAAAGAGCTGTTTTTTATATTTTTTTTAAAAATTAATCAAAACTATTTTTTTCTAAAGCCAAAAGCAGTCTTAAAGCTGCAACACGCTGCGTTTTAGGGTCAGCTTGACGAAGCATTTCAACCGCTTTAATCATTACAGGATCGTTATCATACCAACGGTTTCCCTTGCCTTGATATTGGGTTACGATTTGATAAATTCGCTCAATTACGTCTTGAGCAACGTCTTGTTGAAGTTTCAACATAAAATCTTTAGCGTGTTCTTTTTGTTCGTCTGATGATAATTTCAGAAGTTCCAGTGCCTCTTTTAAAATCGGGTCTTTATCGTACCAACGTTTGCCTTTTCCTGTATATTCACTCATAAAATCCGCCTTTCTTGATATCAGTATAACAAATTTTTTTAGAATTTGAAAGTATAGTTATAATTCCACAAAAATTTTTAATTATACCCGATTGACTAATTTTAATTTACATTCTTAATTCATACAATGGTTGAAAATAGGAGATAGAAAATGCAAAACCAACAAATTAGTTTTATGACGGCCCCTAAAGTTGAACTTAAGGAATTAAAAAATCTTTTTTTCCAATTATGCGCTCAAAAGGCTGATTCGAGCTCTACATTTAGTTATGGGGCGAAAATTAATCAAAAAGATAAAGAGAATTTTTTAAGTTTGGATAAAATTAAACAAACACTTAATGTTGTTCGAGATAAAAATCTAAATTCGATTTATTTAATAGGACTTGATCCTTTGTTACATCCTGATTTTAACCAAATTCTAAGATTATGTTTAAAAATTTCTCATACAACCATTGTGACCGACGGGTTTATGATAAACGATAAAAAAGCAAGATTTTTAAGAAAAATCGACGATGAAAGTAAATTCGAAACAATTTATCGAATTAACCTGGATTCAACAAATGAAATGATTAACGATAAATATAGAACCAGAGGCAGTTTTAGAAAAGCCGTTGCTGCGATTCTAGCGCTTCTTAAGTATGAATTTAATCCGATAATTAATGTTGTTAACTACGAAAATAAATCAAAAGAAGAATTATTTAATGAATTCTCAAGCTTTTTTTCTAAAAAAGGTTTTGAATTAGACGATATTAACTTAAAAATTATTCCCTATTTTGAACCTTTAAATTCTGAGGTTAAGGAGGTTTCAAAAGAGGAAATTTTCGATAGAATCGATTGCAGCAGCTCAAGGGTAATAACTCAAAAAGGGGTTTATTCCTGCGCAGGACTTATTAACGATTATAGAGCGCATTTGGGGTTTAACTTGGACACAAGTTCAAGAATCAATTATTTGGATTGTGAAAGATGTTCAATTTGTGCTACTTTAAATCAAAAAATTTATGTTAATGATTGGATGTAGAAAAATCGTGTTATAATTTTTCTATGGAACAAGAATACATTACAATTGGAAAAATTACTAATTTTTTTGGAATAAAAGGCGAAGCAAAAGTCGGATATACAAATAAAGACCAGCTTTTAAGGTCAAAAGTTGTTGTAATGCTTGATAATATCAATAAGCCCGAACTTAAGATTAAATCCGTTCGTTTCCAAAAAAACTTTGCAATAGTTAAATTTGACAATATTGACGATATTAACGAAATTATAAAATTTAAAGGCGAAAGACTCTTTGTATTAAAGAAAAACGCACTTAAAGCGCTCGATAAAGACGAATTTTTGATTCAAGATTTAATCGGATGTGAAGTAAGAAACGAAAACGGAGAAAAACTCGGTCAAGTTGTAGATGTCAGCACAAACAACGCTCAAGATATCTTGAATATTAAAAATTTAATAGGTCAAATTAATTTAGTTCCTTTTGTGGGGGAATTTTTCCCTAAGGTTGATATTGAGAATAAAAAAATTATAATTAAACCAATAGAAGGGTTATTGTCGTGATTTTCGATATTATAACCCTTTTCCCTGAGATTATTAATTCTTATTGCGCCTGTTCAATTGTTAAAAGAGGGGTCGAAAGGGGTATAATTAAAGTTAATCCTTACAATTTGCGTGATTATTCAACCGATAAACACAAAAAAGTCGACGACACCCCCTACGGAGGCGGCGGGGGAATGGTTTTAGCTTGTCAAAGCGTTTTTGATTGTTATAATGCAATTAAAAAAGAAGAAAATTTTGAGTTTATCTTGTTAACTCCTCAAGGGGAACCTTATAATCAAAAAATAGCGGTTGAATTGTCTAAAAAAAAGCAGTTAATTTTATTGTGCGGACATTATGAAGGATTTGACGAAAGAATTCGAATCGGGTTAAATCCAAGGGAAATTTCAATCGGAGATTATGTTTTAACGGGCGGTGAATTGGGCGCATTGGTAATATTAGACAGTGTTTCAAGGAATTTGGAGGGTTTTTTGGGCTATGATAAATGTGCTCTTGCTGATAGTTTTTCAAGCGACTTATCAGGGCTTTTAGAATACCCCCATTACACAAAACCAAGAGATTTTCGAGGACTCAAGGTTCCGGAGGTTTTGTTGAATGGCAATCATAAGGAAATTTCTGAATTTCGCCAGCAAGAAAGTTTAAAAAGAACCAAAAAACGTCGTCCCGATTTACTTTAATAAAGAAAATTTAAAAAACCAGTCAACAAAAATCGACCGGTTTTAGGTTTTAACCTACACCATCACTCCCTTCGTCATATGTAATTTTAATGGGTAAAAACAAAGTTATTATAACAAATTTTAGCCCAAATGTCCCTATTTTAGGGCAAAATTTGGAAGGTCTTCCAAATTTACCCCGATTTTATTGACATTTTGAGCTTTTTATGGTAAAATATTCGTTTTTTAAAATTTTTATAGTATTAATTCTATTTTCTTCAATTAAACTAAGCTTTTTTTCTTTTGTTAAGTGTTTAATTCTATATTCTTCTTTTAAGGCTTTGGATTTGTCTTCAAAAATTAACACCAAAGCAATTTTTTTCGGTTTATTTGCTTTTGTGTATTTAGCTCCCCTGCCTTTTTTGTGCGCAACAAATCTTTTTAATAAATTATTTGTAATCCCGCAATAAAGAGTGTTTTTAATCGTTTCTATAATATATAGATAATATTTCATCTAAAACTTTTATAATTTCACTTTCTTTTTCTATTGTTACAAGAATACTGCGATACTTAGAGGCATTCTTGATTGAGGAAATATAATAAGAATAAAATTTTCTCATAAACTTAATCCCGTTAGTCTCGCCCAATCGCTCAATTTCAAGTTTTAGGTGTCTTTTTAACATATCGATTTTAATTGTTAAATTGGGTTCAGGGAAAACTTCCCCTGTTGTAAGATATTTTTCAATTCGATTAAGAAGGGTAAAATCCCCAAGAATTCCTCTTCCGATTGAAACCCCTTTTGCTTTTGTAATTCGAAGACACTCAATTGCATCCTCTAAAGTTTTAATATCACCATTCGCATACACAGGAATTGAAAGTTCTTTAACTAAAAGTGCAATTTTATCCCATTGCGCTCTTCCTTCATACATTTGCGCTCTACTTCGAGCGTGCAATGTTACAAAACAAGCTCCGGCTTGTTCTACAGTTGACGCAAATTCGATAAAATTTTCCTCTTGTTGATTCCATCCCAAGCGCATTTTAACACTAACAGGCAAATTCGTTTCCTGTTTTATTGATTGAATAATATCGAATGCTAAAGAAGGATTTTTCATTAATGCGCATCCATCGCCTGAGAGCGCAACTTTTTTAACCGGACATCCGCAGTTAATATCAATTATTGAAGCGTAAGGCGATAGAATTTTTGCCGCTTTTGTCATTTTATCAACCTTATGACCCACCAACTGAAACGCAAGAGGGTATTCTAATTCGTCGAATTCAATAATTCTTGGATTAGGATTGTTGCACAAAAGCTCCGATGAAATCATTTCTGTTGTCATAAGACAGTGGGAATAGTATTTTCGAATTAAATATCGAAAAACTTTATCTGAAACCCCGGCCAGTGGCGCTTGGATGACTTTTATTTTTTCAATATCAATTTGTTTTCGATTTTCCATTTATTTTTTCCAGATAGTCTTTTAATTCCTTAATTCTATTGTTTGAGAACTCAGTCAACTCGTCTTTTTCATTTATTTTTAAACCAAGGAATTTTTCATAATTTATAACAGCGTCTTTGTAGTTTTCATTGTTGTCAAGGTCTAAAGCCAAGCTATAATAAGCGTTTGCAAAATTTGGATGTTTTTGAATCAAATATTTATAAGTTTTTATAGCCTCTTTTGAATTCTTCATTTCATCAAGATTTAAACCCTTGTAATAAAGCCCGAATTCATCGTCAGGGTTTTTGGATAAAAACTTGTTAACCAAATTAAGTGAAGTTTGATAATCTTTTTGTTCGTATTTTTCAATTGCCGTTTGCAAAAGATTCGTAAATTCGCTTTCTGCTATCGAATTAACCAAATTAAGAGCCTCTTTATTTGTTTTATCAAGTGCTAAAACTTTATTCGTTGTTAGTTTTGCGTTTGTATAATCGCCTAAGGAATAATAAGCCCAGCCGCTATTTATTAGAACCTCAATATTATTAGGTTCGTTATTTAAGATTTCAAGATAATATTTATTTGCATTCTTAAAATCATTCAAAGACCAATAACAGCTTGCAATTGCAAGTTTTACTTCTTTTGTTTTATTATCAATTTTTAAATACTCACTAAGCGCTCCTTTGTAGTTTTTTTGTTCGAAAAGCGCTGTAGCATTGTTGTATTGAGAACTTGCTTTGTAGTTTTTCGAATCCTCTAAATAAGTTAATAAAGATTTGTTGTTAGGAAGAATTAAAAGCCCTTTTTGACAAATTTCATAACATAAATCAAACTTTTTTTGCTCCAAGTAAATTTGAGCTAAATTTAAATAACCCTCTTCTTTAGTTGAGTTAAGGGCGATTGCTTTTTTGTAATAAGTAATCGCTTGAGTATAATCTTTGTTTTTGTGGAGCTCAAGAGCGTAGTTGAACTGATCCTCGTAGTTATTCGGGTTCGATATTGCTTTTTGTTTTAAATATTCTTGCAGTTTTTCCCCTTTAAAATGATTGAGGATAATATCGTCCCCGTTTGCTTTTGCAAACTGATTATTAGGATCAATCGCTAAAATTTTTTCATATTCTCCTAAAGCCTCCTCAAATCTTGACAATTCTTTAAGAGCCGTCGCTTTATAAGATAGAACTTCAAGATTTTTCGGGTTTTTTTGAAGAAGTTTATCGTAAATTGGAATTGTTTCTGCATAGTTTTTTTGCTGTATATAAAGAGAAGCAAGGTTATAGAGCGCAACTTCATCCTCGGGGTTCAATTGGGAGGCTTTTAAATATTGTTTTTTCGCTCCTTCAAAATTTCCTGTTTTTTGATAAATTGCCCCTAAGTTAATATATCCTTTAGAATCATTGGGGTTGTTGACAATCATTTGAGTCCATTTATTCTCCAGGATATCTAGAAGTTCAGGGCTTTTATCCCCGTATTGGAGCGCAAGGTTATATTCTTCAATACTTGCTTCAAAATTATTCGCATCGTCTAGCATAACGCCATATAAAAAGTGAAGTTTTGGATTTTTGGGGTTAATATCAATTGCGGTTTTAATTGAATCAAGTCCTTTTGAAATATTATTCAAATTTTTGTAGATATTCGATAAATTTTCATACGCACTTTCTTTGTATTGTCCTTTGGTTAATAAAGTAAAATCATACCCGGACGCAGCCAGCTCTCCTTGAGCTTTTAAGGTTTTGGCGTTTTGGAATCTTGTTTGTTCGTTTTGTGCTATTTGGAGTTTTTTTTCTAAATCTTTAATTTCAGATAGTGCGCTGTTTGCTCCTTGAGCTATGGTTTGGCTCATAGACCCGTCTTTCCAGTTTTTAGCGTAAAAATAAGCGCTTTTATAGTCATTTAGAGCTTTTTTGTATTCTTTTGTTGTTTTGTTGTAATAATTTGCACGGGCTAAATAAGCATTAATTAAGGCATCTTGAACCGTAACATCATAAGGAGAGAATCTTAGAACTTTTTTGAATTCAACAATACTTGAGGAAAACTGCCCGTTTTTAAAGTATTGCATCCCGTTGGAATAATAAGCGCTAAATCTCTGGACGTCTTCTTGGGTTGGATTGTAAGCATAGGAAGACAAGAACAAAAATACCGATAATATAACTATTAATTTTTTCATATAACTCCTCATAGATTTTATTTTATTATACTACAAGAGATTATAATTTTAATAGCCTATAGTTGTACATTCTTCATCATATCCTTAAGCGCTTGAATTGTGGTTTCCATTGAAACAATATCTGTTGTTCTTTGTTGCAAAAAAGCATTGATTTGAGGCATAAGTTCAATTGCAACATCGAGTTTTGGATTCGACCCTGTTTGATACATTCCGACATCGATTAAATCTTTGTTTTCTCGATACAATGCCATTAAATTTCTCATTTTCCCTGCAGCCTCTTTGTGCTCGGGGTCGCAAATAGCGCTAAAAAGCCTTGAAATTGACCCAAGTGAATCAATTGCAGGATAATGGTTCTGCTCCGCTACTTTTCTTGATAAAAAGATATGTCCGTCTACAATTCCTCGAACAATATCAACAATCGGGTCATTGACGTCATCCCCTTCCATTAAAACCGTGTAAAGCGCTGTAATCGAGCCTTTTTCAGAGTTTCCTGTGCGCTCAAGCGCCCTTTGCAGCCAGGAAAAAATACTTGGAGGATATCCTTTCATAGTCGGGGGCTCCCCTAGGGATAATCCTACTTCACGACCGGCCATAGCACATCGGGTTACAGTATCTGTCATTAAAAAAACTTTTTTTCCTTGATCCCTAAAATATTCACACACAGTCGTTGCTGCAAGTAAACATTTCATTCTTATCAAAGGGGGCAAATCTCCTGTAGCACAAACTAGAACGGATTTTTTCATTCCTTCTTCTTTAAGTGAATCAACGATAAATTCCTTAACTTCACGTCCACGTTCCCCGATTAGCGCTACAACATTGACATCGGCGTCCGAGTTTCTTGCAATCATCCCTAAAAGGGTGGATTTTCCAACCCCCGATCCTGCAAAAAGCCCCATGCGCTGTCCTGTACCCATGGTTAGTAGCCCATCTATAACCCTCACTCCGGTGGACATTTGCTCTGTAATAATCGGTCTGTGAAAAGCGTCCGGGATAGTGCCGTTAATATTCATATACTTAGCCCCTGTTGTATCAAGGGGTCTTCCGTCCATTGGTTCACCTAAGGGATTAATCAATCTTCCCAACAAAAAATCCCCGACAGGAAGAAGGATTGGAGCGTTGGTTGTTTCGACAAGCGATCCCTGTCCTATTCCTTCACCGTCATATAAAAGCAAAAGTTGAGCGGCATCTGCTTTAAAAGCCTGAACTTCCGCTGCTTTTTTTTCACCTGTGTAGGTTTGAATATAGCACAAATCCCCGATTTTGAGCCCCGGGAGTTTAACTTCAACAGTCAAACCAAGAAGTTTTGATACGACTCCTTTGTATTTGTACAAATCAGCGTTTTCAATGGTCGAAAACGCTTTTTGTTTTAAATTATGAAGTTTTAGCTCCATTTCTTCGTTCATTATTTTACAACAGTAGTTTGTTTCCCTGCTTTTTGTTGCAATATTTCACAAGCTTTTGCCAATTGAGGATCTTTATTAGCTTTAATGTCCGCTTCTGTAATTTCAACATCATAATCGGGAGTTATCCCTTTTTTGTGGATATCAACACCACTTGGAGTCAAATATTTTTGAATTGTTATATGAAGGGCGGATCCGTCGGGTAATTTATTAATTTCTTGAACCAAACCCTTACCAAATGATTTTTTACCTACAATTACCGCTCTTTTGTTGTCTTTTAGGGCTCCTGCCAAAATTTCGGACGCACTTGCGGATCCTCCGTTAATTAAAACAACAACCGGTTGATTTGTTGTGGTTTGAGATAAGGAATTCTGGGTTTCTTTGTATCCGTCTCTATCAACCGTTGAAACAATTGTTTTGGAGCTTAATAACATATCCGCAATGTAAATCGCATTGGTTAAAAGCCCGCCCGGGTTAGAGCGCAAATCAATAATTATTCCGTCTTTATCTTTTAGTTGATTAAGAGCATTCTGAAACTCAGTCGATGCGTTTCTTGAAATAAAGGAACTTAGGCGGATATAACCCAAATTATCATCAACTTTGCCTATTTTTGGAGCTTTTATCGAAACGGATTTAAGTTCGATATTTGCCCTTTCAATATTATAAAGTTTGGGTTCAACACCTTTTCTTTTAACTAAAAGTTTAACATAAGTCCCTTCGGGTCCTCTTATTTTGTCGGCTGCAGCTTCAACAGTTATCCCTTTAGTGGATTTTCCGTCGATTTCAAGTATTTCATCCTCACTTTTAAGTCCGGCACATTCTCCCGGGGTGTCTTCTAAGGGTGCAATAATTAAAAGTTTTCCGTCTCGAACCCCGATTTGAACCCCGATTCCTTTTAAGGATCCTTGAATGCTTTCTGATTCTTCTTTATATTCTTTAGGGGTTAAAAATTTTGTATAAACATCCCCTAAGGAATCAACCATTGTTCCTATTGCAACATAAGCGTCTTCTTCGTCTTGAATGACATTATCATATTTATGGCGCCAGCGGTTCCAATTTTGGTTATTCTGCGTTTCATCAACATATTTGGAGTTGATTAGTTTCCAGGCTCTATCATACAAATTCTGCGGAGTTAGAGCTAAAGCCGGATTGGAAATATTGGTAACGCAGAAAAGCAGCATTATTGCAAAAAATATTGATAACTTTTTTAACATTTGTTTAACGTTCATAAATTTTTTCCTTACCTTAGTTGTTTATATTATAACAAAATTAATTTCATTTTCTACATATAAATTGATTATATTAATTAAACAATTTGCCGATTTTTTAAAAAAATGGTTTAATTAAGTTAATTATAACTTAAAAACAGGAGAAATTAATGAGAAGTGACGCAATTAAAAAGGGAATCGAACACGCACCCCACAGGGCCTTATTATACGCCGGAGGATTGTCCGATAAAAATATTAAAAAACCATTTATAGGAATTGCAAGTTCTTTTTCTGATTTAGTTCCCGGTCACGCAGGAATGAGGGATTTAGAGCGCCAGATTGAGAAAGGAATTCATTCAGGGGGCGGTCAAGCTTTCATTTTTGGAGTTCCTGCGGTTTGTGACGGAATCGCTATGGGACATAGCGGTATGAGATATTCTCTTCCAAGTCGTGATCTGATTGCTGATTGCGTTGAAACCGTAGCAGGAGCCCATCAGCTGGATGGATTAGTCTTGCTTACCAATTGCGATAAAATTACCCCCGGGATGTTAATTGCAGCCTTAAGATTAAATATTCCCTGCATTGTAGTTACCGCAGGTCCCTCCCTTGAGGGTAGCTGCAAGGGTGAAACCCTTACTTTTATTCGAGGATCCTCAGAAGCCGTGGGTCGATATCGAGCAGGAGAGATAACTTTAGATAAATTGTGCGAAATGGAACACTATGCTTGTCCGACTTTTGGTTCTTGTCAAGGATTATACACCGCAAACACCCTTGCTTGTTTAACGGAAGTTATAGGGATGAGTTTACCGGGTTGCGCTACAGCGAGCGCTGTTAGTTCTAAAAAAAGAAGAATTGCTTTCGAATCAGGCTATGCAATTTGTGAATTAATTAAAAATAATGTATTACCCACAAGTATAGTTACTAAGGATTCTTTAAGAAACGCAATTATTGTTGATTTAGCTCTTGGCGGTTCAACCAATTCGATTCTTCATTTACTTGCAATTGCAACAAGCGCAGGAATTGACTTAACTTTAGATGATTTTGAAGAATTATCGGAAAAAATTCCTCAGATAATTAAACTTGACCCTTCGAGCACTCTAACTATGACGGATTTAGATAATGCAGGCGGAATCGGGGGTGTATTTAAAACTTTGTATCAAAAAACTCCGGAATTCAAAAATACAAAAAATCTCCTAGGTCAATCTATAAGTGAAATTGCGCAAAATTCCTGGGTTGACGATAAAGTTATAAGACCACTGGATAACCCGATTACAAACAACCCCGGACTCGCAATCCTGCACGGCAATTTAGCTCCAAAGGGCGCTGTGGTTAAAATTTCAGGAGTTGATAAAGACGTTTTTGAATTTAAAGGCAAAGCAAAAGTCTTTAACCACGAAGAAGACGCTATGAAAGCAATTGTGGACGATATTGTTGTCCCGGGAGACGTTGTTGTTATAAGATATGAAGGACCCAAGGGCGGACCGGGAATGAGAGAAATGCTTGCTCCAACTTCACTTTTAGTTGGAAAGGGTCTGGGGAAAAAATGCGCTTTAATTACGGACGGAAGATTCTCAGGAGGAACAAGAGGTCTTTGCATTGGTCATATTTGTCCTGAGGCAATTGAAGGCGGGATTATCGGTTTAATCGAAGATAACGATGAAATCGAAATTGACATAAACAAAAGAACAATTAACCTTTTGGTTGAAGAAAGCGAACTTGAGAGAAGAAAACAGAACTTTAAACCGGTTGTTAATGAAATTAAGAACGGATATTTGAAAAAATATCAAAAAAGTGTTCTGGGAGCGGATAAAGGAGCAATTGCGCAGTAAAACCTTATGAAAAAAAGAGCAATTTTAATTGAAATAGCGATTTGGAGTGCGATTTTAGCTACGGTTTTTACTTGTGTAATTTTTGTTTATTCAAAAATTTTTGTTGAACCAAATATTTACACAATTCAATTTAAAGACATTGATGGAATTACAAAAGGCTCCCCCGTAAGGTTTATGGGGTTAAATGTAGGATATGTTACCAATTTGGTATCAAAAAATAAATACGTTAATGTTTCAATTTTAATTACTAAAAAAAATATGAAAATTCCAAACGGAACCTTAGCACGGGTTGAATTCTACGGTCTTGGGGCGTCTAAATCAATTGAACTTATGCCTCCTCAAGGGTCTTGTGATGTCGGGATTCTAACAGGAGATACAATAAGACTGGCTGATGTTGTCGATGAAACCAAGGGTTTGGTTGAAATTATAGAAATGATAGAAAAATACGTTCAAGATATTGATAAAACCTCACTAGGGGCGCTTTTGGATAAAATTAAAGAAACAAAAGACGAAAAAATTAAAACCTTAGAAAACGACTTAGATTCTTTTGGTTCTCAAATGTCTCAACAAGCGGACAAAATTAAAATTGATGAAAAGGATTTAAATAATAAAATTAAAGATATTAATAAAAATGTTGAAAAAATTAATAAATTAATAAAAAAATGATTTTTATGATATGATTTTTTTGAAAGGATAAAATTTAATGCCCAGGGAATCAAAAACCAAAGAAAAAGAAATTGAAGTTGTAGTTGATGTTGAAACTACAGGTTTAGATTACACCAGAGAAAAAATCATTGAATTTGCAGGGATTAAACTTGTTAATGGCAAAGTTAAGGAAAAATTCGAAACTTTAATTAACCCTCATCAGCACATTAGAAAATCTTCTCAAGCAATCCACGGAATATCCGAGGAAGATTTAATCGATGCTCCCACAGAAGAAGAAATTTATCCTAAAATTTTTGAATTTATTGGAGATGCGCCAATTGTTGCTCATAATGCAATTTTTGACTTTTCCTTTTTAAATAAAGCCTCAAAAAGACTTTATTCCAAGCCTTTGGAGAATAACTACATCGATACCCAAATGATGTTTAAAGAAGTTTATCCACAATATGAATCCTGTGGATTGGATTGTCTTGTAAGTGTTTTTAAAGGTTCCAACAAAAAACGCCACAGGGCAATGGGAGACGCCCTTGCGCTGGCGCAATGTTATCCTAAGTTAAAAGCGCTTTATTATCAAAAATATAATTGGCAATTATCGCAAATTGATCACGTTGAATATCTTTTCGAAAGATATTTAAGACTGCAATCCGCAATTAATACAATGCAATCTGAAATTCAGGATTTAAGATCGATTTTTAAAATTTATTTCGAACGTGGCGGAAAAGAAGTAACCTCAAACACCGGTGAAACTTTAAGTTATAACCACAAAAAAACTTTTTCTTATGATTTTTCTCAAATTAAAGATATCCTAGAAGAAACCGGAGCTCTGGAAAAGGCAATTAAGCTAAACAACGCTTTTGTGGATAGATTGGTTGCAGGAAACGCACTTAATGTCGAGGCTAAGGAAAAAATCAAACTTGCTCGAATTGAAATTAATGAGAATAAATCTTTTAGTGTTACAAAACCCGATAAAACTAAATCAAAATAATATTACTTAAATATCATCTATTTGGATTAACTTATAATTTATTTCTTTTGTTAATATTAGAATATAAAATTTAATTTAGGTGATCATTTATGGAATTTCACATCGGTGAGCATTGGAGCGCTAATATTTTTGGATTAAATGTCCATTTGGACACTTTAATAACACTTTGGATTACAATGGCAATTGTAATTTTCTTCGCACTTTTGGCGGTTGGGAAATTGAATATTGTCCCCAATCGAATCCAGGTGGTTTTTGAGAATATTGTTACAATTTTTTCTTCCCTAACAAAAGATTTAGGGGCGGAAGGAAAGCGCCATACCCCAATTTTAATGGCATTATTTTTATTTATTATAACAGGGAATTTAATTGGACAAATTCCTTGGAAAATTCTTAATTTTTTCCCTTCAATTAAAGCAACGGGAGCAGAATTTGCCTCCCCTACAAATGATATTAACGTTACGGCTGCACTGGCGGTTATTGTTTTAATATATTATATTCTATCAGGGGTTAAAGTTAAGGGTTTGGGTTATTTTAAACACTACTTTAAACCCGTTTGGTTTATGACGCCTTTTAATATGTTAGAAGATATCGTAAGACCCTTAACCCTTGCGCTTCGACTTTTTGCCAATATTTTGGCAGGGGAAATTTTGATAATGGTTCTAGGGGGGTTAATTGCGTCATTAATTTCCGTTGAATCAATTAATGCTTTTTGTCAAAATACCCTTCAAGGAATCCTTCCAAGTGTCTGGGTTTATAATATAAGCTTATTTTTAGGGTCTTTATTGCCCTTGCCTATAATGTTTTTTGAAATATTTGTAGCATTTATCCAAGCCCTTGTTTTTACATTATTAACAAGTGCTTATATAAACGGCGCTGTATCTAAGCAGCACTAAAGATAACGAAATAGTAGTAAAAAAGGAGAATTATAATGGATTTAGCAGTTGTAAAATTTATCGCAATGGGTTTAGCTATCGGTTTTGGTGTAATTGGACCCGGTATTGGTTTGGGATTAGCAACTAAAGCAATTATTGAAAGTATTGCAAGACAACCTGAAGTTGAAGGTCAAATTTCAAAATATTTCTATATCGGAGCAGGGTTAATCGAAGCTTGTGCAATTTATGCTTTATTAGTTGTAATCTTAATCGGTTTTGTTCTTAAATAAGTTCTGCAATAAAGGATTTTTAATTTATGTTAATGCAAATAGACGGAACATTTGTTTTTGTTGTAATAAGTTTTTTGATTTTTTTATTCATAATTAAATCTGTTCTTTTTAACCCAATTTCAACAATAATTGAAAAAAGGGAAGAATTTTTCGAGAAAAATTCTCAAATTGAACAAAAATCAAAAGACAAAACAAAAGCTCTGCTTGAACAAAAAGAATCGGAACTTAAAGAGGCAAAAAAACAAGCAACTGATATCTTAAAACAAGCAAAGAATGAAACCAATAAACAAAGCAAAGAAATTATTAAACAAACAAAAAAAGATATTGAGGATTCGATTAATTCTTTAGAACTTGAGTTAACTAAAGAAAAAAATCTGGCTAAAGCCCAAATTAAACAAGAACTTAGCTCAATTGTTCAATCAATAATCTATAAAGTTCTAAACGAGAATATTGAACTTAGTTTGGATGATAACACAATCAATGAATATCTTAAGATTTAAGGAGTTTTAATGAGTCTTTTTGAAAAAATTCTTAGTACAAATTTGATAAATTTCTTAATTGTAGTCCTGACTTTAGTTTGGATTATAAAAAAAGTGAATATTTCTTCTTTAATTGAGAATTTAGCCAGTGAAATTAAACTAAAAGTAGAGGAAAGCTCCAAAAGTGCTGCTTTATCAATTGATGAATACAAAAAAACAAAAAAGCAAAATTCAAGTATTCCGCAATTAAAAGAACAAATAATTGATGGAGCGAAAAAAAACGCTGAGGATTTAAAGGAAAAAATTAATCAAAAAACCTTGAATCAAAAAGAAGGACTGCAAAAAAACTTAGAAAAAACCATAGAATCTCAAAAAGAGAAATACAAGTCCTTAACAAAAAAAGAAATCTATAGCGCTTGTGTTAGTCTAGCGCAAGTTGAACTTCAAAAAAAACTCGATTTGGAACTTCAAAAAAAATTAATAAATATTTCAATTAACGATTTGGATAGGATTGGAGAAAAATTGTGTTAAAAATTGATATAAAAAATCTAAAAACCGCCAAAAGATACGCTATTGCTTTAATTGAAACATCTAAATCCAATTTGGATGAAATTGAATCTGATTTATATAGTATTAATGAAATTATTTTTGAAAACGAATCCTTAAAAGCGTTTTTCTTGCACCCTGTAATATCTTTAAACGATAAAAAACAAACTTTTATTGAGGCATTCCAAGGAAAAATTAATCAAAAAACATTCAATTTCATTCTTAATTTATTGGATGAGAATCGATTAAATATTTTTCCTTCAATTCTTGAATTATACAAACAAGTTTCTAATAAATTGAAAAATATTCTCCCAATTGAAGTAATAAGTGCAATTGAGCTGGATAATAGCCAAAAAGAAAAATTGAGTGCAAAATTAGAGGAAAAATTGCAAAAAAATGCAAATATAACTTACACAATCGACAATTCAATCCTTGGAGGATTGGTAGTTAAGTATGAGGACAATATTGTTGATTTGAGTTTAAGGAAAAAATTTGAGAATTTAAAAAAACAAGTAATTTAGAAAGGTGAATTATGTCACAAACTATAAATAGTTCCGAAATAACTTCTATTATTAAATCGAAAATTGAGAATTATTCGGATAAACTTGAAATTACCAATACAGGAAACGTTATTGAAATTTCAGATGGTATTTGCAGAATTTATGGATTAAAGAATGTTATGTCATCTGAACTTGTCGAATTCGACGATGGTTCAAAAACCCTTGGAATCGCTCTTAACTTAGAAGAAGATAACGTGGGGGTTGTAATTTTAGGGGATTATACAAAAATTAAAGAAGGCACAAAAGTAACTGCAACTGGAAGAATTGCCTCAATTCCAACAGGGGATAATTTAATCGGAAGAATTATTGATCCAACAGGAAAACCATTGGATGGAAAGGGCGAAATTAATTCTCAATCAAGCCGTCCGATTGAAAGAATTGCACCAGGGATTATTGAAAGAAAATCGGTTCACGAACCCCTGGAGACAGGATTAACCGCAATCGACGCCTTAACTCCAATCGGAAGAGGACAAAGAGAACTAATTATCGGAGACAGACAAACAGGAAAAACCGCAATTGCAGTTGATACAATTATTAACCAAAAAGGTAAAGACGTTATTTGTGTTTATGTTGCAATCGGACAAAAAACTTCAACTGTTGCGCATTTAGCAAAAACTCTTGAAGAAAAAGGGGCTTTGGATTATTCAATTATTGTTAGTGCAACTGCTGATAATTCCGCTCCTCTTCAATATATTGCACCTTTCTCCGGATGCGCAATTGCAGAGGAATTCTTAGAACAAGGTCGTCACGTTCTTATAATTTATGATGATTTGACTAAACACGCTCAAGCATATCGAGCTATGAGTTTGTTGTTAAAAAGACCACCGGGACGTGAGGCTTATCCGGGCGATGTTTTCTATCTTCATTCAAGATTATTGGAAAGAGCCTGCAAGTTATCTGACGAACGTGGCGCAGGTTCAATTACGGCGCTGCCGATTATTGAAACTCAAGCAGGGGACGTTTCAGCGTATATTCCAACAAATGTTATTTCAATTACAGACGGACAAATTTTCCTTGAATCAAATTTGTTTAACTCAGGACAGCGTCCTGCGATTAACGCAGGGATTTCGGTTTCTCGTGTCGGAGGGGCTGCGCAAACTAAAGGTGTTAAACAAGTAGCAGGACAATTGAGACTCGATTTAGCCCAATATCGAGAATTAGCAGCGTTTTCTCAGTTTGCCTCGGATCTTGATGCTGCAACTAAAGCCCAGTTGTTAAAGGGTGAAAAATTGACCCAAATTTTGATTCAACCTCAATACAATCCTTATTCCGCTGCGCAGCAGACTGTAATTTTGTTCTTAGCGAATGAAGGTTTTGTTAATGATATTAAAAACGAGGATATTCAAGAATTTAAAAAACAATTCTTCGAATTCTTCGAAACCAACTGTTCGGATCTTGAGACAAAACTTAACTCAAATGAGAAATTAGACGAAACTGATAAACAATTTTTATTGGATAAAATTAAAAACTTTAAGGAAACAATATGGCAAACTTAAGAAGCATCAAAGATAGAATAAATAGTATTAAAAATACTCAAAAAATTACAAAAGCGATGAAAATGGTTGCCGCAGCTAAAGTTAAGAAAGCGGAGTTTATGACAAAAGCGTCAAGACCCTTTACGCTGGAACTTTACAAGATGTTTTGCTGGGTTTATCGTGAGGCAATGAAAAATAAGTGCGATAAAATAAGAACCGATAATAATATCGAGAATTACCCAATGCTTTTAGAAAAAAGAGACATAAACTCAATCGGACTTGTTGTAATTTCCTCTAATAAGGGTCTTGCGGGAGCGTATTGCGCTAATGTTGTTCGATATGCTGTAAATTTAATCAAAAAATACAAAAGTGAAGGGAAAAAGATTAAAATTTATTTTATCGGACAAAAAGCAATAGCGGGAATTAAAAATTTCCAAAAACAGCTGGATTTTGAAATAAAAAGAACATATATTAATATTCTGGACGGAATTAACGCAAACGGCGCCTATGTTGTGGCGTCTCACTTGGCGGATGATTATATAAACAAAGAAATCGACGCAATTGAACTCGTTACAACAAGATATAAAAATATGATGAGCTATAAAACAGAATCCTGGAGGCTTTTGCCAACTGAAATTGATAATGACAGAATTAAAGAATTTCACTCCAAGGAACTGGACGAGGAGTTGAGAATCAATCACGATGTTCAAAAAATTGAGCCTTTGAGCGATTATTTGCCCGACTTGAATGCTGTTTTATCAAATATCGTTCCAATGTTTATTACAAATGTTCTATATCAAGCACTCCTGGAGGCTCAAGCAAGTGAATTGGCGTCAAGAATGAGCGCAATGAGCGCTGCAACTAATAACGCAGCTGAAATGATTTCAACCTTGACAGTTGATTACAACAAAGAAAGACAAGCAAAAATTACACAGGAATTAACGGAAATTATAAGCGGCGCAAGTTCTGTTGGATAGAATTAGTCTTTTTTTCCAATTAATTTTTTTATTAATCGTGAAATAATTAGATTGATAAAGAAAAAAAGGAGTTTTATTCTATGAAAAAAGAAGAAAATAAAGAACCGCTAAAAGAAAAAATCGAAGATGCTGCAAAAAAAGTAAAAAACAAAGCAAGTGAAATTAAAGAAGACGTTAAAGAAAAAGTTTCACACGCAAAAGAAAAAATCAAAGAAAAAATTGATGAAGAAAAAGAAAAAAAACATAAAGCATAATAAAAAGCCCTCTTTTTTGGAGGGATTTATATAGCAAATTCCACTAAATAGGTTAAAACTCTTATAGTAATAGAAGTTTAACCTATTTTTTAATATTTCCCACTCATAGCAAGAATTTTTTCATCTAAAACTTAACTTTGATAGGTACCTAAAAAGTTAACACATAATCGAAAGGATGAAAAAATGACTAAAGAAATTAAATGCCCTAAGTGTGGCGAAATATTTCAAGTAGATGAAATGGGCTACGCTATGATTGTAAAACAAGTTAGAGATATGGAATTCGCAAGAGAACTAAAAAAGCGAGTAGACCAATTTGAAAAAGACAAATTAAATGCTGTCGAAAAAGCAGTTTCGGAAACTGAAAAAGCATTCATTACAAACATTGCCTTAAAAGAAACTGAAATTACAAAATTAAAAGCCAGCCTAAAATCTGAACAAATCTTAAAGAAGTCTGAAATTAATGAAATAATTTCTCAAAAAGACAGAGAAGTTAGCGAACTAAAAAACAAGTTAGACTCTTTCAATAAGGATAAAGACATTGAGATTGCGAATATTGTTGTGGATTTGAATAATAAACTTTCTGCCCAGGAAAACTTTATTATGAAAATCACTAATGAAAACGAATTAGCAGAAAAAGAACATCTTTTGCGTGAACAATCCATAAAAGACCAGTATGAAGAAAGACTTCGTTTTAAAGATGAAGAAATCGCAAGATATAAGGATTTTAGAGCAAAACTTTCTACAAAAATGGTTGGTGAAAGTTTAGAACAACATTGTGAAATTGAGTTCAATAAATTAAGGTCTACTGGCTTCAAAGGTTCTTATTTTGAAAAAGATAATGAAGTAAAATCAGGAAGCAAAGGAGATTACATCTTTAAAGATTTTGACTCTGATGGAAATGAATATATCTCAATCATGTTTGAGATGAAAAACGAGACCGACACAACTTCTAAGAAGAAAAAGAATGAAGATTTCTTAAAAGAATTAGATAAAGACCGCAGAGAAAAAGGCTGTGAGTATGCGGTGTTAGTATCAATGCTTGAACCTGACAATGAATGTTATAACACTGGCATTGTAGATATGTCGCATAAGTACGAGAAAATGTATGTTATACGTCCCCAGTTCTTTATTCCGATTATAACTTTATTGAGAAATGCTGCTCAGAATTCCATTCAATATAAGCAAGAACTTTCTTTGATAAAGTTGCAGAATATTGATGTGTCAAACTTTGAAGCTGAAATGAATGATTTTAAAGATAAGTTTTCAAGAAATTACAAGCTTGCAAGTGATAAATTCAAAACAGCAATAAATGAAATTGATAAAACTATTGACCATCTACAAAAGACAAAAGAAGCTTTGTTATCTTCTGAGAATAATTTGAGATTAGCAAATAACAAGGCGGAAGATTTAAGTATAAAACGTCTGACGAAGAATAATCCTACAATGGCAGCTAAGTTTGCAATGGTTTGAAGTATTAATTATAAAGACGGCGACAGTAAAGGTCGCCGTCTTACATTTAAAGAGTGAGTTCCTCAATGCGTTTTATTTTCAGAGAAAAATTTAAGCGGAGTTTTATTTATTTCATTATAATTATTAACTTTTCGTTAACTTTTAAAAAGTTTTTTATAATCACTTGTATAATAGCAGTATGAGTAATATGTACAATGAAATTTTATCAGGTTTAACCACTACATCTTATCCATTGGAAGATATTTTACTAAAACTAAAAGTATTGGCGCACAAACTTAAAAACAAGGAATTAACAGATTTTGTAAATTCGGAACTTAATGGCTATGAAGACGATGTTCCATCTTATCGAATATATAATGGTCACCTGACAGGAACGGTAGAAAATTTAGTTTGCAGAAGAACAAAAATAGCTCTACCTTATTTACATTTAAAAGAACATGGCTTAGAAAATTTGGGTCAATGTATTTTCTCTGAAAAAATTTCTACCCTAATTGAGTATACAAAATCAGATAATAATATGCACAAGCCAATTCCACCTGAGTTATACAATATTCTATCAGAACCATTTGAAAATAATTTTGTTGTAACCAACGCATACGTACCAATAGACAAAGCTTTCATAGCTGGAATACTTAGTTCCATAAGAGCAAAGTTGCTAGATTTAATGTTTGCAATGGAAAATGAATTTGATACGACAGAATTAGAAAATTTATTTCAAAATCCAACCAAAGAACAACAAGATAAGGTTAATTCAGTTATTAATAAATTTATACAAAACAATTTTAATTCATACGATGGAAGTACTCAAAATACTAAAATTGAATTGGAAACTGATAAATAGCAGAAAGAACACTGCCAATTTTTTCTTTTATCAAAGGTAGTGAAACATTTACAATTAAACCAGCTGTAACTTTGTCAAATATTGATAGGCACCAATTTTTAACATTTTTACCTAAAGAATTTGTTGTTTTAATCTCTTCTTTGTCATTTTCTATTGCCGATTTTAGTTCTGATATATCTTGTGACGATAAATTTACTTCTTTTAGAAGTTCTAAAATTTTATCAATATCATTATTGTTCACTGTAATAGTATTATTTTGAGTACTATTGTCAAAAGAATTAAAACTAAAATTTATGCTCATAAAAACCTCACTATTTTAGTTTAATTATAGCTTAAACAAAATAAAGTATTTTGATTACTCGAAAAGACGGCTTAAAGCCGTCTTTTAGTTATGTTGGAATTTATTACATCTTACTTATTTTCATTTGCATATTCCCAAATGGATGTTTCCTTAATTCCGTTTATATTTTCTTTGATTTTATCTCGCATGCAAAAGTCAGGATATTGTTTTAAAAATTTCTCCCATCTTTTAACCAGCCCTACATATATATCTCCCCAGTGTTCATCATCATACCAAGCACCTATTGAATAATCTATGCTCTCATCTCTTGCAAGGCTTAAATACTCTTGCCATTGTGGACTTAAATATTTAGAATATTTTTCTATTATGTAATCATAATTAATGCGAACACCAGTGAACCAATCTTGGCTTGTATCAAGATATATCAAAGATGTACTCGGTGAAGCTATTCTGTTGACTGTCTGTTTTGTCTTTTCATTAAAACCTTCGTTTTTTAATTTGATATTATTTATTTCAAATATCTTTATTACAGTAATATCTTGCTTATCTCTTTGATTGTAAAGATTATCTTGAAAAGCCGTTAAGTCTTTATAGAATATTGCAAACACTTTATCATTGTCAGATGTTTTTTGATTTTTTGCAAAGAATTCAACAAGGTCTTTTTCTTCCTGATTTATGGCATTCAACATTTCTAATGCTAAAGCCTGCTTAAGTGAATTTTGGGTAATTGTTTTATACCCGCTATCTATTGTTGTTGCACTGCAACCTGTTGAGCTAAATGCGATTAATACCACCGCAAGACAAGTTACAATTTTAGATAATATTTTCTTCATAATTTCTTCCTTTGTTAATTATAATAACCTTCAATAGGGTCACACCCCACAGCTCGGATACTTGCCTTATATTTATCTCCACGTTTTGATACATAATAAGTAACTCCAAACTGAGCTTCATCAATAGTATAAGGGGTCGCACTGTCTCCATAACCTTTATAACCTGCGATAGTATCAGGTTTATAATTTTTGAAAGTTATATCAGCTATACATCTGTCCATATCCTCAACAACTTCAGCCCATCTTGGATTGCTAACTTCAAATTCCAATGTTGGATTATAATTTGATATAGAATACAAAACTTGATTTTTTTGTGGTGAACTTTCTTGAAACATTGCTTCTATTTGATTAACCAAAGATTTTCCAGCTCCTGTTTTTAAGCAATCCGCACTCTGTCCGCCTAAATTTGCAAAAGCTGTATTCACTCTGCCAAATCCTGAATATTTGCCCCTTACAGGTTGATACGGTCCTTCTGTTTGATAATTTTCGCTTGTATAATAAGTATTGTCAGATGTAGTTTGAGGCGTACTTGTTGTACCATCATCAAGCAATGCCGCAATGGAACCAATTAAAACAAGAATAATGAAAGTCCATAAACATCCCATGTTTTTCTTGTTTTTATTAACGTTGTTATTGATTTTTTCGGTTCCAATATTATTGTTTTCAGTATCATTTTCCATAAGCAGCCCCGCTAATTTCCCATCCATCTTATGCTGCGAAGTTCTTCCAGCTCTTCTTCTGAGGGTCCTTCAAAGGTCATTACCCTACTATTAGAAGGGGTTCTTCTATTTTGTTCAAGTTCCCATTGTCTTCTTTGCTCACGAATTTGACGGATTTGTTCTTCCTCCCTTTTTATTGCTTCAACTCTTGCTCTTTCTCGCTGAATTACTGCGTTTTCATGTTGCTGTTGCAAATATTGTGTTGCAGAATACGCAGAATTAGCAGATAACAAGCAAATTAAGAGTCCTGTTAATGTTATAATATTTCTTTTCATATTACCTCCTAGTTAGTTGCTTCCCACAATGAGTCTCTTAAACCACTGTTATTATTTCTTCTCAATTTGGTTTCTATGGCTTCTGCTTCTTCAACAGAATTAACAAGGTATTGCCCTTGGGATTTTCTTTCTCTGATAATTGAACTTACTTCTGAGTTATAAGTATTTCGCTGTAATTCTCTCCAACCGTATTTACGTCCGTCATTATAACAAGCTCCGCCTACCAAACCTTGAGCATTTGTATTTGTATCTCCTATAATTGCGCAAACATGAGAATTATCAGCTAGACCTGCAAAATAAGTGTGTTCACTAGCTCCATAAGTTATCATTTGCACTGTGTACGATTTATTGGTTGCTGGGTCGTATAATTTATACCTGTAATTTTCTGCTAAAGCTGGTGTTAATGTAGCTCCTAAAATAGCTCCACCAAGCAACAAAGTTGATAACATCTTTTTCATAAATTAGTCCTCCTTATTTTCGCAGGATACATTCCTACTTTGGTTAAATAATAACACAAACACATCAAATATTATCAATTTTGACAAAATTAAACTTTTGGAGATTAAAAACCAATCATATAGTATGTAAGCTTAATAAAAAGGTAAAATATGATTGATACTGAGACTATAGGAAAAATTATAAAGAAGCTGAGAGTTGATAAAAACTTAACTCAAGAAGCACTTGCGGAAAAGATGGACATTTCAACAAATTATCTAAGCAAGGTGGAAAGAGGGTTAAGTAGATTAAATATTGAAGCTTTTCTTAAAATGGCAGAAGTTTTGTCTTTTTCTTTGAGTGATTTCGGTATTGAAACAAAAAAGACACATGCTCTTAATCAGGATAAGCAACTGTTATTAGAAAAAATTTTAGCCATTCCTGAAAAAGACGCAAGTATGTACTTGGAAACTCTGGATTATATTGAAAGTTTGATATTAAAAATCAGACGATAACAAGATAACGTAAAGCTGCAAACAGCCTCTAATAGGGCATTTTGGTTGACAAAACAAAAATAACGTGGTATTATAAAAGACGTAAAAATTTAATAAACGCTCATAAAGAGTTGTGCGAGGGACAAGCCCTATGACCACACAGCAACCTACAGTAAAATGCAAGGTGCTAAAGCTTGAACGATGGGTTAAGTTGATTTTAATTAAAAAATTTTTGATTAAAACCCGTCGTTGCGATGGGTTTTTTCTATTGCTTCTTTTTGTGGGTTTAAAGAATAACAAAAAGAGGCAGAGTGAAACACAGTAGTTGCACAAAAATTGAATATCAAGCCAAAGTTGCTGATTTGTGCAGTGGTTCTAAAGTCACAAGTAATTTAATTAAGAAAAAATTTGAAGAAATTATCAAAAAGGGCAATTTTTACTCCCCTAAAGAACTTTATATAAGTATAGCTATGAATATAGAAAATATCTTATGTAAAAACTTTAAAAGCCTTAAGGATTTAAGAGCAATCTTTAGAACAAATGAAGATTGCATAAAGTTTTTGGAAGAACTTATCTGGGAAGGTGAGCCTGTTAGTCCTTATGATAAAACTTCAAAAGTATATAAATGCAAAGATGGTTGGTATAAGTGTAAAAACACTGGCAAAGAATTTAATATTCTTACAGGCACTCTTTTTCAGGGCACAAAAATAGATTTAACGATTTGGTTTGAAATAATTTTCCGTGAAAATTCGGATAGACAAGGTTTGGCTTCTACAACTGTATCCAGAGAATATGGTATTACGCAAAGAGCAGCTTGGTATATGCTGCAAAAAATAAGAGCTGCTATGGGAAAAGAAAACCATCAAGAGCTAAAAGGTACTGTTGAAGTAGATGAATATTACGAAGGTGGTTCACATAAAAAAATGCACTATAACAAAAAATTAGAAGCTAGAGAAAAGCCTAATGGTGGTAAAAAACTATTGCTCGGACTTGTTGAACGAAATGGCAATGCGGTTATTAAGCCAATCCCAGACAAAACAGATGGGACTTTAACTGCTGGTGTACTTAAATATGTTAAATATAGTTCAACTTTATACAGCGACGACAATCCGAGCTATCAAAAATTACCACCTTTTTATAATCAAGCAAACGTAGTCCATACCAAAGGAAATTACGTAAGCAAAGAGAACAAAGATATTTATACAAATACAGTAGAAAGTCTTTGGGCAGTATTTGAAAGAACCAAACAAACACATATTCAAGTCTCTCAAAAACATTTACAAAATTATGCAAATGAAGCAGTTTTCAGGTATAATACAAGAAAGATGAAATCTAGTGAGGCATGTATTTGGCTTTTGCAAAACATACAAGATACTCACCATACCTGGGAAGATATTAAAAGTGGAAAATATAGACAATATAATCGAAATCAAACGAGGGCTGCATAAGATTTGCGGTCGCAAATTGGTGAACGCAATCGCTGATTTAGAAAAGAGTGAAGCATTTTTTAAAGATTTATTTGTTGTTTATGGATTAATTTATAATACTGAAACTCTAATTCAAAAGAGAGTTTTTGTTGCAGCAGTCACAAAGTATTTTATCTTAGACAGATTGCCTAAAGAGTACTTATCATTTGGTGATGGCAAGTATGAATACGCTACAAAAGCAATTACTAAGCCTTTAGAACAAGTTGTTGATACTTATTTTGAAATACGTAGCACAAGCGACTCCAGTGAAGATTTTAAGAAAAAATATGCTGAGAATTTTAACGAAGAAGTAAAAGATTTCAGCAAAGAGATTTCAGAAAATAGAGATGACTCCTTGTCTGATTTTGCTAAAATTGTTAAAAAAGTATATTACTCAGAAAATGATAAGAAAACCAAATAGAAATCATAGTCCCATTGCTTCTAATATTTTTTGTACATCATGGTTATCTTTCGTAAGTTTCTTTATCTTTAATAATAACTGATAAGTATTATTAACCTTGACCACACATACATGTTTTACCCACTCCATAGCTTCTTCTTTGTTTCCATTCGTTTTAATGAGAAGCCTATCCCAATGGTCTTTTCCAAACCATTCTATAAGTGCGTCGTCTTTACTGTCAATTAAGGCATTTAAAGCATTAAACATTTTTTCAATATTCCATGATAGTGTTAGCATTTAAGATATTACCTCTTTATAAAAAATTTAATCTATTTTTTTATGTTAGAATTACAGATAAATAGGAGATAATAATGGAAGAAATTATAATTCAATTTGCAGGACAAATAAATCTTATTCTTACTGGAGAAATTTTAAGTGCAACCCCTATAGGAAGACGTCCTACTTGGGAATTTCGTCTTTTGAATGTTGATAATAATGAAATTCCCATTCCAATGTCTTCGGATGAAATTTCAAATGGAACTATGACTATAGTAATTGCCAATAAAACAACAACTCACCCATTTTGGAGTATGGAACTAATTAATCAAGAAAATGATATTTTTAGAATAACAACTTTCCCCAATAGAACAGAACTATTAACCCAAAATATCTGATAATGATAAATATTAAGCATTGTTAACCATTTTAACCTATTTAGTGGAATTTGCTATATAAATCCCTTTTTGGAGGGCTTTTATATTTTTATTATTTGTGATAAGATTCATAATATCTGATTTGAAAGGTTGTACAATGTCACAAGATAATAATTCTAACGATAAAGAAAAAAACACAAAAAATTCATCAATAAAACAAACAATAGTTTATGTTGTTGTTTTTGCGGTTTCTTTTCTTGCGTCCTATTTGCTTGTTGGTGCGATAATGGGACACAATAACAAAAGTAACAAAAAAATCCACACAATACCAGCTCAAAAACAATTGCGATCCAATAATCATCATTCTAAAAAAATCCGCAGAAAACCAACTCAAGAGGAATTGCAAATCGTTAAAGACGCAGGATTTGTCAAAGGTTTTGTTGCGTCTAATACATTTGTATTGAAAACTTTCTGTACAAGCAGCGGGTATGTTCCTAATGAATTTATATCTCAATTTGAGAATAAATTCTCAAAAACCAATAAAAACGCTGATGAAATTCTGGATAAATATTTTTCCAAAGAAGACGCACAAAAACTTGTCGTAGATCAAGCATCCAAAGCCGGTCTTGTGGTTCTTACCAATGAATACAATAAAATTAATAGAGAAAATGGAATAAGCAAAAAAGATTTTTGCAAACTTATCGATAAGAACAAAGATTCGATTATTGACAATAAAATTAAAACATTTAAACAAAATAAACCCAATATGTATCTGGATTAACTATGAATTCGATAAAACGCTGTCCTTGGAGTAAAGGAATTCCTATTTATGATGATTATCACGACAAAGAATGGGGTCGTGAGGTTCACGAGGATGGGAAATTATTTGCAATGTTGATTTTAGAAGGAATGCAAGCGGGACTTTCCTGGATTACAATTCTAAGGAAACGTGAGGCTTTTTATCAAGCATTTGACAATTTTGATTATAAAAAAATTGCAAATTATGATTCCAAAAAAATCGAGGAACTTATGAATAATGAGAAAATTATTCGAAACCGATTAAAAATTAACGCCACAATCGCTAACGCCAAGGCGTTTTTAGGGATTATTGAAAAATACGGAAGTTTTGATAAATTTATCTGGAATTATGTCGATTACAAACCCATTGTGGGTCATTGGGAAAGTATTGAGCAAATTCCACCCAAAACCCCTTTGTCTGATAAAATTAGCAAAGATTTGAAAAAATTAGGATTCAAATTTGTGGGTTCAACCATAATTTATTCTTTTATGCAAGCAGTTGGTCTTGTTAACGACCATATTAAAGATTGCTTTGTTTATAAGGAAATGGTTAAATAGACAAAGAATAAACAATTTCATCCCGCCTTTTTTCAATTTCCAATTGTTTTTTATCTGCATATTTATTTAAAGCATTAATTTTTTTTATATTTATATTGTTATTTTTTAAATAAGGGTCAAGTTCTTCTTGCAAATCGCCGTGATAGTCTGTTGCTAACTCTTTAAGCTTTGTATATTTTTCTGTTGTATCATACAATTTTATATAAAAACCCGTAAGAACATAACGAATCCCATCATCTAATATGTGACTTTTTTCATACGGATTTTCTTCTTCCTCAAATTCTACAAAAACGTGGTCTATTTCTTTTATTGCTTTGGGGTATTCTTCGTTAATTATTTTTGTAATTTCTTTTTTGTATTCTTCCCCTAAATAGTACTCGCTATTTTGTTTTTGATTCTTTGCTAGAGCTAATCCTAAAGAAAGAAGGAAAATAAATAATAAAACTACAACAACTTTTTTCATATAATTAATTGTATTTTATTTCCCCCCTAGGATTCAAGGTTTGATTGGGTGGTTAATTTTTATAATTCATTTTTCTTATCACTTTTTCTGATAATTAATTTGTCATTCTCAATATTAATATCTAAAAAATCAACTTCAGGATTAATTTCCAATAGCTCAATAACAGGAATTGTTAAATTGAGCCCAAAACCTGCGCCTCTTTTAATTAATTTTTTAACTAGAAAATTAGCACATTGAGCTTCGTTTGTTACTTTTATAACACTCAAGGTTTTGTTTTCAATTTTTATAAGAACCCTAAATTCCTTTTCGTTAATTCCAAGTAATTTAGCCAAAGGTTTGTTAATATATAATTGCCAGCTGTTTCCTGCTAGTGTAAGTTGTTTTTTCAAAATTTATCCTTTTTTAAAACCAATCAATCTTCTAAAAGACTAAAATTAGAGCCTAGTTTTTTCTTAAGTTCTGCAATAATTATTTCTAAAGGAATATCTAACGCTTCGCAAACTCTCCACAGGGTAGATAATTGCGGATCCTTTATTCCTTTTTCTAAATCCAACCATAATGATTTAGACATCATAATTTCAGCAGAAATCTTGCTAATGGATTTATTTTGGTTGGTTCTGTATTCTTTAATTATTTTTGCAAGTGATTGTTGTAACTCGATTTTAGCTTTGTTATATTTATCTGTCATATTATTAAATAATAGTGTTTATTAAAAAATACCCGTTCTTGTATTAGTACAAACTGTTAGATTTTTTATGCCTTCTGACATTGTTATAAGTGTAATTTTAAATATGAGGATTTATTTTAGCTCATTTGTATTGTAGGAGAAATACCCTTCGTAATTATAACTTGCGTCAATTCCCTTCATATAAATTTCTCTATTATTAACCTCGGTTGTTAGCGCAGCTCTTATTAATTCTTTAATTTCAACGTTTTTAATTGGACTGCGCTCCATTGCAAGAAGATAATCTTCTTTATCGATTATTTTCCAATCCACAACCTTCCCAAGTTGTTTTTTTAGAATTAAATCCAGCCAGATTCGAGTTGCCCTGCCGTTGCCTTCACGAAAAGGATGGGCAATATTCATTTCAACGTATTTTTCTATAATTTCATCGAAAGTATTCTGCGCTAAATTATCTATATATTCTAAAGACTGCGCCAAATACATAACAGGGGCGAATCTAAAATTGCCCTTAGCAAGATTTACGGTTCTTATAACGCCTGCAAAATCATAAATTTCATCAAATAAATATTTATGGATATAAGATAAAGTTGAGAATTTGCCGGGTTCAAGGGTATTTAGAATTCATTTTTCGAACAATTCTATAGCTTTAATCTTACTTATTCTTTCCTTTTCTTTTGCTAGGATTGAGGATTCTTTTATTCCAAGTTTATTTTCTAGAACCATATAGACCTATTGTAACAAAAAATTTTATTAAATACTATAATTATATAATCTTATTGATTCTCAAAATCCATTAAAAATTCCCCCGGGGATTTTTTGAATCCGTTGGAAATTTTCCTTAGAACATTCAATTTAATATCTTGTTTTAAATTCTCAATCCTTGATAATATCGCAGGGTCAATGTCGTTAACAATTGAGAATTCATTCAAGGAAACCCCCAGTTTCAATCTTTCTTTTTTAATATATTCTCCAAGTTTTGAATAATTCATTTTTATTTTTCAATTTTCTTATCACTTTTAGTGATAATTAATTTTTCATTCTCAATTGTATATTTAACCATATCAACTTCCGGATTAACATCAATTAATTTAAGCATAGTAGAATTAATACACAATGCCCAGCCATTTCCGTTTCGCATCAATTTTCTGTCAAATGTCATAATTATACCTAAAATTTCCACTTAAAAATCAAATAAGTCTTTAACCCGGACTCCTAAATTATCGGCAATTATTTTTAATTTACTAACGGTAATATCGGTTGCTCCGATTTCAACTAAACTTATCATTGAACGAGAAATTCCGTTAATTCCAATATCGTCTTGGGTTAATTTTTTTTCGTTTCTCAAATTTTTTATTCTATCGCCAAGTTTTTTGATATAATCCTTGTTTATACTATTGTTCATAAAAATTATCCTATTATTTTTTTAGAACTTGTATTCTTCGCTAAAATCGAAAAAATCTTTAGGTTGGATTCTAAAAATTTTTAATATTCTAGTTAAAACCTTGTTGCTAATTAGTCTTTCACAACGCTCAATGTGTCCAATGTATTTTTCGTTAAGTCCTAAGAGTTCTGAGAGTTGTTCTTGTGTATAATTTGCTTTTTGTCTTAACAAACGAATTTTTTTGCCAATATTTTTATAATAATATTCTTCAAAACTTGACATAAACTAATTATTAAATATATACTTATAAAGCACCACTGCTATATAAGCACTATTAAGAAAGGTAATTTATTTGATGTCAACTAAATCAGACAATGAAACGTTTAAAATTTTAGATATTTGGATAAGTTTTTTTAAACTAATATATCTTTCAAAACGTTCGACGTGTCCAATGAATTTTGAATTTGCATTCAGCGTTTCAGAGAGTTTTTCTTGGGACAAGCCTTGTTCTATACGATATTTTCTAATGTTTTTTCCTATAGCTATATAGATTTTGTCTTCAAAACTCATAAGGAAATATTAGTTAATATGTTAATGCGGTGCCACTGCTATATAAGCACTATTTAAAAATTAAGGAAATAATATGACAACATTCAAAAAAACTTTATTAATCGATTTGGACGGGGTTTTAAATGAATATGAGGGAAAGTTCGATAAAACTTTTATCCCTAAACCAAGGGTCGGAGTAAGAGAATTTTTAAAAAAATTATCTAATAATTATGAACTTATATTATATACAACAAGAAATAAATTGTTGGCTTCAAAATGGCTTGTTGAACACGATTTGGATAAATATTTTTCCGATATTACAAATATTAAAGAGCTTAGTTACTTAACTATTGACGATAGATGCCTTAAATTCCAAGGGGATTATCAAAAATTAATCAGTGAAATTGAGGATTTTAAGCCCTGGTATCGAAACTAGAATATTTTATGGTTCGATATTGAAATTTTTGATATGATTTTGGGTTGAGGAAAAAATTATTGCAAATTTTTCTTTTATTTCTACAATAAAAGAAAAAGAGGATTTTTAAATGAATAAAAAATATATTCTTGGATTTATTACAGCAGCGATTCCGGTTGCAATATTTTTGTGCTTTTTTGCAATCCTCAATGAAAAAAGCATTGGACAAGAAGTATTCTCAGTGTCTAGAATCGGTCAAAAGTTATGGGTTTATAATATAAATGAAAAAAATTGGAGCATTTATAAAAAAAATGCTAAAAATAATCCCAAAGAAACAATTACACTGCAAATGCAAGAGCCTGTGGGCAATGGCGGATATACTTCCTATCGTTTATTAGTGGAAAACGAACAAATTTTAAAAGACGATATTCTAATTGGGGAAGGTAGCCAAGAATTTTTAGTTAATGATAAATTATATTCTTATTATCCTAAAACATTTGAATTCTACGAAATAATTTTTGATAAAACCCAATTTACACCAAGAAAACTTGAATTAACAGAGATTAAAGAATTATTTAAAGGATATAATATTATTAAGATTTCCGATTTTAAGAATAATCAAAAAATTAGTCTTAATTACAATAAAAAAGACAATAAATTCATTGTTGTTAACGACGGGAATATTAATTTTTATAAATATAGAATTATTCCTAATAGCGATAAAAAAATTAAATTTGAAAGATTCTTAAACCAATTTAGGGTGTTTGGGAAAGTTTTTATTAGAATCCAAAGATTCGAAGAATGCTCAAACAACTATCCTTGTTATGATATTGAGATAAAATAGAATATTATAAGGATTGAATTAATTTAAATTCACCCCTAAATTCTGCAATTTTTCTATTTCTTGTAAATTTTTTTCATCCCGGAAAAAATTAAAAACGGATTCTGCTGTTTTTTCGCCAATCCCATCGATTTTTTGTAAATCAATCAGGCTTGCTTTTTTTATTTCATCCAAATTTTTATAATTTTGAGCAAGAATCGAGGCTGTTGTTTTCCCGAGATAATTTATTGAAATTGCGTACAAAAACCTTTCCAAATCAGTATTTTTAGAGTTTTGTACCGCTAAATAAAGATTTTTAGCGGATTTATCGGAAAAACCGGCTAAATCCTTGAAGTCGGTTTCTTTTAATTCATAAATTTGAGAATAATCCTTAATTCCTATTGAAACAAGTTTTAAGGCAACATTATTTGCAAGTCCTTTAATATTCATTGCATCTCTTGAGGCAAAATGCGCAATTTTGGCTGCAATTCTTCCTTTGCAATTAGAATTGGCGCATTGTAAATTTTTATTCTCTATAATTAATTTTGAATTGCAATAAGGACAAGTTTTTGGAAGTGCAATTTTTTTCGAATCCTTGGTTTTTGTTGAAAAAACAATCTCAGGAAGAATTTCACCGGCTTTTTTAATTGTAATTTCATCATTTATATATAAATCAAGTTTTTTTATTTGAGATAAATTGTGCAGGGTTGCTTTATTAAATTTTGAACCCAGAATCTCAACCGGAGAAAAAATTGCAACAGGGGTTAGTGTTCCCGATTTTCCAATTGTAAATTCAATCGATTCGAGCTTTGTATTTGCGGTTTTTGGGCTAAATTTATAAGCTATTGCCCATTTTGGAGCGTATGAATCAAAACCCAGTTTTTCTTGGAGTTCAATGTCATTAACCTTAATAACAACCCCGTCGGTTGGAATTTTTTGACTACAAGAATTGAAGTTTTTAAGATAATCCTTAATTTCACTAAAATTTTTCAATTCTTTGTATGAATTTGCGCTAAAGCCCAGTTCTTGCAGAGTTTTTAAGGATTCAATCTGAGTTTTGGGAGGATTTTTAGATAAAATTTGATAAGCAATAAAAGAAAGGTTTCTTTTATTCGTAATTTCAGGGTCTTTTTGGCGCAAAGAACCGGCTGCGTAGTTTCTTGGTGTTGAGAATTTTGTTTCTTTATTTTGTTTTATAAATTCATCAATCGAAACATAAACTTCTCCTCGAATCTCTCCGCTAAATGATTTTTTAAGGTTTTTTGGAATTGAGTTTATCATATTTAAGTTTTTTGTAACATCTTCCCCTAATTCGCCGTTTCCTCTTGTTAAACCCTTGATAAATCGTCCGTTTTCATAAAAAAGCGTAAGCGCAAGCCCGTCAATTTTGGGTTCCGCACAAAAAATTGTATAAGGTTCAATTGATGCAATTTTTTTATACCATTGTTCGAGCTTATCAAGTTCATAAACTTTTTTTAAACTGTACATTTTGTTTTTGTGCTTTGTTTTCGCTGTTTTTGAATCAATCGCCCCTATTGTTTTTGTAGTTTTCGAGTTCGGATTATTTTTTTCTAAGTCGTTTAGTTTTTTAACTAGAATATCATAATCGGAGTCTGAAATGGTCGGATTATCGTATAAAAAGTAGTTTTTGTTGTGTTTATTAATTTCTTTTCTTAACTTTTTAATTTGTTTTGTGTTAGTTTGATTATTTGGTGAAAAACTTGCAAAAACAGGGTTTGAGAAAACAAAAACCAAAAATATACAAAACAAAAACTTTAATTTGAATTCAACAATCGACATATTTTTTAATTATTATAATTTTCCGGTTTTTTCTATAGAAATTGATTCTTCTAAGTATTCCCTGCAGTGATTTTTGAATTCTTTATAAGAATATCCCCCTTTTAAGAATAAATTTTTAAATTTATGTCCAACAACAAAAACCGTTAAGTTCATAAGGATTTTTCTTATAAATCTTATTATGTTGTTAGTTGTTTTGTTTCTGTTTTTTGAAATTCTATGTAAAGTGGCGGATTGCAAAACCACGTGTTTTAGTTCATCGTTTAGCATTTGAGTGCATATTGTTTTAAGAAGTGTTGAACCGGTGGAATTGGATAAGGCCGTATAATAAGAAAGCGCAACCATTTCAGCCGTAACCAAAACAATAACTTCACATTCTATGCCCATTAATTTTCTTAGAATTCTAAATATATTATCAACCGATAGTTTTTGCACGGGTTTTATATTGTATATTTCCATGAATTTTTTAAGCGTTTGAGAATGTCTGTTTTCTTCTATAATAAACCACTTCATAATCTCGGGATAATCTTTGTAGTTGGTTTTTTTCGCATATTCTTCCACAACTTTGGTTAAATGTTTCCCTTGAGATCCTTCCCCCAACTGAAAAGCTTTAATGGAGGGAGCAATTAAATTTATTTCTTCTTCCGTAAGTTCTTTGTTGTTGGTATAATCCAGTTTTAATAAATTTTTGTTGTTGTATTCGAAATATTCAATCCAGTTGAATTCTTCAAGATTTGTAATTTTTGTTTCTTTTAATACAGCTCTTTTCATAGTAAATTATCCTTTTATATATACTAGTACAACTAAAATCTATTATCAACTTTTTATATTTGCAAAAAAGTTTTTAAAAAAAATTGATAAATAACGAAATATATCGATATTACTAACGAAATATGAATATGGTAAAGTGTTGCGAATTTATTTATCGTGTAAATATGATTTATCAAGATAAAGAAATTAAAAGACGCTTTGGAGCAAAAATTAGAGAATATCGAAAGGCGAAAAAGCTGACACAAGAACAATTGGCAGAACTTGTGGGCTGTTCTTGGCAAACTATTTCAGGATTAGAAACAGGATACAGTTTTCCTTCGTCTAATATTCTTTTTAATTTGTCATATGCCCTAAAAACCCCGTTGGTTTATTTTTTCAATTTTTATCCTAACCCAATCGATAATGAGAACGAAACAAAATTGGTTAATATTTATAAGGAATTAAACAAAGAACAACAAAAAATGCTTTTAAA
>CANAIK010000017.1 GCA_947361225.1 uncultured bacterium
CTTGAAAACCGCTGTACAGATGACAAAGACGATGGAAAAATCGGTTTTTGGGCGGCTGCGGGAAATTTGATTCAAGGGGTTGGCAAAGGACTTGTCAACGGAATTGTCGGCTGTTTTACCAACAAAGAAGGAAAATTTTCTTTAGGAAAAACTCTTTTTTCACTAGGCGCAGCGGCGGTTTGTATCGCTTTTCCTGCAGTAGGACTCGTTGCTTGCGGAATTGGAGCAGTTTTAGGGGGTGCTAAAGTTATAGGTGGAATTAAGAATGTTTTTAGTGCGCAAAACGATGCGCAGGCTAAACAAGCCTGGGAAAATATCGGAGAAGGCGGTTTTACCGTAGCTTCTTCAGTTCTTGGAGCGAAAGCAAGCTATAAAGCAATTGGAAAAACTTCAACGGCTGCTGTGGACGATGTTGTAAAAAATGTAACCAAAGCAATTGACAAAGCAGATGATGCAGCAGGATATACAAGTGCCCTTAAAGAGGCAGGTATTGAAGGATCAAAACAAACAGAGCTAATTAATATACTCAAAAGCAAAAATCAAATAAAAGAGCTTTCAAATAAAGAAATTAGCGCTATAACAAGGGATTTTGTAACTCAAAACGGAAACTTTAAAAGCCAAACTGCCCTTGGAAACTTAGATAAGCTGGACGACGCCTCAACCATAGGTGAAAAAGTAACTCAGGTTGGAAAATTCGCTAAAGCCTTAGGAAAAGACACAATTTCATCAACCAAGAATAATTATGGGGTTGCAAAAAATCAGCTAAACGCTATAAAACAAAGTGCAGCGGCATCTAAAGACGCTTCAACAATAAGAGCAAATGAAACAACTATTAAAAAGAACAATAACAGCTTAAAAAATAAAGATTTAACCCGGGAACAAAGAACTGAACTTATAGAGCGCAATAAATCGCTTGAAGAATCAAATTTAAAAATAAGAGAACAATATCAACAAAACAACAGCGAAACTTTATTGGATTCCAGAATTGAGTCTCAACAAATTAAAGCGGATACTAAAAACCAGCTTAAACAGAACGTTAAAAACGCTAAAGAAGACATTAAAACTTCAAAAGAAGTCTTAAAAGAGGTTAAAAAGACTAAAAATGAAGCAAATATTGAAAAAGCGAATAAAGGTGTTCAAAACTCAAAAGACGCACTAAAAGCAGCGCAAAAAGAACAAATGGATAACACCACTATAGGTCAATTAAAACAAAAAGTGCGCAATACAAACACAGGTCAATATATTAAAGAACATATGTCTCAAAAATCGTCAAATGCGACTACGCAAAAGGGAATTAAAGGATTAGAGAATTCATACAACAGTTTAAAATCAAATTTGAGAAACTTTAAAGAAAACGGTTTCAATATCGATTTTCAAGGATTTTTAAACGCCCTAACAGACGATGGAAAAGCAGTTGTTCAATTCCTAACCCAAACAGACGGAAGTTACGCACAAGCCGTCCAGCAATTCGGATATGACAATGTTCTTGAAGTCCTTAAAATCTACAATGCATATAATTTATTCGAAAAAGCAGCTTAATTTATTTGTTAATGATACAAGACAAAGACGAGTTAAAAAAATAACTCGTCTTTTGTTCTATTGTATTTTATTCATTTAGCCTGTATTATTATTATATGAGTAATGATTTTAATACAGATGTTATTGTTGTAGGCGCAGGTCCGGCAGGGATTAGTGCCGCAATTGAAATAGCAAAAAACGGAAGAAAAGTTGTACTTTTAGAACGTGCGCAATATCCGGGTTCTAAAAATGTTTATGGGGGTGCTGTTTATCATAAGGCACTTGAGTTTGTTTTTAAAGATCAAGTCCAAGAACTTCCTTATGAAAGAATAATTAACGAACACACATATTCTTTCCTCAATGAGGATTCCTCTTTTGAAATGACCTATAAAAACGCAAATTCAAAAAACGCCTATGCAATAAAAAGATTCAACCTGGAACATTGGATGATTGAGCAGGCTAAAAAACAGGGGGTTTATTATTCTCCCAATACTTTAGTTAAAAAACTAATCGAGAATAACGGATCCGTTATCGGGGTTGAAACTGAGTTTGAACAATACTTTGCCCCGGTTGTAATCTTGGCAGATGGGGTTAATTCGCTGTTAGCAAAAAAACTCGGCTTAAGAGAAAACTTTAAAAGTAAAAATTTCATCTTAAGCGCAAAAGAAGTAATAAAACTTAACAAAAAAATAATAGAACAAAGATTCAACCTCAAAGAAGATTTGACAAACGGAGTTAATAAACAATATTTCGGCTCTGACTTCGGGAAACTAAAAGGGATTAAAAACCTCTTTATGATGAGTTATTTATACACCTTTAAAGACACGATTTCAATCGGAGTCGGGGTTAATCTTGAGGATTTGGCTAAAACCAAACTAAATATTAACGAAGTTCTGGACGCTGTTAAACAACATCCCGATATTGCTCCTTTAATTGAAGACGGGCAGTTAATCGAATATAGTGCGCATTTAATCCC
This sequence comes from uncultured bacterium, assembly GCA_947361225.1. Taxonomy (GTDB): domain Bacteria; phylum Cyanobacteriota; class Vampirovibrionia; order Gastranaerophilales; family Gastranaerophilaceae; genus RUG14156. Next base: position 2,495 of record CANAIK010000017.1, read on the forward strand.
CGAAGGAGGATTCAATAATCTTCCGAAACTATACGCAAACGGGGTTATGCTTGTTGGAGACGCAGCAGGTTTTGTTAACAGTGTTCATTTCGAAGGAACAAATTTTGCTCTGGTTTCAGGAAAACTTGCGGGAGAAACTGCCCTAATCGCTCTTGATGATAACGACTTTAGAGAATCCAAACTTTCAGTTTACAAAGAAAAACTGGAAGAATCCTTTATTCTTAAAGACCTTTATGCTTACAGAAACGTGATTGAGCTTTTGCATTCAAGAGCAAATTCATTATCGGTTTATTATCCCAATAAAATTAAAGAATTTTTCGAAATCGTGACCGGAGTTTCTTGCACTCCTAAGGCAAAAGAATTTAGAGGATTCTTAATTCAATTTATTAAAGACAGGAAAATATCCGAGTTATTTAAAGATATTTACGCATTTTCAAAATGTGCACTTGATGTGCTTTTAGGGAAATAAAAATGGATAATAAAGAAAATAAAAAATCAATACAAGAAAAACTCAACACAATTAAATACAATTGCGGAAATAAAACGCATTTGGTTGTGGATAATAAAAAATGCAAAAAATGCAAGCAAAAAACCTGCAGTTTTATTTGTCCTGCCAATGTTTATGTAATTGATGATGAAACCAAAGAAACAATTGTGCAATACGAAAATTGTCTGGAGTGCGGAGCTTGCAGAATCTCTTGTCCTCAAGAAGCAATTGAGTGGTGTTATCCTGAATCAGGACAAGGGGTTATTTTTAAGAACAGCTAGAAAGTTAAGGAGCAATATGGAAAACCAATATTTTTCAAGATGGTATGACAAAGACCCGGTTTTATCAATGTCTATGAGAACTTTATCGAGTTCTTCGGACGAAAGACAAATTTCTGTTGCGCTTAATTTAATCAAAGTTATAATCGAACACAATATTCAAGATAATCAATATGAAAATGTTGAGGATATTATGTCCGCTGTTGAAGACGGAAGAATCCAAAGAGGGCATCATCGCTGGTATGACATTGATTCGACCGTTAGAACCGCAATCCAAATGCTTGAAAAATGCCCTCCTGAAACTAAGAAAAAAGTTGCCCTCGATATGGCGCAGATTGTAATTGAGAAAATTATTCAAGACGACGACAAAGAAGAATTGGATAAAGAAGAACAAGAAATCAATCTCAACTTAGATGAAAATTTATAGACAATGGATGAAGCTCAAAAATTCGAAAATCTTCAAACAACTATAAAACTGAATCCTCAAAATTTCCAAGCCAGAAGAGAATTAATAATGCTTTGTTTGGATTTAGGTTTTGAAAAAGTTGCACTTTTTCATATCGATTATTTACTTAAAATTTTCCCTGACGATGCAAATTTATATTTTAACAAAGGGATTTGCGCCGAAAAACTAAAAGAATTTGATAATGCGCTTTTTTGTTATCAAAAAGCGGTTGAATTGAAAAATGACGAACCCGATTTCCTCTACAATCTTGCACTATTGCAAGAACAAAGAGGGGACATTGACTCCGCTATGACAAATTTAAAAAAAGTAATTTATTACAAAAACGAAGACGCCAACGCTTTTTTTTCAATTGGAATTCTATATTCCAAAAAAAACGATTCGGATATTGCGATAAAATGCTTTAAAAAAGCGATTGAACTTAACTATAGCGATTATTTTTCTCATTTTTACCTGGCTAGTGAATACAAAAAAATAAACGATATAAACAGCGCACTTCTTGAGTATAAAAAAGTGCTCGAGTTGTCGAGTGATTATTCCTGGGCTTACTTTAACATTGCCCAAATTTATTTCGAGCAAGGAAGAATCGAGGATTGTATTACAATGCTTAAAAAAACAATCGAAAAAAACCCGAAAGATGTTCTTGCAATAAAACTTTTAGCGCAAATTCTAATCCAACAGAATAAAACCTCTAAAGCCTTAGCGCTTTTGACAAAAAAAGTTGAGAATCTCGAGAACGGCGATTTATATTACTTAATGGCAAAATGTTTTGAACTTGACAACGACTTAGAATCAACCAAAAATTGTCTGGAGCTTTGTTTGAATTACAAAGACACATTGACTTTTAATTATAAAGCAATAGAAAAAGAATATAAGGAAAAGAAAGCAGGAAATTAATGTCTTTAAAAGAAAACTTAAAATACTACTGTGCTTTTAGTTATCTTTCGATTAACCCCAGAATTAAAGCAAAATTATTTGAATATTTTGATTATGACATTAAAAAAACTTATTTGGCGGATAAAGAGGAACTAAAAAAAATTAAAGAGGATCTTAATATCACAATCCCTAAAGATTATTTTCTAAAAAAATCCAAATTAGATATAGATTCGTGCTACAAAGAGGCACTTTGCGATAAAAACGTCGGGATTGTAACCTTCGAGGATGAATTATATCCCCCTTTATTAAAACAAATTCCCGATTTTCCTCTTAGTCTTTATTACAAGGGAAATCTTGATAATATTAACTATAAATATCCTCTTTCTATTGTCGGTTCAAGAGAAGCGTCCTGGGAGGCAAAAATCACGCTTAATAATATCCTATCCGGTTTTAGAGAAACCGATTTATGCGTAGTTTCGGGTCTTGCCTATGGAATTGATGCTCAAGCGCACATAAGTGCCATTGATAATAAGATTAAAACAATTGGTGTAATTGGATCAGGACTCGATATTACTTATCCGATGCAGAATAAGCATTTATACCATAAAATTGAACAGGGAGCAGGGGTAATTTTTAGTGAATATCCCCTTAAAACAAAGCCCCTTCCTTATCACTTTCCTCAAAGAAACAGAATCGTTGTAGGAATTTCCAAAGGAACTTTAGTAGCCGAAGCGCAAATGAAATCAGGCGCAATGATTAGCGCTAATCTAACTTTGGATTACAATCGAGAATTAATGTGCATCCCGGGCAATGTTTCCAATCCAAACACAGTAGGAGTTTATTATTTAATAAAAAATGGCGCCGGAATCGTATGTAATTCGGGTGATTTGTTAAATTATTTAGATTGGGATATTATTAGAAAAGAAGAAACCTTCAAGGTTCCCTTGACGGATTTGCAAAAAAAAGTTTTCGAGGCGGTTTCAATTGAACCGGAGCTTTTTGACAATATCGTATCAAAAACAAAAGAAACAATCCCTGATTGCATGGTAACCTTGACAGAACTTGAACTTAAAGGTTTAATTAAACAAGCGGACAATAGATATTATAAAATAATATAGGTTTTAAAAAAATGGCTAGTAAAACAACCAAAAACAAAGAAGAAAAAACTCTTGTAATAGTGGAATCTCCGGCAAAATCCAAAACAATAGGAAAAATTCTTGGAAAAAACTACATAATCCAAGCCTCAATGGGTCACGTTAGAGATTTAGCCTCCAAGGGATTGGGTTTTGACATTGAAGATAACTTTAAACCAACTTTTGAGTTAATCCCGGAGAAAAAAAAGGTTGTTCAAGAACTCAATAAAATTGCTAAAACCGTGGATAAAATTTATCTGGCGTCCGACCCTGATAGAGAAGGAGAGGCAATAGCCTGGCACGTTAGGGAATGTCTTAAGTTCCCGCAAGATAAAATTTTTCGAATCGTGTTTAATGAAATCACTCCCAAAGCAATAAAAGAGGCGGTTGCAAATTATCATCAAATTGATATGTTAAAAGTTGAGGCTCAAAAAACAAGACAAATTTTAGATAAACTTGTGGGTTTTAAAATTAGTCCGATTTTATGGGAAAAAATGAAAAACTACAAACTTTCAGCAGGTCGAGTGCAATCGGTTGCACTTAAAATGATTTGCGAAAGAGAAGATGAAATCGAAGCCTTTAAACCCGTTGAATATTGGAGCATTGAGGCACTTTTAAATAAAAACAAAACTGATTTTAGTGCTCTATTAACAAAAATTATTAAAAATGAAAAAGAAGAAAAAATCGAACTTCATAACGAAGGGGAAGTTAAAGAGGTTCTTAAAAATCTCGAGGGAGCAAAATATAAAGTCGATAAAATAAGTTATAGAGATACTCAAAGAAAACCCCAACCGCCTTTTATAACTTCCACCCTTCAAAGAGAGGCAAGTTCAAAACTCGGATACGGGGTTCAAAAAACCATGCAAATTGCGCAAAAACTCTACGAAGGAATAGAACTACAAGACGGATCCGTCGGTTTAATTACTTATATGAGAACAGATTCAACAAGAATTTCAGACGATGCGCAAACTGCGTGTAAAGATTTTATTATTAAAAACTTTGGCGAGGATTATTACCCGAAAACTCCCAATGTTTACACTAAAAAGAAACAAAACACCCAAGATGCCCACGAGGCAATTCGTCCTTCATATATTGAACATACGCCTGAAAGTATTAAAAAGTATTTAACAAGCGAACAATATAAACTCTACAAACTAATCTGGGACAGATTTACAGCCTCTCAAATGACAAATGCTAAAGTTAAGAATTTAACTATTGAAATTGAGGCTAACAACTATATTTTTAGAATGGGTTCCTCTAAAATCGTTTTTGATGGTTTTTCAAAACTTTATAACGACGAGGAAACTATTAACGCTCAAAAATTCCCGGATTTAGAAGTCGGGGATATTCTAAACCTTAAAAAACTGAACCCGGAACAACACTTTACCCAGCCTCCCGCAAGATATTCAGAAGCAAGTTTGGTTAAACAGCTGGAAGAATATGGAATCGGAAGACCAAGTACTTATGCTCCGATTATTACAAAAATTCAACAAAGAAACTATGTTGAAAAAACCGAAACAAAATCTTTAAAACCAACTCCTTTAGGAAGGGCGATTTGTAAACAACTGGTTGAACATTTTATAAAAATCATGGACTACAAATTTACAGCCCTTATGGAAACAAGTTTGGATAATATCGCCGAGGATAAACAAAACAGCATTCAATTCTTGAATGATTTTTGGAAACCCTTTTCAAAAGACCTGGACGAGGCGAAAAAAAACATGAAACGGGAGGATATCGAAACAGATAAAGTTTGTCCTAATTGCGGCAAAAAAATGGTTGTTAAACTATCTCGATTCGGGAAACAATTCCTTGCTTGCTCGGGATATCCCGAATGCAAAACCGCTCTTCCTATGGAAGGGGATAGCGCAATCGAAATTCCAAAGGATGAGCCGACTGATAAAAAGTGTGAAAAATGTAATTCCGAAATGGTTATTAAAACCGGTCCTTACGGAAAATATTATCAGTGTTTAAACGACAAATGCAAAAAAAGATATTCAATCGTTGAATCCTCGGGAGTAAAATGCCCTGAATGCGAAAAAGCGGGAAGGGACGGGGAATTGGTTAAAAGAAAATCAAGATACGGGACTTTCTTTTGGGGATGTTCGAAGTATCCTGATTGTTCTTTTGCGCTCTGGGCTGAACCAACCCAGGAAAAATGCCCTGATTGCGGCAGTATTTTAGTTAAAAAATACTTAAAAAGAGGCAACAAAATTGCTTGTTCCAATAAAACCTGCAAATATTCAAGAGATATGGAAGAATAAAATTTATGGATAAAAACTACAAATTAGCTTTAATCGGATATCCCTTAGGGCATTCTTTGAGCCCTGTTTTATACGAAAGTGCTTTTTTAGATCTTAATATTAAAGGGTCTTATGAAATTCTTCCGACTCAAAGCGAGGATTTAGTTAATCAAATAAAATTTTTGAAAAAAAACAAATACTACGGTTTTAACGTTACAATTCCGCACAAAGTTCCTTTGACTTTGTTTTTAGCAAAATATGACGAATTTGTTAATTTAACAGGGGCGGTTAATACTGTAAAAATCGAAGAAGATTTGAGTTTATCGGGTTATAATACAGACGTTTGGGGTTTTGTTGAAGCAATCGATAAAGAGGTTGATTTAGTCGGGAAAAAAGCAGCCGTAATCGGAACAGGAGGAGCCTCAAGGGCGGTTTGTGCGGGGCTATATAAACGTGGGATTACAAAAATTGATATTTATACAAGAAACGTTGTCAACTCCAAAGAAACAATGGATTTATTAAGACAAAGGTTTAAAACCATTGAATTTAAAGCGATTCAAACTTCAATGATGCAAGAGTTGAGCGATGTTTCAATTCTTGTTAACACAACCCCTGTCGGAATGAAGAATTTTGATCAAAACAACTGTCCGATTGAGGATAAGTGGATTGAAACCCTAAGAAATGATTCAATTATTTATGATATTGTCTACAATCCCTTAAGAACCGCACTTATTTCAAAAGCAATTAAGTACAACAAAAAGTACATTACAGGACTTGATATGCTAATTTGGCAAGCAATTAGAGCGCTTGAAATTTGGTCGGGTGAAAGAGCGGATTTTAAAACCTTAAAAATTGCAGCTTTGGAAAAATTTTTACTTGATGATTTTTAATATTAAAATTTGTATCAAAAAATTCATTACAAGACCTTTTTTTGCTACAATGGATTAAAAAAAGGATAGAAAAAGTAATGTTTAATTTATTGAATCAAAAAAATCAAAAATCGAGTTTTCCCCACAAAGAATTGAGTATACTGTTAGCAAAAATTGCACAAATTTATAGAATTGATGAAATTGAGGATAATAGAGCTGATTATTTAAAAAAAACAATCGAAAAATACGGATATTTGCCTTATCCGCAGTTTAAAGCATTGGACGAATTAACAAACACTGAAGCAATTTTTTGTTTAATTGAAAAATTGAAAAGTGCAAAAACCCTTGTAAATAAAGAGTTTATTGATTTTAAAAACCCTTCTGTTTTAATAAGAAAAAATATTAAAGATTCTTCCTGGTTTAAAAAAGAATCTCATAATATTAAACTTTTGTGCTTAAGTGCGCTCGGGGAGGGAAAAAAGGATAAACCCGGACATTTTATCGATTGGATTAAATGTTTAGTAACCCTACCCACAGGAAACATCGATAAAGGAATTTTTCCTACAACGCTTTATTTAATCCCCTTTTTCGAACGTGAATTTGATTGTGCGTATTTACCTAAGTCCAATGAGGTTTCAAAAAAACTTCTGGATGAGAATTTATACAAATTTTTGGGTTTAAACGCTCTTTCTCAGGTAAAACTTTTTATTGAACTTGCGCAATTGTGCAATCATCCCGTAATTTATGATATCTTGCCTCAGACTGCAAGATTTTCAAAAATGGTTTTATTAAAACCCCAAATTGCCCGCTGGATTGATATTGAAGAATTAATTAACAATATTTGCCACCATTTAAATGAAATTTGCTCGTCTTTAGAAAAAACTCAAAAATTCTCCCTTGAAGATATCGAGAACACTAAAAAAATATATATTGACAACTTAAAAGGCGGGTCTAAAAAATACAAAGGGGTTGAAGAAAAAATCGCACAAAAACTTGAAGAAAAAATTAAAGACTACAAAATTCTTTTTAGCTATCAAATGAGTTCTTGTGATAAACAAAAAGAAATTCTAAAAAAAGTTAATAGTATTATCGATAATAAAGCGAAAAATCCGATTAAAAAAGAATCCGATATTACAAATCAAGACGAAATCGTTTGCGCTTTAATTAAAGAAGGGCTTTGGACTCTTCCAGGGGGAGCTTGGTGTTCCTCCGGAGTTCCAATTTTTGATAGAATGAACAAAGGCAAAAATTACCCTCTTTTTAAACATTACAACCACAAAAACGAAGATGTAACGCACTTTGCAAATCTTGATTGTCAAACACCTTTCTATTTCTATTGTTTTGAATCAAACAAATACAACGATGAAGTTATTGATTTCTACATTGATTATATTGTGAACCTTCAAAAGGAATTTAACTTCGATGGTTTTAGAATCGACCATATCGATCATATCGTAGACGAGGTTTCACAAAGCAAAAAAGGAGAACCAATAAGCTATAGAATCCCTTCTAAGGTTTTAGGGAAACTCAATTCGACTTTAAAAAAGAAAATCCCTTATTTTGCACTTCTGGCTGAATATATGCTCTGGGACGGATATTACAAGGAATATCACAAAGATATGAAATTTGATTTGCTTTGGGGGGACGATATTGTGGCTCAAAGCATTAAAACCCCGGAACAAATAATTAATGACAACTTAAAACTTGCAACTTATAACCAAAAAAATGCTAAAAATAATCCTTTGTCAATTCTAAAAACCTACAACAACCAAGACGGAGAATTTAGAGATATTAACCAATACCCGGGACAACTCGGTTTTCAAGGGGCGCTTTTTAAATGGTTTAAGTTAAAATTTATCCGTGGAGGAAAATTTAGCCAGCGACCAACACTTTTGGTTGACGGGGATGAAAGTTTTACAAAAACAGGAATCGAAAGGGCAATTTCTAAAGAAACTTCAATGATAAGAAACGAGGATTGGAGTTTTTATGAAAAGTTCAACGCAATTGATTATTTTTCTTCTAACGATAAACTTTTGTTAAACGGGAAGACAAATTTGATTTGTCAAGAAAAAAACGGCTTTTGCGCTCTTGAAATTGTAAGCGAGGATAAAAATATTAACTATTCATACCTTGTAGTAGCAAATTATTTATCCCCGACTGAAATTAAAGATGTTCAAGACGAATTCGGTCATATTGAGAAAAAAAATATTAAAGGAACAACAACCAAAGACAATACGCTTAAGTTAAAACAAGGAAAGAAACTTGTTTCCTACTTTGATTTTAAATTAGATGAGCTCAATAAAATGATGTTCACTGAACAAAAACTTGAGAATGATATTTTGGGTGAAATTACTTTTAGGGAGCTAAAACCCTCTGAATTCAAGGTTTATAAAATGATATAAAAAGGACAAATAAAATGAAATATGATTTTGGTGTAGTTAAAGAACTAAAAGAAGGCGAAACAAGGGTTTCAATCACTCCCGATGTTGTAATGATGCTAAATTCCAACAACTTGAGTGTCCTTGTTGAATCAGGAGCAGGAACTTTATCGGGTTTTAGTGATAATGACTATATTGAAGCAGGAGCAAAAGTAACAACCAGCGCTCGAGAGGTTTGGGAGAATTCTAAGGTTATTGTCAAAATCAAAGAACCGCAAACTTGTGAATACAAATACTTTCGGGCTGATTTAGTAATATTTTGCTATTTTCATTTGGATTTATACAAAGATTTAACCAAAGAATTATTAAAGAACAAAGTTATTGCAATTGCGTCCGAATGTGTTAGAACAAAAGACAATCAGCTGCCTTTGTTAACCCCGATGTCAGAAGTTGCAGGAAGATTGGCAGTTCAAATCGGCTCAAGATTCTTAGAAAAACAAAACGGAGGATCCGGAGTATTGTTATCAGGGGTTCCGGGGGTTCAACCGGGGAAAGTAATTATTGTAGGCGCCGGTGTTGTAGGATTTAACGCCGCCCAAATCGCAATTGGAATGGGCGCTGATGTTTCGATTTTTGATGTTGATCCTAAAAAATTGGTTAGAATCGATGGAATTTACGGGACTTCAATTAAAACTCATTATTGCAACGACGCTAAACTTGAAGCTGAAATCCCCAAGGCAGATTTGCTTATAACTTCGGTTCTGGTTTCATCTAAACAGAATTCGAAAATTATCAAAGAAGATTTGGTTAAAAAAATGAAAAAAGGCTCCGTTATTGTAGACGTTGCAATCGATAGAGGCGGAAACGTCGAAACTATTGATAAACCAACAACCCTACAAGACCCTGTTTATATTAAACACGATGTTCTTCACTGCGCAATTCCAAATATCCCCTCGGCCGTTCCAAAAACAGCATCCTGGGCTTATTCTTACGCAATTTACCCTTATTTAAAAGCCCTTGGAGAGCTGGGTTTAATTGAAGCAATCAAAGAAAACCAGGATTTATCCAACGGAGTTGCGGTTTTTAGAGGAAATATAACAAACGAACAAGCAGCCGGCGCTCTTGAATCTGATTATACTCAAATTGAACTTTTGGTAGGTTTTAAGCTAAAATGACGGATAATATAAAAAGAATTGTTTTTAAATTCGGAACAAATATACTAAGAAACGAATCAGGGGATATTTCTCTTTCCCATTTGTATTCTTTTATTGAAGATATTTCTTATTTGCACAAGCAAAACAAAGAAATTCTAATTGTAACCTCGGGGGCCGTTGGATTGGGGGCAAAAAAACTAAAAATCGATACAACAACTTCAACCACCCTAAAACAAGCTGCAGCGAGTGTTGGACAACCTTTATTAATGGGTATTTGGTGCGACGGTTTTGAAAAATACGGAATTACAACGGCGCAAATTCTTTTGGTTGAGGATGATTTTTCGAATCGAAAAAAATATTTATCCCTAAGATTGACTCTCCACAAGCTTTTAGAGAATGGTGTTATCCCGATAATCAATCAAAACGACGCAGTGTCCCCCTCTGAAGTTGAACACGCCTCTTTTTCGGATAACGACAAACTATCCTCTTTAGTTGCGTCTAAATTGGATGCTGATTTACTTGTTATGGTTTCCGATATCGATGGGTTGTTCGATAAAAACCCGAAAGTTTATAAAGACGCAAAATTGATCAAGGAAGTAAAAAAAGTTACCCCCTCGATTGAAAAATTGGCTCAAGGCGCCTCAATTGGCGGCAGAGGAGGCATGGTTACAAAACTTTGCGCCGCTAAGGTTGCTACAACGAGTGGATTATGTGCAAAAATTGTCAATGGAACAACTCCCAATATAATTAAAAAAGTTTTTGATAAAGACGTTGGAACCTTGTTTTTGCCAAATAAAAACCTGTCCCACAAAAAGCGCTGGATTGCTTATGCAACAAATATTAACGGGTCAATAATTGTTAATGAAGGAGCAAAAAACGCAATTATCGACAACCAAAAAAGTTTGTTGTCAATTGGGATTGAGGGAGTTTTAGGGGAATTTAAAAAAGGAGAAATCGTTTCAATTGTAGATTCTAAAGGTCTTGAATTTGCTCGTGGAATAAGTTGTTATTCTTCAAGTGATGTTGAGAAAATTAAAGGAGTACATTCAGATAAAATCGAAGAAATTCTAGGTTATAAATTCGACGATGACGTTATAATTAAAGATAATTTAGTTGTAATTTAATTTTAGCTAACAAAAAAATATATTTACAGGTTTTGTATAAATCCGAACCTTTTTATAAATTTGTATTATAATAAAACAATTGAAGAGGATATAAATAATGAGAATAAACCCAATTATAAACAGAAGAAATATAAATTTTGGAAAATTTGCCGATAAAAAAACGGAATCACTTACAAAAAAAATAATAGAAAAACAATATGACGGATATTTTAATGAAAAAGCACTTGGTAAGGAAGAATATCAATACGCAACACAATATCGTAAAAATGCAATGGAATATTTTAGATTATCCCCTCTTTTTACGATACAAAGGACAGAAAACAAACGATCACCGGATAAAGATGTTGTCTATATTGCAATGAATCAAGATGAAATAGATAAACACGAACATAAAGAATTGTTTAAAGAAAGAATAGAGTTTTGCAGAGAAAATTATGACCCGATTTTGGATATAAGTGACGAGCAACTGGATGAGCTGCGCAAAAAACCCGATTTTTATAAAGTAATAGAAGATCATTGTCAGGTTGAAGATTTTTATTACGATATGCAAGATATGGAAGAAGGAAAACGCTCATCAGTCTTTGATTTGGACGATGAAGACGAATCTCGCAGCACTGAACCAAGGGACAGTGAGTACGAGGAAGGATATCAAAAACTTAAAGATTTTATGATATATGGAATATCACTTTAGTAAAAATTTGTAAATTTTTGTTTCGAATCTTGATAATTGCTATAATTTTATAACACTTTTTATATTCAGCATCCTTTTAATTGTAAATCCCTATTTTGCAAAAAAAGGATGCTGATAAAAATGGGCTCGTTTATTAATAGTCTTACCACGAATAAAATAGTAAATTATAAAGCAACAACAAGAATTACAAATTGCGCTTTAGATGGATTAAACAGCACTTTATCTCAAAAAGCATCCAATGCAATTCAAGTTGTTAATAATGAGCACCTAACCAAAAAACCAAACCCGATAATAAAAACCCTTCAATATCCTTTTTTGGATATGCCAAGGGATATTCTTAATTTTGTTGCAGATAAAACCAATTGGACTTCCCTAAAAGAAAGCGGATTCCTTAGCAATTATAACAATAAAAAACAACAAGAAGCCTACGAACAAGCATTAAGAGGGTTGTATCAAAATGGTGACAAATTTATTCAAGAGTACGCTAAAGAACACAATATAAACCCAAAAGATATTGAAAATTTTGTGTGTAACGATAAAGTAAACCCAAGATTTAGCAAGGTTTGTAACGAGGTTTCAAAAGAATTCTACAAGCTTTTCGATGACAATTTGGCTATCGATAAAGCCCATTATAATACACCCCACGAAAGAACAATTGTTAAAATTGTGTCCGGTGTAGTTGCAGCAATAATTCTTGGCAACGATTTTTATAATAAATCTATTCTTAATGGCAAAACTGACGCAGAAGCCAAAGAATCAGCGGTATTAAAAAGAAGACAAGAATTTATAGAAACCGCTCAAGAGGCATTATCTCAATACCTCACCCTTGGAGCTTTTGCAAGCATTACGAATAATTCCCCGATTGCCGCTCCAATTCTATCCACCGCCCTAAGTCTTATTTTTCGAATAACTTCACGTCTTAGCTTAAAAAGACCGATAAGAAGAATTAAACTTCCCGATAAACAAACAGAAATTAAAAGATATTATAATTTAGAAGAATACAAAAAATCAATTAAAGAAAACAAATCCCCAGAACCGCAAAAAGTTACAACTAAAAAAACCGAAGACAACAAGAAACATATTCTATCGCCCAAGAATATATTTCTTGCAAGTTTAACAAGTATTGCGCTGGGTTTTTTAAGCAAAGGCGTTAAAAGTACAAAAGCGTTTAATTCCTTAAAGGATAGTTTCTTAAAATTGCCGTTTATAAAAGCGGCTGTTGATAAATACCATAAAATGACCGTTGGTGAAGTTTGGCTTAATCAAACAGAAACAAAAGAATTCATTGACAATATTACAAAAAACAGATCTTCAATGAAAAGGTTTTATTGGAGTGAAGAAAAAGAAAGGGGCATTCTAAAAACAGCTTTTAAAGACTCGAAATTAGTTAAGGATAATAAAATTCTTTTGGGTGAATATGAAAAAATGGCTACAATTCCATTGTTAAATATTAAAGTGTCGATAAAAGAACTTTTAAATATTCCCCTAACTCCTTTTAAATTGGTTACGGAACTTGCAAGTTATCCTTATAAAGCAGTTTACAAAATCTGTGAAGGACTTGGAGTTATTAAAAAAGCTCCCAAAGAAAAAGAGTTAAAAAATGAATACAAATTAGTCCATACCTATCTTGATTACAAAGATAAACTTCAAAAAAATAATAATGTAGCTGATAATGAATTTCTTGAAAAATTCCGACAACATCTTGAACAAAACAGAATTCAAGCATTAAATAAAGAAACTCAATCAAGCATTAAAAATATTGCCGTTGGAAAAACGACCCAACTGTTAGGAATGGTGGCATCGCTGTATTTTTCAATGAACGACGATTACAATGAAACAGCAAGACAAACCGGAAATAAACAAAAAGCGCAAAAAGACGCTCGTTTGAGGGGTGTTAATAAAATTGTAAGAATCGTAACGCAAATGGCAATGATGGACGTATTTAACAAAACCTTTAAAGTTTCCTATGCTAAAAGCTTAATTGGAGCAGGGGTAATTACCGCAGCCTGCACAGTTGCAACAGACGCCATTTCAAGATTTTTATCCGGAATGCCAACCACAAAAATGGATAAAGACGAACTTGAACAATATCAAAAAAGAAAAGACGAAGGTTTCCTAAAAAAATACTACAGCGCAATTGACAAGCTGACGGATTAAGGATAAAACCTGTTTTTTTAATCTTTTTCAACAATCGCATCGATTATATTAAAAATCAATTGTCTTTTTTTAAAAGGAATGTTTTTAAATTTTTCAACAAGAATATATTGGAGTTCTTTATCTTCAATTGTTAAATATTCGCTATCATAGCTAAAAAGTTGCACAGGGGCGATTTTTAGCGCCTGAGCCAATTTTATCATTGTATTAAAAGAAGGAACCGCACATCCGCTTTCATAACTTGAAATCGTTGGAGAAGTTGTATTTGCAATAAAACCCAATTCTTCCTGGGTGATTTTTCTAAGTTTCCTCCATTTTCTCAAATTTTTACCAAATTCTTTTTTATTGTTAATCATATATAAATAGCTTAATTTTTTCTTATAATTTCTTCAATCAGTTATTTATCTATGATAGATAAATATATTAAACTATAATAATTCTTGTCTATGGTATAATTTTTATAATAAAAAAGGTGAAAAAATAAATGGAAACTATTGAAAATATTGCAAAAAACGCTAAAAGTGCTTTTTTAGTGACTATGAGTCTTGATAATGAAACAAAAAACAAAGCTCTTTCAAATATTATTACAATAATTAAAGAAAAAGAATCGGAAATTTTCGAATCGAACAAAAAAGATTTAATCGAGGCAAAAAAACTATTAGAAGAAGGAAAAATCAATAAACCGACTTATGATAGATTAAAACTTGATAAAAATAAGCTTCAAGGTTTAATTCAAGGCTTAGAAGATTTAATCAAACTAAAAGATCCGACTAATCAAGTTTTATGGGAAAAAGAACTCGACAAAGGATTGATTCTAAAAAAAGTAAGCACTCCAATCGGAGTTATTGGTGTAATTTTTGAATCCCGCCCCGATTGTTTTATTCAAATTGCCTCTTTAATAATAAAATCGGGCAATTGCGCAATTCTAAAAGGAGGGAGCGAGGCAATTAACACAAATTCGATTTTTTGCGATATTGTAACTTGTGCGCTCGAAAAAACCCCGGGGTTTGATAAAAACGCAATTAATCTTGTTTATTCAAGAGAAGATATTAAAAAACTGCTTGATTTAGACGAATATTTGAGTCTTATAATTCCAAGGGGGTCTAATTCTTTGGTTAAATTTATTAAAGAGAATACAAAAATCCCTGTTTTAGGACACGCAAGCGGAATTTGTCATATTTTTGTTGATAGAACCGCTGATTACAATAGCGCCCTTAATATTATAGTTGACGCTAAAACTCAGTACCCGAGCGCTTGTAACGCAGTTGAAACTTTGTTAATAGATAAAGAATTCGATAGAATCGACGACTTAGAATCCGATTTAATAAAACACGGGATAAAGATTATTAAAAACCCTGATAATTATTCAATTGAATACGGGGATAAAATTTTAGCGCTCAAAATTGTTGATAATGTTGATTGTGCGATTAATCATATTAATAAATACGGCTCAGGTCATACCGATTCGATTCTAAGTAATGATAAAAATAATATCGAGCGGTTTTTTAACCTTGTTGATTCTTCAAGTGTGTTATCTAATTGTTCAACCAGATTCTCGGACGGTTTTCGATACGGTTTTGGAGCCGAAGTCGGAATTTCAACCAACAAAACCCACGCTCGAGGTCCCGTCGGACTTGAAGGGCTCACAATTTATAAATACAAACTAATTGGGTCTAATAATATCGTTCTTGATTATGTTGAAGGCAAAAAAACCTTTACACACAGGGATTTATAAAAATGGAAAAAAATATCATCGGTTTTTATGGTTGTCCAAGGTTTGAGTTAATTGAAAAAATTAAAAAAGAGTACAAAGACGCACTTTTTATCGATTTGGATGTCAACTACAACTATCCTGATTTAAAAATTGCGCCCGATAATTATTGCGTTATTATAAAAAACATCCTAAACAACGCTCTTTACTTAAAAGATAGAATTATTCTAATCCTGGCGGCGGTTGGAAAGGATAAATGTGATAGCGGGTTTTTTGTTTCAAAATTGCTCCAGCAAAAGGGGTTCAAGGTTATTGAATCAATTTTTGAGGATGTTTGTCCTAATAAAACTAGTTTAAAACTGCCGATTTCAAAAAGCAATCTTCCCTTAAAGGATAAAATTAATTTAATTACAAAAAATATAATAGAACAAAAAGATTATTCAAATCTCCCTCAAGCCAAGGCTAAATTTGGCTTTTGGGGCGTTCCTCCAAACGATTTTTCAATTCTTGATTTATTTATAGAACCCACGGAAATTTTTGGGTGGTTAAGAGCAGTAGAAGCGGGATACCCGGGGGATTTTGAGCTTGAAGTTGAGGTTGATTCTAATCTTCCGACGATTTTTTTCACGCAGGCTTTTTGTTCAAAAACCCTTCTTGCAAGCAATTTAGCCAAAAAACACCAAGGTCTTTTTATTGATGTTGATTGCGAGAGTTCGAACAGTATTAAAGCAAAAATTGAGGCTTTTATTAAATTAAGGTAAAAAAATGAAAATTTATGTTGATTCAGGAACAACTTGGACAAAGATTCTAAAAATTGATAAGGAAAAAACTTATCAAATTATCCCCAGTTTGGAGTTTCGAAAAATGAAACTGGATATAACTAAATGCACAGGTCACAGTTTAATTAAAGAAAAAAATATCTATGAAAACGAAGTTATAGCACTTGCTCGTGGCGCTAAAGAATATTTAGAAGACGATTTTTTAGCTCTTGACTTAGGTTCAAGGGATATTAAGTACGTTGAATTCGAGAATAAGAAATTTAAAGATTTAAACTGGAATACAAGCTGCGCAAGCGCTACAGGAGCAACAATTGAAATGCTTTTAAAATTCTATCAAGTTAGCTGTCAAGATTTAGTCTTTACTAAAGAAAAATATTCTGTCACCTGTGGAATTTTTGGTCTGGAAAAGATTATGGATGATATTTCCCAAGGATTGGAACCCAAGGTTGCAATAGCAAAATTTATCCACGGGATTGCTTTTAACGCTTTTAATTTTGCTAAAAAACCCGAAAAAATCTGCATTTCAGGGGGATTTTGCGAAAATAAATGTTTTATTGAAAGTTTATCCCAATATTGTCTTGTTAAACCCCTGGGAAGATTTGTTTTAGTTGATGGATTAGTTGATTAATAACCTTCCCCGATACTATCAATCGCTTCAACTCTAATATCTGTTATTAACTCGGAATATGAAATTACAACAATGGTTGGAATGTGACGTTCCAACATTTGATACAAGGGAAGTCGAATTCTTGGTGAACACAAGATTACAGGCTGCACTCCAACCGCACTTTGAGCCCGCATAAGGGTATTTGCGGTGGTTTCGATTAATTCTTGCACTTGCATTGGGTTCAACAAAAACATTGTTCCAAGTTCAGTCCTTTGACAGCTGTCGTCGAGCGTTTTTTCCCAATCAGAAGATAAAGTTAGAGCATATAAAACCTTGTCTTTATTAGCGTTGGATAAACAAATTTGTCTGCCCAAAGCTGCTCTTAATCTTTCCGATAGAATATCCGGTTCTTTTGAGAATCTTGCATAATCGCAAAGACGTTCGAAAATAAAAATGACATCTTTAATTGAAACTTTTTCTCGAATCAAATTAACGAAAATTTTTCTTAAATCAGATGTTGAAATAATCGTTGGAACAAGATCGTTAACCAAAGTCGGGTCTTGAGACTTAACAAGTTCCATAAGTTTTAAGACATCTGTTTTAGTCATTACTTCATCAACGTATTTTCGAACACATTCCTGTAAATGCGTAACAATAACATCCACGGCATCAACCGCCTGGATTCTATCGTTTTTGCCGATATTTTGAGGATTTAACCAATAAGCCTGAGATTGATAAGTAGGTTCAAGTGCCGCAATTGCGTTTTCCGGAACCTCTTTTCCCAAAGCCTCATATTGATCGGCTATTACCATTACTTTTCCGGGATAAACCGTCCCTGTTGCAACAGGATTGCCTCTAATTGAAATTAAATATTCATTATCCCCGATTGCGCTTGAATCCATTATTCTTATATTCGGAATAATATATCCAAGATCATCCGTCACTCTTTGTCTTAGAGCTGCAATTTTAGCAAGCAATTGTCCGTCTTGCTCGGGGTCTGCGATAATTAAAAGCCCCGCTCCAACCTGCAAGGATAAAACATCCACCCCTAATCTTTCATACATTTTATTGGGATTAACCAAATCCTGCATATTCTGTTTAACCGCATCCAATTGCCCCAATTGCTGAGCTACGTCTTGATTGACTAAAACAGATAAACCCCCTCCGATTAGAATTATTGAAAAAACAACAAAAGGAAACCAGGGCAAGCCCGTAATCGGACTTGATAGTGCAATTAGAATTAAAAACCCGGAGGCTAAGAATAAACTTGTTGGTTTAGATAGAATTTGAACAGCCAAATCAGATCCAAGCGCAACCCCGCCCCCTGTGGATCTTGTCATTACAATACCTGAAGAAATCGCCATTAAAAGAGAAGGAACCTGAGAGGATAAACCGTCCCCGATTGTTAATATCGTATATTTTGAAATCGCATCCTCAGGACTCATTCCATTAAGAAGAATCCCGATAATTAATCCGCCGATAATATTAATTAAAGTGATAATAATCCCTGCTATTGTATCACCCTTAACAAATTTCATTGCCCCGTCCATAGAACCATATAAACTTGATTCTCTTTGCAAATCCTCACGACGTTTTACCGCCTCATCAGGAGAAATGAGCCCTGCGTTAAAATCAGCGTCAATTGTCATTTGTTT
This sequence comes from uncultured bacterium, assembly GCA_947361225.1. GTDB lineage: Bacteria > Cyanobacteriota > Vampirovibrionia > Gastranaerophilales > Gastranaerophilaceae > RUG14156. The sequence continues at coordinate 21,097 of CANAIK010000017.1, forward strand.
TCCGGGCATAGCGTCCAGTGCAAAACGGGCTGAAACCTCGGCGATACGTTCCGCACCTTTGGTTATTACCATAAACTGCACAATGGTAATAATTAAAAAGATAACACCGCCAACAACCATATTACCACCGGTAACGAAGTTCCCAAATGCCTCAACGACTTGTCCAGCTTCACCTTTAGCAAGAATTAAACGGGTGGAGGCAATGGATAAAACCAATCTAAAAATCGTCCCAATCAAAAGAATAGAAGGAAACGCAGCCAACTCAAGGGGTTTGTTTACATACAAAGAAATCATTAACAAAACAACCCCAAGGGTGATATTAAAACTTATTGAAAAATTAATAACCCAAGCGGGCATTTCAAGAAGTAAAATCAAGATTAAAACTATGACAAATCCTGCTAAAACAATTTCGGATACGGGATTTGACGGTTTTTGTCCTGCCACCTAAAGCCCCCCTTTATAAATCCCGAAAGCGTTCTGCAAAACTGCAAGTTGTGTTCTAAAATTTGCGTCCACTACCCCATTATTTGCAACAACAACACAACTTCCCCTGTCAATAGTGTCGTCTTGGGTAATATTAACCTTAACCCCGCTAATTTTCGTCTCAATAATTTCAGGCAAGGATAATTTTGCAAATTCAAAATCCTCGCTGTTAACCTTAACTTCAACCCTTTGTGTATCAGAATTAAGTTCGTCTAAGGTCGACATAACGATTTCTTTTAGGATATCGGGTGATAATTCCACCTCTTTTTTGATAATTTTTTTAGCTGCGCTTAAGGCAATTTCAACAATATGAGGATAGAATTCGTTGTACATTTCGTTTTTTTGAACCAAAAACTCATTAAGTGAATTTTTTAGTTCCAAAAGCTCGTTTTGCGCCTCTTTGAGCCCGTTTTGATAACCTTCTTTAGATGCCAGTTCTTTAATTGTGTGGGCTTCTTGCTGCGCTCTTGTAACTAAAGATCTTTCATCGATTCTTCGATAGCCCCTTCTTCTGTCCCCTCTTCTTCTTTCGATTCTTTCTTTAAATTCGATTGAAGAAATGTCGATTTTCTCGAATTCTTGTTCTTCGATTTTTGGTTGTTCAATTTTTTTTGAAACCGACTCGATTTTTGGTTTTTTATCAAGAATTTGACTATCTTTTTTAATAACGGCACTTTTTTTAGGAACAGAGCTATTTTTTGTCCCTTTGTTATCTTTTTCTTGAGTTTTTTTTCTTATTATCATCCAACTTGTTCTTCTAAATATTTAGATACAACATCTGCTATATAAGCAGGAATTTTCTTTCTTTTTTTATAATAACACGCTAAGACAAATTCTTTAATAGCAGGTCTTTCTTTTTCTATAATATTCAAAATTTGCTTTTTGTCCGAATTTTTAACAATTTTATACAATTTTTTATAAGCTTTATCATAGCTCACAACAACCACCTCCGGAAGAGCGTTTTTCATTTCCTCAAAACATTTCATCGCTGCTTTCATATCAAGTTTTTCTTCTAAATCAGGCATTTTTAAATAATTAATTAAAACATCACGTTCAGCCTTGTCGAATCTTTGCAGAATCGCTTTCATTCTGTCTGAGGAAAAATTTTTCATTAAAATGGCTAAAGATGCAAGTTTTATTATTTTAGCATCGCTCATACAAGCAATATCGGTCTTTGTTTCTTCCTCGATTTGTTCAACCGCCATTGAATCAATATTTGATTGGCAAAGAGCATTCTTTGTGGTTTCATCGGATAAAATCCCTTTGGATTCAAGATCCTCCAGTGCTTTTTGAAAACACTTTTTAACGTGCGCTTCAACTAAAGTTATAAGTTGTTCTTGAGGAAGTTCTTTTTCAATCGCTTTTTTTGCAATATCAAAAACCGTAAACGCAATTTTTTGCAGGATTCCTTCCCTCAACTGAGGGTCAATTTCAGCTCTTATAATATCAACGGATTTATGGAAAATCCACTCGCCGATAAACTGAGTTATAAGACTTGCCTGCTGGGCGTCTAATTTTGAATTTTCTTCATTAACAAGAGCTTCCCCTGCCATTTTGCAGAATCGATAAATAATTTCAACAATAAACTCACAATCAACACCATCGATATCTTGCGGGATAACATCTTTTGCCTGCGTTGCAAGGTCGTTTGCAAACGCATCGTAGTTAAAAGATTTTAAATCTGTTTGAGACATTGTTTTTAAGTTATCCCTTTTATTTAAGCGTTATCAATCCAATTTTTGATTTTTTCTATGGCTTCGGATTCATCGATTGAATTAAAATCTGATTCAAGTTCATCGATTGTATCCAAAAGTGCACTTTTGGGAATTGCCTTACTTTGCGCCATAGCTTGAGCTTGAGCGTTTTTAACCTGTTCCAGAGCAAGAGTGTATTGATTTTTTTGTTCTACCAGATTCTGCGCCATTTGTTCTTGTTGGGCAATTAAAGTAGACGCTTGAGCCGTAACATCTTTAATCTGTTGTTCTTGATCGGCTGCAATTTGTCTTAAGTATTCCAATTCTTCCTCTTGTTTTTTAGCCTCTTTTCGCACTTTTTTCCCGATATGATAAAGCCCTAGAATTAACCCGATTAAAAGCATTGAACCCACAACCCACCAGGGATTTCCTGATTCTTCGGGTTTTGGAAGTTCGCTTTCCTTGTCAGGAGCTAAAACAAGACTATTAGATTCAACAAAAGCAATAGAAACATTCTCAGGATCAACCTTGGGACTCGCAGCGTTTGCAATTAAAGTTTTAAGTTCATACAAGCCCATATTGGTAGGAATTGCGTTTTCTTCGATTGATACTGCGATTGAAATTTCCTCTATTGTTCCTGCATCAAGGTATTCGTTAATTTGAGTTTTAGAAACACCATACTGGGTTTCAGTTGCGTTTCTTGAATATTGCCTATCGGCGCTTGAAGTTCCCTGCTGCACGGAGCTTTTAACTCCGTTAGGAACATAAACACTAACGGGATTCATCCCGGAAGACGTTGAATCACTTTGATTATCCCCTAAATTCTCGGAAAAACTTTGTTCCGACACTGAAGTTTTTTGCTCGGGGTCGTATAGAATGCTGGATCTTTCGGTTGGAGCCTGTTTTAGAAAAGTTGAAACCGTTGCAATATAGTTTCCTTTACCGATTAGCTTATCCAATTGTGAATTAACTTTCGATTGCATATATTTATCGTTTTCTTCGATTTTTGCAATCGCATCATCGGACGCTCCAATAATAGAATTATAAACAGTTCCGTTTGTATCTGTAATTGAAATATTATCAGCCTCCAAGCCGTGAACTGCTCCCAACAAAAGATTAGAAATAGCTTTAATTTTCATATTATCTAATCTTTCACCCGAAGGCATTGTAATTTGAACGGTTGCGGTTATTGGTTTTTGATTTTGAGCAAAAAAAGTTTGTTCAGGAATCGATATAAACACCTGAGCATTCTCAATAGGAGGAATTTTTCTTATTAAACGAGCTAATTCTCCGTTTATCGCTCTTACAAGACGAATTTTTTTATCGTCTTTGGTTGAAGTAAAATCTCCTTTATCGAAAATTTCAAGACCTGTGTGCTCGTCCAACAATCCGCTCTTAACGATAGCTAAAAGCGCTCTATCCCTTTGATCACGGGTATATTCCTTAAGAACGATGCTGACTTTTGACCCTGAATCCACTTTTGCCGCCGTTATTTGTTCTCGAGCTAAAAGCGCTTGAACCTCAAGGGCTTTTCCCGTATTTTCCGTCGTAAATAAAGTAACAGGATCATTCTTGATAATTTTTTGAGATTCTTTTATTTTTTTATCGACATTATCAGCTTTTGAACCGCCATTAGAGGAAATTACGGCGATAAGAATAATAAACATAACCAATACAATAGTTACACAACTAATAATTGTGTACAGGAGCGGTTTATTCTCAAGTAGTTTTTTTAGGTCAAATTTTTCCATAGTTTTAATTCTATAACTAAATTATACTATTTTAATTCGCTAAAGTTAAGATTAAATCTGTATTTGCATAATTTTCTCATATGTTTGTAGGATTTTTCCCGTTACGGTGGTTGCCGCTTGGACGGTTAATTCGCTCTGAGCAATCGCCGCCATTACATCGTGGATATCTGCTTTGCCTTGAACAAAGTCGGTAGTTAGTTTTTCAGGTTTTTTGGTAACTTCATTCATTTCAGAAACCAAATCACAAATTGTGTCTTTAAAGGATTTAATTTTTGTGTCAGCGCTGTTAATTGAAACAGCTCCCGATAAATCAGCACTTTGAATCCTTTTTGTTTTAAAAAAATTAACTTCGTTTAATTTATTCATTCTTTATCCTTTTTATAAATAATTAGCAAGAATCGCTCTTACATAATTCTGGGTTTCTTTATAAGGGGGGATTCCGTTGTATTTATCAACAGCTCCGGGTCCTGCGTTATAGGCTGCAAGGGCTAAAATTTTATTTCCGTGGTATTTATCTAACATTTGTTTTAAATACTTAACCCCGCCTTCAATGTTTTCTCTTGGATTAAAAGCATCCACAACCCCAAGACTCCTTGCCGTTTGAGGCATTAGCTGCATTAAACCCATTGCTCCCGCTTTAGATACTGCATTAGGGTTAAATCCGGATTCTTGTTTAATTAACGCTCGAATAAGTTTTTCATCCACCCCGTATCTTTGACAAGTTTCTTTAATATAGCCTAAGATTGCTTGTTTCGACTTAGAAACAGGAATACTTGAGGAAATTTTAGTTAAAGACCCGAAAGGCAAGGGTTTAATTGACCCTTTTTTCAATGTTGGCGGGGGATCAAGGTCAAAAACACCACCTATTCTACTTGGATTATTTGATTCAGCTAAAATTTGCTTAAAGGCGCTCGGCTGAACGTTTTGTGTCTGCGCTTTAGGATACAGGGAGTTAATATAGTTGTTAAGCTCAATTGCTCTACTTTGCGCTTGAACCTTCGATGATGAATCAATATAGCTTTGAATTTGCGGACTAAACATTTTTTGCCTTTTCCCCTTATAATTCATTGTCGACATTAAATTGAGTTAGTTAAGTGTTTTTTAAAAAAATCAGTCAAACGAATTAGTTAATTTTGTTTGATTTAGGGAAGTTTTAATCTATTTAAATTATATTTAATGTTTTTTTTATTAAAGTCCAATCAAATTAGCTAAAAAATTTAGCAAATATATGCTCTTCTAACATCAACGAAAATTTTCAAGCCTTTGGTTTGTGTTATAATTTTTTTTGAAATGAAAAAAGAGATAAACGAAAATTTTATAATACTTTATTTTCTTGGAATAATTTTTATAACAGCAGGACACTGCTTAAATGGCGGTTTTTCCTTGTTTTATGAATTTTTCCCTCCGTATGCTTTTCATTTGGGATTATTTATGTTTGCATCCGGATATTTTTACAACCCTGATAATTTACAGAATATTAAAAATTATATTATTAAAAAAGTTAAAAAATTAATTGTACCGCTTTATTTATATAATATTTTCTATATGATTCTTATTATTGTTCTTAAAAAATTTGGTTTTTTCCCGCAATGCAAAGCGACACTTAATTCTTTAATAATTCAGCCTCTCATTAACGGACATCAATTCTTGTTCAACCTTGGTTCCTGGTTTATAATTCCGCTTTTTAGTGCGCATTTAATAAATATTTTAATAAGAAAAATTTTTAATCATTACGGAATTAAAATAAATGAATTTGCATATTTGACGCTAAGTTTACTTGCGGGGATTTTGGGCGTTTATTTTGCATATTACAGCTATTCTAATCCGAATGAATTTCAATATTTAACCAATATAAACATTGGATTTTGGTATTCAAAAGTTGGATTCCAATTTGGTTTACAGCTTTTTATTGTAAGAATTTTATATCTTTTTCCTTTCTATAGTCTTGGAATTCTATATAAAAAATACGAAAAATTCGATAAAATTAATAGTTTTGTTTATTTTTCAATAATTATTTTAATAATCCTTATAATTATCTTTAAATTTGGCTCAACACCAACTTACACGCCTTCTTTAAGCCACGATTTCAGCTCAAATCCATTTTTGCCTTTTATTGTTGGTTTTTTGGGAATTGCTTTTTGGTTAAGAATTGCAAAAATCCTAACCCCGGCACTTAAGAATAGCAAAATCGTTAATTTAATAGCAAATAACACCTATTCTATCATGGTTAACCAATTTTTGGGTTTTATGATTCTTAAAGGAATTTTTGCGCTTATTCACAAATTTAGCCCCTATTGTACAGGTTTTAATATGCAGCAGTTTAAAACAAATATTTTTTATTATTATTTACCTCATAATTTAAGCCAAATGGCAGTGCTTTATCTGGCTTTCGGGTTATTTTTACCTTTAATTGTTAACTTTTGTAACAAAAAACATCAACACTGAAATTCAATACTTTTTATATACTTTATATATATGTAAGCAGTTATTAAAGGATATAAAGAAAATGAAACTACAAATTACTGAGAATTTCGATCAAAAATTAGCTGAACTTTATTCCTCTAAAGTGACTGTAAACTTAGATTCCAAATCAACAATTGATCCTAACAATTTTTTTAACTCAATGGAGTTAATTGCAACAAACCACAAAGCAATGATTAACTTTAGAATTACAAGATAAAAATAGCGGAAAAATAGGTAAATAAACCCCTTAAAAAGTGCAAAAGACCGGCTTTTTAAGGGGTTTTTTGTTGTTTTTAAAAAAATTAAACCTTAAGTACTAATTCTAACGTATGATTGAAAAAAACCGAAAAAAATATATAATTCAACTATGAACAAAACAACTATATTAGAAATTTGGAACAACTTACATCCTATGACCCATTTTTGGATAATCATAAGCTCTGTTGGAATTCTAACTCTATATGGACTGATGTATTGCCTGTAAAACGAGGGTTACAAGAGGAGACAAGCTATTTTTTAATAGCTTTTGTGTAAAGTTAAAATTTTAGAGACTAAAGATATTATCTTTAGTCTCTAGCGAATAGCTTTATATTACTCAAAAAAATTTACTTTACTTTTTTTGAAATAAGCTCATCAAGCGGAGTTTTTTTAAGACCATTTTTGATTTTTTCAATATTTTTATCATCTAAAACTTTAATTGCATTGATATTTTTTCCCATAGACTTTGGAGTCTTTTTAACTAAAGATGAATTAATAGCTGCAAGTGAATCCAAACTTTTTTGAATAGTTTTGTCATCTACAGCTTTAGAAGGCAGTTCCGGTAATTTAGGAGGGATTGTTGTTTTTGAAGCTTGTGTAAAAAACCCGCCTATTTTGCTTGTAATTTTAGATAAATCCATTTTTTAATCCTTTCGCTTAAAGTATTACATTATAATTAAAAAAATTCTATCTAAAACATTGCTATAAGTACACTTCCCCCATCCCATTCTATTCTATTAGGGATTATTACAGGGTTTTAGGCGATTGTAAATTTTTTTACAAAATTGTTACAATTCATTTTTTGAACACAAAAAATTTAAAAATTAAAAAGGAAATTACAGCGATAAAAGGAATTAATAACGCTTGCGCTAAGTATTCATTAATAAATCGAACTAAGAAGTTCAACAACAAACTATTCAAGATAAACGTAACAATATAAGATAAAATAAATTTAAGAATCAACTTATTATCGTGGTTTTTAAAAACAATCGATCCTGTTGTTTTAAAATTCCACAAAACCCCGAGAATATATTGGAAAAACAAAGCTGGGGTCGGCTCCAGTCCAATTGTTATAAAAAATGCGTAAATAACATAAGCAAAAATCGAGTTCAGCACTCCAACGAATAAAAACTTTAAAAATTTCTCATCAATAGGTTTTAATAGTCCAAAAAGAAAATTTTGGTGAAAATAATGGAAACAAAAAGACAGTGCAGTCTTAATTTTATTAAAAACTGCACTGTCAATAATTTTTTGTTTCAATTTAGCCAACATATTCTTTAACTTCAGCCGGGACATTTTTGGCATCTAATTTAATACCAGGACCCATAGTAGTTGATAGATAAACTGATTTTAAGTAAGTTCCTTTAGCACTTGAGGGTTTTGCTTTAATAACAGCATCAGCTAAGGTTGCGTAGTTTTTAAACAAATCATCAGCGCTAAATTTCATTTTTCCCAAAGGAACGTGTATCATCCCTTGTTTATCTGCACGAAACTCAACTTTACCTGCTTTTGCGTCTTTAACTGCACGACCGACATCAACTGTAACGGTTCCGGTTTTTGGGTTTGGCATTAAGCCTTTAGGACCCAGAACTCTACCTAATTTACCAAGTTTAGGCATCATATCAGGTGTTGCAATTAAAGTATCGAATTCAAACCAGCCGCCTGCGATTTTATCGATAATTTCTTCACTTCCTGCCTCGTTTGCGCCAGCGTCTTTAGCCTCAGCTACTTTATCAGCTTTTGCGATAACACAAACTCGAACATCTTTACCTAAACCTGCCGGTAATACGGTTGTGGATCTAATTTGTTGATCGGCGTGTTTAACATCAATCCCAAGACGCATATGACATTCTAAGGTTTCATCAAATTTTGATGTTGCACTTGCAACTTCTTGAAGTTTTGTTATTGCCTCTTTAGCGCTTGTTGGTTGAGTAAACCCTTCAAGCATTTCATTAATTTTTTGTTGTCTTTTGGTTAATTTAGCCATTTTTTTCTCCTTTATGTGGTAATTAGCGGTCGTTTTGTAAAAACTACAAAACTAAACCTCCCATCTATTATTGTTTAACAGTTACGCCCATTGAACGAGCAGTTCCTTTAATCATTTCTTTAGCTGCTTCAATGGAGGTAGCATTTAAATCGTTCATTTTGATATTAGCGATTTTTTCAAGTTGTTCGTTTGTAATTTCAGCAACTTTTGTCTTATTGGGAACACTTGAACCCTTAGGCAAATTTAATTCTTTTTTAATAAGAACTGCAGCCGGGGGTGATTTTGTAACGAAGTCGAAACTTCTATCTTCATAAACATCAATTACAACAGGGATGATATAACCTGCTTGAGATGCAGTTCTTTCGTTGAACTGTTTGCAGAAATCCATTATGTTTACACCTTTTTGCCCTAGAGCAGGACCAACCGGAGGTGATGGATTAGCTTTTCCGGCCTCAATTTGAAGTTTAATTTTACCGGTAATTTTTTTGTTTGATTTTGGTGCCATATTTATTCTCCTTTCGTGGTAATTGCGGCTTTTTTTAAAACCTTCCACTATTTATTGTTTATACTTTTTGAATTTGTTTATATTCTAATTCAACCGGGGTTTCACGACCAAAAATTGAAACCATTGCACGAAGTTTAGATTTATCAGGATAAACTTCTGTGATATCTCCAATAAACTCGGCAAACGGACCTGAAATGATTCTAACTTTATCCCCGACTTTAACATCAAGTTCAATTTTAGTTGTTGTTTGTTGTCCGTGGTGAATAATCTTTTTAATTTCTGAATCTTTAGCGGGAATTGGTTTTTTAGCAGTTCCAACGAACTTGGTAACACCTGCTGTGTGTCTTACAACATACCAGGAGTCATCGTCCATTATCATTTCAACCAAAACATATCCGGGGAAGATTTTTTCTTCTTTTTTGGTTTTCTTGCCTTGACGAACCTGGGTTATTGTTTTTTGAGGAACTTCAATTCTGAAAATTTTCTCGCCCATGTTCATATATTCAACACGTTTTTCAAGGTTGACTTTAACTTTGTTTTCATAGCCTGAATAAGTGTGAACAACATACCATCTTTTTTTAGGTGCTTTTTCAACCGTATGGGTTTGTTCTTTGCTTATATAAATGCTTTCATCGACAGTTTCCTGTTGATTTTCATTTTGAATTTCATTTTCTTTTTCTGACATTTTTCAACCTTTACTTAATTAGACCCAAAAGAGCTTTGAAAATTATATCCATAAAATAAACTACAAGTGTAAAGAATATTACAACAGCTAAAACAACAACAGCCTCCACCACAACTTGTTTTCTTGTGGGCCAGGAAACCTTTGACCACTCGGTTTTAACACCTTTTAAGTATGTGGTTAAGGAATTTTTTAAATCTGTTTTTTCTTGTAATTTTTTTTCTTGGGACATAAATTTCTTTCTTCTATTTGTTAAATTCGCGCCCTGAAGGACTCGAACCCTCGACATCCGGTTTTGGAGACCGACGTTCTACCAACTGAACTAAGGACGCAAAAACCTTTTAACTACTTTGTTTCCTTGTGAACAGTGTGTTTTTTACAAGAAGAACAATATTTTTTAAGTTCCATACGTTCTTTGTTTGTTTTTTTATTTTTTGTAGTTGTGTAATTTCTTTCCTTGCAATCCTCGCAAGCAAGAACAACCATTTTATCGTTTTTTCCTTTAATGCCCATTTCAACTGCCTTTCTTGGGGTTTTATCGTATAAAATTTCTTCTTATTAATAGAATGTCCACTCAAGGGACATTCTTATTGATTATATCTTATATTCTACCAAGAAAATTTTTTTTTACAAATATTTATTTTATTTTTCTTAACAATTCGACAAAAACTCCCAATATTACCAAATCGGGTAATTTATTTTAAGGCTCAAAAAGAGTAGTTTTATTATATGGAAAAAACTATCGACAAAACGAAAACCATAATTAAAGAGAATGAAAAATTAATAGCAAATATCCTGCACGACATTAAAAGCCCTTTATACAGCATTAAAATCGGACTTCAAAACAGACTCGACACTGAACTTAACAAAGATATTTTCGAAACAACGGTTAATATTATTGAATATATCGAAAAATTTTTGATTAACTACAGTTTTCAAGAAGGCAAATTCGATAAAAAAATTTCCCCTTGCGACATTAAACAAATAATTAACAAAAAAATTGATAATTATAAATATATTTTTATTAACAAAAACATTCATATTGATTTTTATTCGGATGAAATTGAATATAAAGTAGATTCAATTGAAATCTTTTTATCAAGCATAATAGGGAACATTATTTCCAATATTGCGCTCCACGCAAGCGAGAACGAGAATGCAATTATTGAAATTTATTCGAAAAAAGATTGCGTTGTTGTGGATTTTAAAAATTCATACAACAGCGAAAACAAAGACTTTTCCCTTGGACTCGATTTTTGTCAAAAGTTAGCAATTAACGCAAATGTTCAAATGAAATTCACCAAAACAAAAGGAGAAGTTTGTGTTAATTTAAGAATTCCGACTATAAAAAAACTACAAAGAAAAATTATCGGAATCTGATTTAGAGCTTATTTGAGCTGACAATTCAGCGATTAAACGAGAAATTTCATAGCCCGAAACCATAACTTCTAAAACCAATTGCGAATTAATTAAAATTTTATCCCCGTATTCCATAGTATCCGGGTTGAGGGCTAAGAATTCGATAAAATCCTCACCAACATATAAAATTTTACCAAAACTTGCGTCTGTTGCCCAACGCAAAAATACTAATGTTTGTTCAAATAATTTTAGTTTTTGTATCATCCTCATAATTATATGATATGATTTATTTTATGAATGTCAATTTTATTTCGGATAATTGTAACATTGTAAATAATGGTCAAATAAATATGGATATTGACGAAAAAACCCTCGATAGGGCAATTGACAAAAAATCCGATTGTGCGTTTGTAAGGTTTTATCAATGGTATCCAAAATGTGTTAGTTTAGGAAGAAATCAAAAAAAAGATATTAATTATAATAATATTGATATTGTAACCCGCTTGAGTGGAGGAAGAGCGCTTTTGCACGACAAAGAGCTCACTTACAGTGTTGTTTGTCCGATTTTTGAGCAAAGTGTGACTAAAAGTTACAAAGAAATTTCCAATTGTTTAATTCTGGGGTTTAAAAATCTTGGAATCGACCTTGAATTCGCTCATTTAGAACATTCGAATTCGACTTATTGTTTTAATACAACTTCAAGAGCGGATATTTGTTACAATAACAAAAAATTTATAGGTTCCGCTCAATATAGAAAAAAAGGATACCTGTTGCAGCACGGATCGATTCCCTACGAGCTTGATTGGGGCTTAATTGAGGAACTTTTTTTAGAAAAAACAAATAGGGAAAAAATTATAACATTAAACGAAATTAACGATAATTTATCGACAAGACAAATAATTGAGGCTCTAAAAACCGGTTTTGTTGAGGGTTTTAAAAATATTAACGTATAAGTCCTTCTGCTCTTAGGATTTCTTTAACTTTTTCGGTAAAATCGTCTTGTTGGAGGGGTTTTGAAGGGTTGAACATGGTCCCTGCGCCGCAAACAAGATAATTTAAGTTAATGTTATAGTCAATAAAAAGTGTCGTTAAAATATCCAGAGAAACAAAAGTTTTATCATTCTCAACAGCAGAAATTCCCGATTTTGATAAGCCTATATTTTTACCAAAAACCTCTTGTGAAAGGTTTAGAGCGGTTCTAATTTTTTTAAATCTGCTTCCCGTTGTGCTCATTTTTATACTTTCATTGTATGAAGTTTTGTAACCAATATACATAATTTATTGACAAATGTTTATAAATTATGTACAATCGGTTTGTTAACTTTATTAGTTGTTCTATAACTAATTAATACCACGAAAACATTTAAACGGCAAAATTGCCGTTTAGTTCGATTACAAAAAATTTATACACAAAAATTATAAGGAAATTTTTTAT
>CANAIK010000018.1 GCA_947361225.1 uncultured bacterium
TAATGTCTTTTTGTTCTAAGCCTTGTTCTCTTCTATCTTTCGCAAAAGAAATTACCTCGGAAAAATTTCCTTTTGTTTTTCTCGTATTAACCCATTGCAACCCATTGTCGTCTAACAAAGGAGAAACGCTTGCCAGCGGAATGTTGAAAAGATACTTCATTTCTCCTGTGGGACGATATTCTTTATCAATATCGGGGATTCCAAAGTTAATTTTTGTTACATCCTTACCTTGCATACGGGTTATATCCAAACATCTTGTGCCTTTTCCCCCTGCTGCAACAAAAACTTCTATATCATCTCTTATGTCGTCATAGCGTCCTTGTGTAGACGCACAAATTTCTCTTGCTGTTTTGTCGAAAGGAATAATTATATTTCGACCTATTGCCATACCTGAATTTTCAGTTGATGTTGCTACTCTAACACCCTTAAACGCATTTTGGTTTTGGATTGAGCTAATTTTCATAGTTTATAAATCCTGCTTTCTATTAAATAATACAGCTATTCGTTTGTTTTAAAACCACTAAATAAAAAAAATTGTTTAAATAGAATAAAAGTATTAATTAATGTTAAACTTATTAAAACCCCTTTGAGAATTTTCACAAAGGGGTTTTAATATTAAAAAATTAATTTTCTAGTCGTTTACTACGCCTGCAACGTGCATTCCTTCAATATCTTTAACTTCAACTTGGGAAGTTTTTGGAAGAGTATCTGTTGCGTCTATATAATCAGCTAGTTTTCTAGCGCTTTTGAATGTATCAACTGCCTTGGGTGTAGCAAGAATGGTGGTTTGCGCTCCATCGTTATAACAAGTAGCTGCAGCTGAGCGTTTAAAAGCCTCTTGCATTCCTCGAGGAAGATAAGTAAGAAAACGACCTTTGGAGAATTCTTCTGTTAGTTTCGCCATTGTATCAGGTTGACCTGCATCTTCCCAGTCTTTTACAATTTTTATTGTGCACATATCAGTCCCGAAGTGCTCTTGTACTTTTGTTGACGCAAGTGCAAAGTCATAGGGTTCACTGTCGTCTCTTGCAATAAACATCGGATCTTCTTCGATTTTATCTAATAGCCAGTCCATTGCTTCTTTTTTCATTACAAAGGTTCCTGTGTTTGCTACACAGTTTCCATCGTCTGTTGCAAAGTCTTTTGCAAGTTCAACTGTTTTTGGTTTTTCCAGGAATTTGTCAAGTTTGTAGATGTCGTCTTTTCCTGTTGGAAGGGCTTTTAGACACCCAAAGTTGTTAACTGTTTCTTCGGGGGTTCTTTTAACTCCAACTAAACCTAGAACTTTGGAGTCGTCTTTAATTACATCTCTTAGGTAGTCAAGTATTTCGAATTCTTCGTCTTCGCCTTGCACTCCAAAGAAATTGTCTCCGCACATAAAGATAATGTCTTTTTGTTCTAAGCCTTGTTCTCTTCTATCTTTCGCAAAAGAAATTACTTCAGCAAAACTTCCTTTTGCAACAGGAGCGTTAACGGTTTTTAATCCGTCTTCGTCTAATAAAGGAGCAGCGCTTGCCATTGGAATATTAAGAACATAAAGCATTTTTCCTGTTGCTTTACCTTGTTTATCAACTTCAGGGATTCCATAATAAACTTTTGTTACATCATCGCCTTGCATATGAGTTAATGGCAAACATCTTTTGCCTTTTCCTGCCGCCGCAACAAAAACTTCGGTCGTATCAATAATATCAGCATAGCGAGAACCTTTTTTGTCGCTAATTTTTTGCGCCGTTTCTCTAAAAGGAATAATTACGTTGTCACGGATTTGTTTTCCTGAATTTTTGGAGGATGTTGTTACTGTTACACCCTTAAATGCGTTTTGGTTTTGAATTGAGTTGATTTTCATAATTTTAATCCTACTTTCTATTTACAACACAACTGTTTTTTATTATAAACCTTGTGAAGGAAATTTTTTGTTAAATAGGATTAAATGTTAACAAATGTTAAACTTTTAAATTATTGCTATTTGTAAATGCCATATAATTTTTCATTGTTAAAGGTTTTTTGTTTGCTCTAATGAGTTGTCCGGGTTTTAAATGACTCGGATCAAAATAAGGCATATACGGTTTTTCTTCCAATGAAGGGTTTTCTTTTTCCCTGTGTTTTTGAACAAAATAAGCGCTAACATCACGAATAATAGGAGTAAGAACAGCGCATCCTACAACAGCTCCGATGAATGCTCCTAAAACACCTGTACCGGCTTTTAGACTGTTTTTGTAATCCAATCTTGCTGCATCGGTTAAATTTTTACCTTCAAAAATTGCTGCATCGGTTAATTTTCCACCTTCAAAAAAGGTATCTTTCATTGATTGGATATATTTATCGTCTTTTTTAAATAACCCTTTGCTTTTTTTGTCGATTTTTTTCTTAATAAATTTGAGAACATTCTCGTCTTTAATTTCGATTTTTTCTGCTGCTCTTTGTAAAAATTTAATGATTTTAGATGTCATTAAATAATAAATACCGATATTTGCTACCCCTGTAACGGCTCCAGCGGGAACAAGGAATTTTTTATCTTCCTTGGATGTATTTTTATCAACCGCAGCAGCGCAAGTGTTGCTAATTGCAGCAAAAATCATTCCTGCAGCATTTAAGACAAGCAGTGCTTTTCCTGCGTTTTTAGATGGATTACAAGATTCTAATATTTTAGAAAAATCAGGCATTTTTTACCTCCTTATCATTAGAGGTGTTTTTTGAAACAAGATTGGTTATTTTTTTGTTTATATAATTAACCAAAGGAATGTCCAACAAGAAATTTGTAAACATCATAACCAAAATTGCACTTGCGCCGCCTATTGATTTTCCCCAAGCCTCTGCGTTTTCTTTATATTTATATAAATTTTGCGCACTGCTTAATTTTTCAGGATTAATAATATCGGCTATTTTAGAACCGGCTTTTTCTCCCAGTTTTGACATTAATAAAGTAGAGGCAAATATGCATAAAGCTCTTATTGCAACCCCTGTAATTGTTCCGCCGACTGCTTGAGCGTGGGTTCTTATTGCTTGGGTTTTAGAACTTTGTCTTGTTCTATTATCCTTTTCGTTTGTTGCTTTTGTTATAACTTCACCGATTCCGATATCAATAGCCGGTGAAACTACCGCTTCTGCGCTCGACATTACAATTTTTTGCGCAACAACCGAAGCTCCCGCAAGTCCTGCAATTCCAACCTGATGTTTTGAGATGAAATTGAGCGCAGTGTCTGCTGCTCCTCCTTTAAAATTCTGTTGTTGTCTAATGCTGTTTATTCTCATAGTTTTTGTAAAATCCAAATTATTTAAATATGCTGAAAGTAAAAATTTGCTAGTTATAATTGTAGTTTTTACATTTTTTTACATAACAAATCATTGACCCCTAAGTCTTGTTTGGACTAAAATCTATTATAGCAAAATATTTTAAAAAATAAATAGTTAAGGATATTAAGAATATGCAAAGAAAACCTTTTTTTTATGATATTACATTAAGGGACGGCAATCAATCTTTAAAAAAGCCCTGGAGTTTAGAAGAAAAACTCTTTGTTTTCGATAAAATTACGGAACTTAATATCCCTGCTGTTGAAATTGGTTTTCCTGCGTCATCTAAAATGGATTTTGAATGTTGTGTGGAATTGTCCAAAAAAGCGGGTGACACCCTTGTGTCCGTTTTGGCTCGTGCTAATAAAAGCGATATTGATAAAGCGATTCTTGCTACAAAAGATGCAAAAAAATCCAGAATTCATACTTTTATAACGCTTTCCCCTTTTCATATGGAACACGTTTTAAATAAACAAAAAGAAGACGTTGCAAAAATGGCGATTGATGCGGTTGAATATGCTTGCAGTCAGCTTAAAAACGCCTCAAGAACTGTTGATATTGAATTTTCGGTTGAACATTTTGGAGATTGTTCCAATAATCTTGATTTTGTAATTGAAGTTTTAAAAGAAATTGTAAAAAAAGGCGCAAAGACAATAAATCTTCCTAATACGGTTGAAAGATATCGTCCTTTAAAATTTTTAGCTATGGTTGAAAGTGTTAAAAACGCTCTTGGGGATGACGTTATCATTTCTTTGCATAATCACAATGATCTTGGAATGGCAACTGCAACAACGGTTGAAGGGTTTTTTAAAGGAGCAACCCAATTGGAGTGCTGTTTAAACGGATTGGGCGAAAGGGCGGGAAATACTGATTTTTGTCAGGTTGCAACAGCACTTCACAATTGCGGGGTTGAATCCGGAATTGATTTATCAAAACTTTATGAAACAGCTCTTGTTATATCTCAAATGTCTCAAGTGAAAATTTATGAAAAAGCTCCTCTGATTGGACCTGAAGCATTGGCGCATCGAAGCGGAATTCATCAGGACGGAGCAATTAAAACAAAAGATTTTGAATTCGGAGCCTATCGACCAATTAATCCGACTTTAATCGGTCGATATGACGATGAGAAAATCGGTTTCACTTCTCAATCCGGAAAAACTGCGATTTACGATATTATTAAAGGATTAAAATATCCTATTACAATTAAAGAATCGGTTTATTTGACTCCTTTTGCAAAACAAATTGCGCAATCAAAGGGCGAGTTGACTCCTAAGGAAGTTTTAAATTTGTATTTAGATAAAATTTGCAACATTAAGGGTCCTTTTGAACTTATCACCTTTAAACAAGTTGAAAAAGGGGTTTTCGATTTATTTTTCAACTTTAAAAACGAAAGAAAAGAAGTTATCGGATTGGGAAATGGTCCTGTGGATGCTTGTTTAAACGCATTGAAAAAAATCGGATTTGAGGTTAAGTTATCCAACTACAAACAATATTCAATAGACGCTGATAAAGATAGCTCTCAAGCTCAAGCAATGAGTGCAATTTCAATTCTTGATGATAAAAAAGGTGAAATTATAGGAAGGGCAATTGATACATCGACCGCTCTAGCTAATGTTAAAGCTATATTTAACGCACTTAATCAAATTTATAGTTAGGGCAAATTTTTAAATTTTTGTGGTTTATATTCTTTGTCTATGAATATAATTTCAATTAAAAATTGTCCTAAAATTTGCTACAAGTCTGTTAACAAAAGAAAAACAGATAATTTGAGCTATACAAAAACACCTTTAATTCAAAAAAATTCAAATTTTTTGCCTGGTTATCCCTTGCCTGCTTTTTTAGGGGTGAAAAAATTTGAGCCTGTAATAAAACAAGAGAATATCGGTTTAATTGACGATTATTCTAATATTGATTCTTTTTGTCAAAAATTAGTACAAAAATTGGATTCTCAAGCTCTTAATCCCACTGAAAAAGATATTGATTCACTGGTTTTAGAGCTTGAACTTGAAACCAAGGCGCCCAAAAAGACAATTCTTGAAGTTCTTTACAAACTAACTCAATTTAGCAGTTTTTCTTCAATTGAAACAATCGAAAAAACTTTAGATAAGAACAAAGCAAAAATAATGTCTTATGTTTATCCAACTTTAAATATTAACCACAGTCTTGATTATATTCTTAATCAAAAATTTAATTTAAACGAAAAATATCAAACTTCTTTATATGGAGCTTTTCTTGATGACAATTTATTAAAATCATTCGAGAACAACGAATTCGAAAACAATTTTATGGCGCAATGTTATTTTGATGCCACCGAAGCTTTATATTATCTAGACGGATCGGAAATCAAGGGAAAAGACGGAATTTATTACAATAATTCTTTTTTGGTCGGATCGGGGTATTTAAAATATTGCGCTAAGAGTGTTATTGAAAAAATTCAAGACGGAGCTAATCTTGATGAAGCAATTAACGGGGATTTTCTTTTAAGGGCTAAAAAAATTTCCGATTTTAAAGGTAAAAGGCTGGTTATTATTAAAAAAGATATTCCCGAAAACGAACAGGATTTAAAATCGGGGATTGTAAAAAATCTTCAATCAAAAACACCCGATGTTTCTGCAATTAAAGCTACAATTGAAAAATATGCTAATAAAAAACAACAAAATTCAAATGATAACCTTAGGGCAATTGCCCAATATTTAGATATGAACGCTCAGTTTTTCTCTCCTTTAAGATTGCAAAAATTATCTGTTGATAAATTTAAACAAATAAAAAATTGTGCTGATAAAACTAAAAGAAACTTGTATTATATCCCGGAAGCTCAAAAAAGCACGGCTTATATTAATTATATGTTTTTAAGAAGTAATAAAATTAATCCTAAGAATGTTATTTTTAATTTTGAACCCGATAAAGTTATTAAGAATAAAAACATTATTTTTATTGATGACCTTGCTCTTGGCGGCAATAGTTTAAATGAAGTTGTTTCGGATTATAAATATATTGAATCGGAAGTTAGTGAGAATTGTAATCTTTATTTAGCTCCTTTTAGCGCACTAAGCGATTATAACCCTCAAGAATCCGATTCTTACTGTTTTTTATCTCAGTTTAGCGAGGGAAAAAATTTAATAAAAATCCCTGTTGAAGAAGAAATTTATAATTTTAAAGATTCTAAAGAAGAACAAAGAAATTTGCTTAATTATTTGTTTGGTAGTTCCTATGGAAATTATCAAACCTGTATTTATCTTCCTTATATGCTCCCTGACAACAATTCAAAAATTTCTGCTCAAATTTTCGGGGATTGTTTGTATAAAAATACAAGACATTCAAATAAAGGCTTATTTTGATCTTGATAATTTGAATTCGTGGTTATCCAGTTTTTCTTTTCTTTCTCCAAGCATTATTTTTTCGGCACTTTCCAGAATATTTACAATCATATATCCGTTTTCACCGTCTGATCTTGGAGTTTTATCGTTTTCAATGCAATTTAAGAAATGTTGACATTCGAGCTTTAATGGCTCGATTTCAAGGTAATCAAAAACTTCAATTTCATTATGGGAGCTTTTTTTGTTGTCATAAACCTTTAGTTTTCCTTCTTGAAGTGTATCGTCAAGGATTGCCGTTGCTTTATCGCCACGAATTAAAAGCGAAACCCTTTTGGTGGGATGAATCCAGCTGTCTGAAATTTGTCCTATTAATCCGTCTTCGAATTCAATTGTTAAATGCGTAATATCACAAATATTCTCAAATTCACTTGCAACCCCGACAGCATTTAATACTTTTAAGGGAGCTTTTCCCGTAACGTGCGCTATCATTGAAACATCGTGGGGAGCAAGGTCCCACATAACACTTCTGTCGTTTTTGTAATAGTTAATATTCAACCTATCCGATTGAGCGTATTTAATTTCCCCTAAAACCCCTTGAGCAATAAGCATTTTAAGTCTGTTAACAGCAGGATGATACAACAAAAGATGTCCAACCAGAAGTTTAACATTCATTTTTTGAGCTAAATCCTTAAGTTCTTTAGCTTCAAGGGCTGAGGTTGAAATTGGTTTTTCAACATAAACGTGTTTATGACATAAAAGTGCTTTTTTTACGATATTAAAATGCGTATGACTCGGGGTTACAACGCAAAGTGCTTTAATCTCCGGATTGGATAGAATTTCATCAAAATTTTGGGTTGTTTTAATATCAGGATAAAGTTCCTCAATCATTTTTAAATTTTCATTATCCAAATCGCAAACACTATGCAAAGCACCCAAATTGTAAAAATTTCTTACGATATTTCTACCCCAAATTCCACATCCTACTACAGCAACGCACTTTTTCATCTATAATTCCTTTAATAAAAAATCTTTTAATTAAATTTTAATAAACAAATACTTGTTAGTCAAATTTAATGTTTATGATACTATAAATTTATGAATAGAACTTATGTATTAAACTGTCCTGTTGATTTATGTGATTGCGAAACTGCGCTTGACAGCGTTTATAGTGCGCTAAATGATAATAAAAATTTTCATATAGTTACAATTAATCCTGAAATGATTATGAATGCTCAAAAGAATAAAAATTTTTTTGAAATTCTAAATAAATCCGACCTAAATATTCCCGACGGGGTTGGGGTTAGAATTGCGCTTAAAATGCAGAAAATTAACCAAAATCAAATAAGGGGGGTTGATTTTTCCCGTTGTTTAATGGATTTAGCAGCGAAAAAATCGCTAAGAGTTGGTTTTTTAGGCGCTAAAGAAGAAGTTATAAAAAAAGCTAAGGAAAATTTTTTAAAAAAATTGCCCGATCTAAATTTTTGTTATGTTAGAAACGGATATTTTGATTCAATTGAGGAAATTATTGAGGAAATTAAACTTTCAAGTCCTCAAATTCTTTTAGTTGGCTTAGGTTCACCCAAGCAAGAGGAAATTATTGTTAAATTAAAAGAAATCCTTAAAGGTTGCGTTTTTGTTGGAGTTGGAGGCAGTTTCGACGTATTTTCAGGATGCACAAAAGAATCTCCGTTAATATTTCAAAAATTAGGGCTTGAATGGCTTTATAGAACGGTTTTAGAGCCAAAAAGACTTAAAAGAATTTTTCCTGTTTTGCCATTATTTGTAATCAAGTGTATAATAAATACTATAATAAAGGGTCAAAAAATTGAAAAAAATAGCTGATTCAATAAGACAAGATATCCTAAAAATGATTCACAATGCCAAATCCGGACATCCCGGCGGGTCTTTATCTTGTGTTGATATTTTGGTTGTATTGTATAAAAAAATTCTTAATGTTCCTGTTGATTGGGATAAATCTCCTGATTTTAAGAATCGAGACCGATTTATTCTCTCTAAAGGACACGCAAGTGCAGCGCTTTATGCTACTTTGGCTCATTTTGGCTATTTTTCAAAAAGTCTTCTTATGGGTTTTAGAATCCTGGGATCTAAATTGCAGGGTCATCCCAGTTCTAAAGTTGGTTTAGCGGGGATTGAAGTTTCAACAGGATCCTTGGGTCAAGGACTTTCAATCGGCGCTGGAGTTGCACTCGCTCTAAGACTCGATAAGATTAAATCCAAGGTCTTTGTTCTTTTGGGTGACGGTGAAATGCAAGAAGGCAGTGTTTGGGAAAGTTTAATGAATATTAATAACCAAAAACTTAGCAATTTGGTTGTTATTATTGATAAAAATAATTTACAAATAGACGGATCCGTTTGCGATATTAAATCCCTTGATCCTTTGGATAAAAAGCTCGAAGCCTTTGGATTTAAGGTTAAATCAATCGACGGACACAACTATATAGAGCTTGAAAACGCTTTTATGGAGGCAAAAAAAGCAAATGAGCCTTTTGCGATAATAGCAAATACAATTAAGGGAAAAGGCGTTTCTTTTATGGAGAATAATCCCTCCTGGCACGGAAAAGCCCCGAACGACGAGCAATTAAAACTTGCACTGGAGGAATTATGTTAAGTAAAGTTGATGAAATTAAATCTCCAAGAAATATATACGGACAAACTTTATCGGAATTAGGTGAGAAAAACCCTAATATTGTTGTATTGGACGCCGATTTGTCCTGTTCTACCCAAACTTGTAAATTTAGAGACAAATTCCCGAATCGTTTTTTTAATTGTGGAATCGCAGAACAAGATTTAATAACAACCGCAGCAGGACTGGCTTATGGCGGGAAAACGGTTTTTGCAAGCACTTTTGCAATGTTTGCAACGGCTCGTTGTCTGGATCAAATTAGAAATACGATTTGTTATTCAAAACTTAACGTTAAAATCGTTGCAACCCACGGCGGAATTACTGTCGGGGAAGACGGTGCGTCCCATCAGGCGCTTGAAGATATTTCTTTTATGCGATCTATTCCTGATATGAAAGTTATTGTACCTTCGGATTGCACTGAAGTAGAAGAAGTTATAAGATACGCCGCTCAAACCAAGGGTCCAATGTATATTAGAATTCCAAGGACGAATCTAAAAACAATTTTCGATAAAAACGAATACAAATTCAACCCCAGAGTCGGTTTAAAAATTAAAGACGGAAAAGATTTAACAATTGTAACCAACGGCGAAACGCTAGGCGAAGTTTTAATTGCGGCTCAAAAACTATCTCAGGTTGGAATTGAGGCGGATATTCTTCATTATCCTGTTGTTAAGCCTTTTGATTTTATTAGTTTGGTTGGAAGTGCTAAAAAAACAAAAAAAGTTATAGTTGTTGAAAATCATAGTATAATTGGCGGTTTGGGCTCTGCGGTTTGTGAATCTTTGAGTGAGAATTATCCTACTAAAGTCCTTAGAATCGGAACGGAAGACACTTTCGGTCAATCTGGCGAACAAAGACAACTAATGGAGTTCTACGGACTTACGGGAACTAAAATTTATGAAAAAATTATTAAATTTATGGATGTAAGATGATAGTAGTTAGAGATTTAGTTAAACAATATAAAAATAAATATGCGCTAAGGGGGATTAATCTTCATATTCAACCCGGTGAATTCGTTTTTTTGGTAGGATCCTCGGGAGCCGGAAAATCAACCTTAATGAAAATGTTATATCTTGAGGAACGTCCCACAAGAGGGAATGTTTATGTTGCGGGGATTGATATTGGAAATTTATCCCCTAATAAAATCCCTAGTTTGAGAAGATGCATGGGAATAGTTTTTCAAGACTACAAACTTCTTCAAAACCACACGGTTTATGATAATATTGCTTATGTTATAAGAACAATGGGAATTTCATCAAGAGAAATTGAATCCCGTGTTATGGGCGCACTTAAGGTTGTAGGTTTAGAAGATAAATTTAAATCCAAACCTTGTGAACTGTCGGGCGGAGAGCAACAAAGGGTTTCAATTGCAAGGGCTATCGTAAACGGACCTCCTTTGTTAATTGCAGACGAACCTACGGGAAATTTGGATCCTAAGAACTCTCTTGAAGTAATGCAAATTCTAGAACAAGTTAACCAAAGAGGAATTACAATCTTAGTGTCTACCCACGATCAAGCAATGGTTAATTATTTTAGAAAAAGAGTTATAACCCTTGATTATGGTCAAGTTGTAAGAGATATTCAAGCAGGAACATATGATTAGAAGACAAAAAAGCCAGAATTTAAAACAAAAAGTAAAATCACACATTCCTAAAGATTGGATGAGTGAAGTTAGAATAACTTATAGAATCGCCATGGAAACGGTTAAAGGGATTGCGCAGGCAGGGATTGTTAATATTGCGATTATTACAACAATTGCTGCAATTCTAACGATTTTCGGGTCAATTTTTAGAGTAACCTTAGCACTTAACACATTTGTTAACTCAATGGGTTCGGCTCTTGAAATTAGCGCTTATTTAGCGCCAAGTGCCGATATCGGGGCAACGATTAACAAGGTTAAAACCCTGGATCACGTTAAAAAAGTCACCTTTATTTCAAAAGAGGCATCTTGGATTCAACTTAGAAAAGAAATCGATGTTCCTGATATTACCAATCCTTTGCCTAATTCAATTCACGTAAAGCTTGACGATACGAAAAATATCCTATCTGTTATGAATGAGCTAAAAAAAGTCGATGGAATCGACGATACAAGCTATGCTAAGGATTTGGTTCCTAAATTTGAAATGATTAACGCCATTATTAATACAACGACGGTTGTTTTTGTAATCATAGTATGTGTTCTAACGATTGCAATAATCAACAATACGATTGAACTTGTAATTCAATCCAGAAAAGAAGAAATCGAAATAATGCGTTTAATGGGGGTTTCGAATTGGTATATTAAGGCTCCTTTAATCCTTCAAGGCGCAATATACGGCTTTTTGGGGGCATTAATTGCAATTATTCCGATTGATATTGTTCAAAGTTATATCATAAAAATGCACGAATTTTTAATGATATCCATTGACCCCTTGGCACAATTTACCGTATTATTTAGTGTATTAACACTTGGTGTTGCTTTTAGTTCGGTCGGTAGTTTTTTAAGTATCAAAAAACATCTGCAGGTGTAGAAAATGAATAATAATAATCCAAATAAACTTGATCCACAAAAAATTGTAGCAGAATTTAAAGAAATTCCTCCAATGCCTAATGTTATGGTTAAGGCATTGAGTGTTATAAAAAATCCTTCAACAGGGATTGCGGAATTAGGAAAAATAATGCAGGTGGATCAAGCAATTGCAACTAAAACTTTGAGTCTTGTGAATTCTGCTTTCTATGGTTTTCGCCAACAGGTTACATCAATCAACAAAGCTCTTGTTATCCTTGGGATGATGAAAGCTAAGAATATAATTATGAGTTTAGCCTTAAAACCAATGATGACGGCGCAAGGTTCAAGAGAACTATGGGAGCATTCAATAAAATGTGCGGTTGCAAGTGAGCTTTTGGCTAAAGAATACAAAGTTATTAACCCGGATGATGCTTTTGTTATTGGTTTTTTGCACGATATCGGAAAAATGCTTTTGAATGCTAAAAATCCCCTTAAGTATTCTAAGGTAAAATACCTTGCGGCTCAAGGAAATCTTGATTTAGTTAATGTAGAAGACATGCAATTTGGGACAAACCATTGCGTTTTAGGCGCACTTGTTTCTAAAAAGTGGCAGCTGCCTGTTATTCTAACCAATTGCATAAGATATCACCACGATCCTGTGCAAAGCTCTCTTCCAACGGTTTGCGGGATTGTTTATTGCGCTGATAGGCTGGTTCAAACTAATATGGCAAATCCTTTATTTGATCCTAAGGTTGTAAATAAGCTCGATTTTAAAATTAACGATCCTATAGCTCTTAGAGAAACGGTTCTTGCTAAAGCGCAAATATTTATTAAAGAAATGTCAATGTCGAATTAATTTTTTCCTGGAATAATCCACATTTGTCGTGATAAAAAAATATTTCGGAGTCTAATCTAAATTAAGATCCGAAAAATTTTTTGTTTTGTGGATTATTATAGTTTTGGTGGGGTTTGGTTTATAATTTGTTTTAATTTATCTAGAATTGTTTTAAGAATCTTTCGTCATTATTAAAGAATAGTCTTATATCATCGATTGCGTATTTAAGCATTGTTAGTCTTTCAACGCCCATGCCAAAAGCAAATCCGGAATAAACATTGGGGTCGATATCAACTGATTTTAATACGTTTGGATCAACCATTCCTGCTCCTAAGATTTCTAACCAACCCGTGTTGGAACAAACCGAGCAGCCTTTTCCCTGACACATAATACATTGAACATCAATTTCAACAGAAGGTTCCGTAAAAGGGAAAAAACTGCTTCTGTATCTTGTAGGACGGGATGATCCGAAATAAAGTCTTATAAATTCATTCAAAACACCCTTTAATTGCGCCATATTTACGTTTTTATCAACATACAATCCTTCAATTTGGTGGAAAAGATTGTTTTTTCTGGCGCTCACGGATTCGTTTCTATAAACTCGTCCCGGAGAGATTATTTTAATTGGAGGTTTAGAATGCATCATTTGTCGAACTTGTGCGGTTGAAGTTTGACTTCTTAGAATGACATTTTTTGCACTTTTGCAATAGAATGTGTCTTGCATATCTTTTGCGGGGTGTTCTTTTGGGAAATTCAACAAATCAAAATTGAATTTTTCAACCTCAACCTCAGGAGAAAGTTCTTCTTCAATTAAAGAAAAACCAAGAAGATTGAAAATTTCGACAATTTCATTAACAGTTTTGGTTAAGGGGTGAATATTTCCTAAGGGAGTGTAATCGCCGTCTTTTGTAATGTCGATTTTTTCCTTTAGTAATTTTTCGTTGAGTTCTTTTTCATAGAAAAAGTTATATTTTTCATTGCACAAACAGCTGAGCTCTTGTGAAACTTTGTTTAAAAGAGCGCCTATAATTGGTTTTTTGTCATTGGGTAAATCTTTTAAACTTTTCTTTAAATTATTAAGCTCGCTGTTTCTGGATAAATATTTGTTCTTAACTTCATCTAAACTTTTTAAGCTGTCAATATTATTAATTTCATTTAATGCATTCTGTTTGATTTGTTCAATAGTATTCTCAATCATAAAATTACTCCTTGAATTATAATAATTCAAAAATATTTTTTTGTCATTTATAATTTTGATATAGAGCAAAATTTTTACAATCGTTGCGCAATAATTGAATTTATTTAATAATTGTTTAATAAACTCAAATACGGTCTGTATTTAGTTTTGTCCGGTTTATTTTCATCATTTAGAATTTCTTTTGCATCAATTAGAATTCTGTTTTTATCGACAATGTAATATTTATCCATTTTGTCTGATAAAACAACAGGATTCATTTTTAAAGCCTCTGCTGCTTCAGCTCTTGTTGGGAATATATGGAATTTTTTTGTTTCTGTATTAATTAGAACCGCAGGTTTTTTTGATGAGTTTCCATATCGTTGATTTTCTGCGATTTTGTTTCTTTTTTCAATTTGAGCTAATTTTTTAAGCACATTTGCTTTAATTTCTTCTTTGTCAAAAACCAGTTCCCCATTTTCTTCTTTAATATTTAAATCCCTCATAAAAAGGTGATTTGTACTACCGCCGTATTGTCTATCGTTTTTAATGCATTCGTTTATTATGCTTATTGAAAATCCTGTTTTTTTGGAGGCTTCAGTTGTGCTGTTGTATTTGTCAATTGTTCTTTCTTCTAAATTAATATGAAAAACCGGTTTTCCTGCTTTAAAATTCATTGGTTTAGAAAAATTTACAGGTGCTATTCTCATAAAAAAATTCCTTTCTTGTAGTTTAATTGTTAAAATTCTTTTGTGGCAAAATCTTTTGTTATAGAAACGATTTTTTGTAATAATTTTTCATCTAAGATATTTCCTTCTTTGGTTGATTTTTCAAAAAAATAAGCCGGGATTAGAACAAAACCCGAACAACGATATTTTTCTTGTTCAACGCAATTGTAAATCACGTCCTTGTCGACATCCAAGAATGAAGAAACGGAATCTAAGTTTTTGAATTTTTTTACAGTTTCGTTTTTATCGATTAAGTAGAATCCATCAATATTTTCATTCATTGTATCTATATTTACATATCTGTGCAGAGTTTCTTTTGTTGAAGTTGCCTCTTTAAAACCTTTTTGTTTCAATATATCCAAATAATGGGAATATTTTGTCTTATCGAGTTTACCTTCCTTATTTATAACTTTTTCTAACGGGATTAAAATTTTTTTATCATCAACAATAAGATATCCTTTTACATATACTCTTGCTCTTAAATATTCTTTGTTGAATCTTAGATCAGTGGCAGCTTCGCCTTTGTTAGGATATCTGCGAGCTTTCTTTGTTTCGATATCCATAAGCACAACCGGTACAGGATTAGTGCCTACAATCGTATTTTTTTCAAGTCTTTGTTTTGTTTCTTTTATTATTTCAAGTTTTTTAATTATGGATTCTTTGATTTCTTCTTCGTCAAAAACTAACTCCCCGTTTTCTTTTACTTCGATATTTAACTCGTCTTTTTTCATAAAGACATAATCAAAACTGCCGGTTAGTTGTTTGTTGGCATAAATGCAATCTCTTACCGTGCCTGCAGTGAATCCGGTATCTCTTGAGGCATCAGCGCAGCTTTTGTAATATTTTATTGTTCTATCTTTAGTGTTAATCGCAAAAACCGGCAGACGACCACCGCCTTTATAATGCATTTGCTTTGGGGCAATATTTCTAATTTTCATACAAAATTCCTTTTTCGTACTTTAATTAAAACCCCTCAAGAAATTTTTTTGTTATTACATTCCAAGTTCTTTTAATTCTTTTTGAAAAGGCGAAATCCTCGCCAATTTTTCAATAACCTTGGGAATTTCAATAAGTGCGTAGTCAATTTCATCTTCTTTTGTAAATTTAGATAAAGAAAAACGAATTGAACCGTGCAAGGATGTAAAAGGAACTTTTTGCGCTCTTAAAACGTGACTTGGATCTAAACTTCCGCTTGTGCAAGCACTCCCCGAGGAAGCGTAAATTCCTAAATCGTTTAAATACAAAAGAATTAGCTCCCCTTCGATGTATTCAAAACCGATATTTGTCGTATTAGGAACTCTGGAGCTGCTTTTGGAGTTTAGTTTTGCATTCTTAATTTTTTCTAAAAGCCCCGATTCCAGTTTATCTCTTAATCTTCGAACTTCTTTATTCTCGAATTCAAGAGCGTTTTTTGCAAGTTTAGCAGCCTCCCCTAAACCAACAATAAAAGCTGTGTTTTGGGTTCCTGCTCGAAGTGAGTTTTCTTGATGTCCTCCTAAGATAAAAGGGTCAAAAAGAGTTCCTTTTTTAACATACAAAGCCCCGATTCCTTTGGGTGCGTGGAATTTATGACCTGAAATCGAATAAAAATCAATATCCGAGTTATCCAATTCAATTGGAATTTTTCCTGCTGCTTGAACTCCGTCTACAAAAAATTTCACATTTTTGTTGATTTTTTTAACCTCAGCTGCAATTTCTTTAACAGGATAAATCGTTCCTGTTTCATTGTTTGCGTGCATAACGGATACAAGGATTGTTTTTTCGTTTACTTTGTTTAATAAACTTTCAATATTCAAATCCCCACATTCGTTAACCCCAATATAGCTTGCGCTATAGCCTTTGCGCTCTAAATCTTCATAAACCGATAAAACACAAGGATGTTCAACCTGGGTTGTTATTATATGGTTATTTTCCCTTGTTCCGTAATGAGAAACAATCCCTTTAATTGCAGTATTTGCGCTTTCTGTAGCGCAAGAAGTAAAAATTATTGAACTTGAATCACTGACCCCTAAAAGTTCTCCTACTTGATTCCTTGCTTGTTCAATCGCTTTAGCGGTTTTTCTTGCAGGGTTATACATACTTGAGGGATTTGCGTAAAGTTCCTCTAAATAAGGAATCATTTTATCAAGCACTTTTTTATCTACTTTTGTTGTTGCGTTGTTATCTAAATATATTTCCATTTTTATTCTTCACTTACAATTAGCTGATCATCGACTAGTTCTTTGAGTTTTGTTTCAACAAAATTTTTAAGAGTTAATTTTGCATTGTTGCAAGTTGAACAATGTCCTGTTAACTTAACTATAACGTTGTTATTTTGAACATCCACAAGTTCAATTCCGCCAAAATCCTTATTTAGTTCAGGATTGATAACAGTTTCAACCACATTATTAATTTTAATAATTTTTTGAACGGGACTTAAAGCGGCAGGGTCTTTTTTGGTGTATTTTTTTAAGATTTTTTCGATATTTTCCTTACAACGTCCGCAAGCAAGCGCCGCTGAGGTTAGTTTTGTAATATCGTCAAGAGTTTTAGCGTTTTTGTTCTCAATTGCGTCAATAATATCTTTTTCGCTAACTTGAAAACAATGACAAATTATCGGACTTTCGGTTTCTTTATCGTCCTCAAGTTCGCCCCAATCTTCTCCTAAGTAGTTCTTAAGAGCGTCTTCGAGCGCTTCTCGACCCATGACTGAACAGTGCATTTTTTCGGGCGGCAACCCGTCCAATTCATCTGCTATTTGTTTATTTGTAATTTTTTTTGCTTCTTCAACGGTTTTACCGATTAACATTTCGGTTAAAACGCTGCTTGCTGCAACTGCCGAGCCGCAGCCAAAAGTTTGGAATTTTGCGTCTTTTATAACGTTATTCTCAATTTTTAAATATAATTTTAATTTATCACCACAGGATAACGCCCCTGCTTCACCGATGCAATCGGCGTTTTCAATTTCCCCAACGTTTTTAGGGTTTTTAAAATGTTCTTTAACTTTATCTGAATATTCCCACATAAAATGCTTTCTTTAAACTAACTATTGTATTATATCATCTAAAAATCGTACTTGTATATGTAAAATTTTTTTAATTTTGTGCGCATAATATTATTATGGATGAAAATATCTATAATTCATTAACAAAAAAGCTTATTCTAAACGGGCTTATAAATTCGGATATTGAAAGCGAAAATTTTTTCAATATCGAAGCTGACGAGGATTTTTCCAATTCCCCTTTTGTTGAAAAAAAAGAAAAAGAAGAAAAAAAACAACCAAAAAAAAGAATTAATCGTTTTGATTTGGAGTTGATTACAAATCCTTTGGAGGATAATAAAAAAGAAGGATTCGATAAACTTAATAACTTGGAGAAAATTATTTTTAATTTTTTCCCGAAACTCTATAAAGCAAAACTTGCAAAAGAGGCGATTTTGAGGTTAAAAGAGCTCAATATCGACACAAAAGTGCTTTTTGATAAAACAATTCCTTATGGGGAATCTGAAATAAGGTATAAAGATTTAATTAAATTCTTAAAGTACGCCAGTGAAATTCAATCGGATATTGAGAAAAAAGTTTAGCAAATTTCATCAAAAATAGAGCCTTCAAGCATTTTTTTAAGATTTCTTTTGCTATTGTGAATGTTTTTTGTTGAAACTGCTTCTTTGTATAGCATATTGAGTTTTGAAGTTATAAATAACTCGGAATTATCTGAGCAAGTCCTTTTTGAGTACAACTTCAAATTATTGCCGTTAAGGCTGTAGTTAAAATTTATTCCGTTGATTCTTGACATAGTAAGTTTCTTTTCAAGTTTTTAGCGCATTATATATTATAATAAAAACAAAACATAAGTCAAATTTGACAGTTTAAAATTGAAATTATTTACAATTCTTTAATTTTTTATTAGAATATTTTTATTATGTTAAAAGATTATTTTATTGAAATTACAAAAAAAGCTATTGTTGAAGCTTTTGAATTAAAAGAAACCGATTTTGAACTTAAGGCTGAAAGTCCTAAAAACAAAGACTTTGGAGATTTTGCGATTAATATAAGCGCCCTTAGCAGGATTCTTAAAAAATCTCCTGTTGAAATTGCGAAGGCTGTTGTTGATAAAATTGAGCAAAAAAACTTCTCAATTAATCCTGTCGGGGGTTTTATCAACTTTAAAGTCGATAAAGAATTTTTAGGGAAAATTATAGAAGAAATATTGCAAAAAAAAGAAAATTACCTAAAAACCGATATTGGAAAGGAAGAAAAGGTAAACTTAGAATACGTTAGCGCTAATCCAACCGGACCATTCCACATTGGACACGGACGCTGGGCGGCTTTAGGGTCAGCATTAGCGTCGATTATGAATTATTGTAATTATAAAGTTACACAAGAATTCTACATAAACGACGCAGGAAACCAGATAAATAAACTTGCAAAATCCTTGGAAATTCGTGTCCGACAACTAAAGGGCGAGAATATTGAACTTGAAGAAGACTTGTATCCGGGGGAATATTTAATCGATTGCGCTAAAAAATATATCGAAGATAACAAAGGTTTAACCTATGGCGAATTTGCAAAATTGGATATGTTGAATCAACAAAAAGAATTGCTTAAAAAATTTAGAACTAATTTTGATGTTTTTTTCTCGGAACTTGATTTGTATAAAAATAATGAAGTTGATAAAACCTTAGAGGAACTAAGACAAAAAGGAAAGGTTTATCAAAAAGACGGAGCCACTTGGTTTAAAAGTTCCGATTACAATGACTCCCAAGACAGGGTTTTAGTTAAAACAGACGGCAAAAACACTTATTTAACGGCAGATATTGCTTATCATAAAAATAAATTTGATAGGGGATTTAATCGTTTAATTAATATCTGGGGAGCCGATCATCACGGCTATATTGAAAGAATTAAAGCGTCAATGGAGGCTTTAGGATACGATAGTTCTAAACTTGAAATCCTTTTAGGTCAGCTCGTTAATATTATCCAAGACGGAGAACAAATGAGAATGGGCAAAAGGAAAAAAATGGTAACTCTTGAGGATTTGGTTGAAGAAGTCGGGGTTGATGCTACAAGATTTTGGATGATTATGCGATCAAGTGATACTGCGGTTGATTTCGACGTTGATTTAGCGAAATCAAAAACAGATAAAAACCCTGTTTTTTATGTTCAATACGCCCACGCTCGGGCTTGTTCGATTCTAAGAAAAGCAACTCAAAAAAGATTGGATATTGATAATAAAACAGAACTTGAACCGATTTTTACCCAACAGGAAATCGACGAATTCTATAATAATGTCGATATTCTTCCTTTGTTTGATAATTTATCCCCCGAACAACTCGACGCTTGCAGATCTTTAATTCTAAAGCTTGAAGAAGGAAAGGTTCTTTTGTATAACGCTGTAATATATAGAAGTCCTTATATGATTTGTAAATATTTACAGGAACTTGCAAATTCTTTCCATCATTTCTACAATTACACAAGAGTTTTGTCGGATGATAAAAAAGATTCTTTAAGAAAATTGTCTTTAGTTAATTCTTTTAGAATCATAATGGCAAAAATGCTTGATTTGATTGGAGTTAGCGCTTTAGAAAAAATGTAGTTGATTTTATTTTTTTTCTGTGGTAAATTAGATTTTGCTAAGGGCTATTAGCTCAGGTGGCTAGAGCGCACCCCTGATAAGGGTGAGGTCCCTGGTTCGAGTCCAGGATGGCCCACCATAAAAGAGACTTTCATCAAGAAAGTCTCTTTTATTATGAAAATAAGTGCTTTGCGACACTACGAGAAGTTCTAAGATATAGACACCAAAAATAAGCAATCGCCGAAATACAATAATAACAAAGATTATAAAAGTTCAAGTTATTATTTGACAGGACAGTTGCGAAAGGGCTGTTAAAATGCGAAATTCCCCTCAAACCCCCTGCGTGCTTGAAAATTAGCTGTCGGAAGTATTCCAAAATTCACATTTTAATTGTCTTGAAAAGTCCTTGTGTTGTCGAAATTTGTCCGAGCTTGGACAGTTGGCTCAAAACTTTATATAGCCGACTTTTAGAACGTGTTTAGTTCTTGGGCGGTTAAAATGCGAAATTTGGTACAGGACTTTTGAAATTTTAGTCGGAAATTTTTACAAAAAAGTCGGAAATTAAAATTCTCTCCTTGGCAATGTTTAATACTAATTGTATTTTTGTAGTAATATAGCAAATATGTATAAAGATTTTAATGATTTATTTTTCAATACAACCATAAGTCCATACATGGACGTCGCTTTAAAAAATGAAAAAATAATTGAAATAGAAAAATTATTAAATTCAATCAAACCCCAAAAATTATTCAGATATAGAAAATTTACAGATTATAATTTAAATGATTTTGATAAAGATGTTATTTCATTATCTAGACCATATTCGTTTAATGATCCATACGATGCACTATTAAAGGTTGATAAAGAAAAGTTTCTTAGTAGTATTTTTAATATTAGGCATAAAGAAAAAATTGTAGAATTTATAAATAAATATCGGAGTATTTTTGATGCTTTTAATATTGAAGAACCTCACAAAACCAACATA
This sequence comes from uncultured bacterium, assembly GCA_947361225.1. Classification (GTDB taxonomy): domain Bacteria; phylum Cyanobacteriota; class Vampirovibrionia; order Gastranaerophilales; family Gastranaerophilaceae; genus RUG14156. The sequence goes on from CANAIK010000018.1 coordinate 21,015, forward strand.
TTAAAATTTGTTCAAAATATAGAAAACATTCCAAATGAAAACATCACGCAATGTTTTGAAGAAAATAAACCAATTGTTGATTATTTTTATGATCTAGCAAAAAATGAAGCATTTGCATATTTAAAACAATCTCCAAGAATAGCTTGTTTTTCCGAAGATGTTGCATCAACTCTTATGTGGGCGCATTATGCTGATTCGCACAAAGGCTTTGTTATTGAATATAATTTAAATGAATATGTTGGAGCATGTATAAATTGTGATAAAGAAAAAACTTGTACAGATAAACATTGCGAAAGAATATTGCCAGTGCGTTATTCTGATAAAAGATTTGATGCTACCTCATTACTAGTATATGCCATAAATATGAAATTATATTCTTTAATATCTCCTAATCCTATAATCCCTATGGACGATGAATTAATAGTGCAAAAATCTTTAATTACTAAATCTTTGGACTGGAAATATGAGAAAGAATGGCGTTTAATTTCATTCAGTAAAAATTATTCTTCTAAACAAATTCAACTTAAACCAAAGGCTATATACTTAGGTTTAGAAATGTCAGATATAAATAAAAAAATTTTAGTAAATCTTGCAAAAGAAAAAGAAATTCCAATATATCAAATGAATATAAATTTAGATAGTGAAAAGTATAGTTTAGAATACACAGAATATTTAACTTAATATAAATACAAAAACTCTTTTTTCACGTATAATTATCTTAACAAAAGCGGGGAAGTATGGCTTCAAATATATTAATTGCAATTAAAAATCTTATAGAAAACCCTATTATATCTATAAAATCTTATTATTTTGGTAGAAATAGGGTTAATGGTGTTGGTAATGCTTTAGAAAAATATGTTAAAGATTCACATTTGGTAGATTATAAAAAAGAACTCATGACACATATTTTGAATGAAAAAATAAATACTATTTTAGAACCAATAGGCTATATAAAAGAGATTACTATACTGAAATTTATGGCAACAAGGGTGTAGAACTTTTTATAAGGGATTAATTAAAAAAATATAAAGCGAAAAGATAAAATTTGGAGAAAATTTAAATGAATAACAATGATAAGGCTTGCATATTTATTAGCTTGGTTTTTGTATTTCCAATGATGTTATTTTTGACTGCCTTATTTTTTGATGTCAATATAATTCAAGCTATAAAAGAGCCTAAACTTTTATTTAAACCAGTTTGTACAAGCATAACAATAACTGCTTTAATGACTATTTTGCCATTGTTATGTGCGCATGTTGAAACGTGGTTCAAAAAAATCTATAAAGAAAATACTGAATTTATACAAACTGGTTTAAAATTTAATAGCATTGTTTTTGAAACATTATTTAAAATAATTATTGTTGGAAGTTTTATATTGATTCTCTCTTATGGATTTATAATTGAGCCCTTATGTAAAAAATTTAACTGGGGAAATGATAATCCAAAAAGCATATTCAGAAAACCTGATTTAATGTATCAAGGATATGTGTATGCCTTTCCTTGTCCCGATTTTGAATGCACAAGTAAAAATTATAAGGTTGTTGCAGATATACAGCATGGTGATATTCAAAAAATTTATTTTAAAAATGGCGGCTATTTAGAGATAGATAATTGTGATGGAAATGGTTTAGGTGGAGATGATTATTATTGCGAAGAAGCAAAAACTGGAGAAATATGGGGTTTTGAGTATTATGGAGAATTGGTAAAAAATAAAAATAAACAAAAGCCTTTATTAATTAAATAAGAATTAATAAAAGAATTTAAGTTATTCAATAGATATTTTAAAGTAGTTTATAATTGTTTAAGTTCGTTCAAATTTTGCATTATTATATTTGCTTTCCCACTTCATTTTGGTTAATGAAGCTTTGATTTCATTAGAATGGTGTGCATAAATATATTCTTCATTTGGGAATAGTTGACCCCAAAAAAATTCTGTAAAATCAATTACGGTATTTAAAACCCAACAGGCACATGGGTATCTCCAAAAGCCAAACAATTCACTTGATTCTTGTTGCTTTCTAAGTATTCTATACTTGTTTTTTAATAACATTTCTGGATTTTTATTTTTTTTATAATTTGGTTTTTTACTCCAATATGCCTTAAAGTGAACAATTTCATTTCGAAAATCTATAAGAGCTTGAGCATTTTGATATATCTTAGTTCCTTTATTGATGTCAATTCCTTTTGTATATTTTAAAAAAATATTATATTTTTCCAAAATTGGTTTTCTGTCTATATCAAAATCTTTATATAATTTTTGAATAATATTATATTTATCTAATTTTTCCTTTAAATTTTTATCGTATTCAATATCATTAATTTTTGAATAAAAAGAATTAATAAATGATTCCAAATAGCATACTGATAATAAAATACAGCTTAAAACATAAGACAAACTGGTATATGTAGCATTGCGATTAGTGTCGATTTTATATGCTTGAATTATCATATTATGTGCTGAATTCAAAAAATCTTGATTTAATTCTACAAATGAAGAAACTTCAACTCTAGTTGATGTCATATTGTTCCTTTCTGTACTTGCAATAATTAATAATTATACAATGAAATAATATTTTATAACTCAATCTCTCTGTTGGATTTAGTCTCAAATTCAATGACCTCCTAAAATAAAATTAGGGAAAGTTCCCAGTGTAAGAGGACTTGAAATTTAATGCACAATAGTTTATAGTAATGATATAGATTATTTTTTTAAAATCAATGACAAAAATTTATATACAAATATAGTTAATTGGTTCATTTTCAAGATGACCTATTGTCAAATCGAGTGTATAAAATACTCAAATTGGGTGTTATTTGACACAAGTGTTATTTTAATCAACCGAGGGGTGGTTTAGAACCCCTTTTATAACTTTTGAACCGAAATTCATAAATTCATTTTCGATTCTTTGTTGTTCTTTTTTTAACTATTTTCTTTTGTCAATTAGTCTTAATATATCAATGTTTAGAGAATTTGCTATTTTATTTAGTGTTTTTAATGTTATATTTTGTTTTCCTGCTTCAATGACTCCAATATATTTTTCGTGAACTCCGATTAATTCTGCAAGCTGCGCTTGTGTCATACTTTTTATTGCACGTTCAATCTTTATATTATGAGCAATTCTTTTAAACAATTCTAAATCTTCCATAATTAAATAATAGAGTATTATAGCTATATATGAACAATACAAAATACCTTAAAATGTAGTATTATATATTGACAATAAAAATATTTTTATGTAAAATATTATCAGCAAAAGAGAGGCGCTAAGTATGAAAAAGATGACAACCACTGCCCATCTAGCTTATTGGTTGGGTTTTTTGGGAATACACAGATTTTATACAGGCTATAAATTAATAGGGGTTATTCAACTATTAACGCTTGGCGGCTGTTTAATTTGGTATTTTATAGATAATTTTAGTATTGTATTAAATAAATATAAAGATGCCGATGGCAATCAATTGACCGACTTTAATAAAAAAGTTGCCAATGTTTATTTGGTGCTTTTAATTATGGGTATAGTTAGCGGTTTGGTGAGTGTAATAATTGATGACTGATGAAAATTTAAATCAAGGTAAAGAAAAGAAGTCTTCTGGCTGCCTATATATTCTAATAGGTTTGTTTTTGTTTTGTATGTTAATTATTTTTTTAGATTCAGAAGACGAATTTGAAAAATTTGTTTCAAACACGCAAAGTGAAAATGAAAACCCGTACCTATATTTAGCAAACAAAGATTCAAAAGAATATTGCATAAACATTGATATTAGAGACTATGGGCTTTCTACTTTTTGCTCTAAAAGAAATTCAAAAATTGAGGAATTTAGTCATTGTTTTTTTCACGAAACGGGTTTAACAAGCGAATATGCAGAAGAGCTTATTAGCACTGCAATGATGTATAACACGGGTTCTGCTTATCAAATTTCTGAAAATTGCGCTGCAGATATGGCAAAAGGAACTGTTTGTATTAAATACCACGGCGATGGGGTATATGAAAAAGATAGAAAAAAAATTGATGCGGATGTTTTGGACATAAAAGCATTAATTGAAGAAGCAAACGAGCTAATGGTTTCAACCCAATGTCTTAATTCTTTTAAAAAAGATAAAAAAACTCAAGATTGTTCCGATAAAGAAATAAAAAAAATAGAAGAAAAATATAATAATCTTGAAAAATATCAACAGGAAAAGAATGCACAAGCAAAAAAGAAAGCAGAAGAAGATAAAGAAAAAAGAATACCGAAAGAAGAAAAATTAGCTAAAAAAATAGGTGTTTCAACCTCTTGTTTGGTTGTTTATGAAAATAACTACGATTATTTTGATGATGAAGAATTATATACGAATTTAAAAGATAAGTGTAGTAAATCTGAATTAGATAAACTAATTGATTATTTTGATTTTCATCCAAATGAACATTTAGAAGATTTATCAAACGGGTTTTAATTGCGAGCCGTTAAACTTGTGCGTTTGTTAAATTTAGGAAGGATAAAAATGTCTGAAAATGATAAAAAAAATAATTCAAACAGCGGTTGTGGCTGTGGATATTTAGTAATAATTGCAATTATAGTTATTATTGGACTGTTTTCTGATTTTGATAGCTCAAATAATACTACATCATCTAAATCCATTGCTAATGCCAACGATATTAATAATGCTTTATTTGACGGCACGCCTCCTGGGGATCAAGAAAGACAAGAAACTGCCGATAAAATTATAACTTCACAGGATTATATTAAAAATAAAGCGGCTCCATTATTCGAAGAAGCAAGAAAAATGAAATCAAGAAGACAAGCCGGCCTTGAAGCGGACGAAAACGCAATAAAACTAATTGAATTCAAAATAGATAGACTAGATTCCTTGCAAGGTAGTGGCAGTTACGAAGGATTTACCCCGGTTGATGTTGATATTAAAGCTTTAGAAGAAAACTGCAGAAATAATCCTGAAGTAGATTTTTTTGAGTGTGTAAATAAAAAAAATATTAAAACAGCCGTGGGATTGAGATGGGAACACATTAAGCTAAAAGAAACATTGGATAGAAAAGATATTTCACAAGAAGAATTTAAAACTTTAGAAAATAAAATTTTGCAATCAAACAAAAGGGTTATAATTGAAGCTGATAAAATTATAAATTTGAAAAAAATACCTTATTATTACGCAGATGAATATATGCCGACGATAAATTAATGTAATTTTTGTTTTTTATAGCGCAAATTATTTTTTTTAAAAATTAATGGAAAATAATACTCTTTACGTGTTTTTAATTCAATATGAGAATAGATTTTATAAAAAACAATATATATTTACCCACAAAACCGCAAAATAAGGGCTAAAAAAGTCCAGAGCGATAATAATGCTACGAATAATCTCATTATGAATCAACTTTTGTTGGCAAAAAACTATAATTTAGCGTTTTTAGGAAAAAATGTCCCAAAATCCGTGTATGCAGTGGATAAAGAAATGAATTGCACGTGGTTTCCTTCTGCGCACAGGGCTAGTGTTGTTTTGGGAATCACTGACCCTTGTATTGCAAAGTGTTTAAACGAGGACAAAAGCACAAAATATACAGGTGATTATTGTTTTGCGCTTGCAAATGATATTGAAACAACAAAAAAAGACGGCACGGTTGTTGTTGATAAAAATAAAGTTAGTGAATTAAGAGAAAAAGCAAAAATCGTCAAATTAAACAATGACTACACTGGTAGAAAAGCGATTTATGCGATAAAAGCTGATGATTTGAGCGCAACTCGGTTTGAAAAAAATGCAGCTGCTGCAAAAACTTTGGGAATTTTTTCTACAAATATTTCTGCTTGTCTTGCAGGAAAAAGAAAGACTGTAGGTGGTTATTATTTTATTCCTGCGTATAAAATCGAGCTTGAAGACGATAACGAAGAGCATAAAGTGGATAAAGAAAAGCTTTTAGCGCAAATTGAAGAATTAAAAAATGTAAAAAAAGAACAAAAAACCAAAAATCCCCCTTTTTCTGTTGAAATTTTTAAAACCGAAGAAGATTCTTGCAAAATCAAAACAGTTGAAGAAAATAAAATTGAAAAACCTAAAAGTTTAGCGCAACTTACTGAAAATGAGCCTTCTGGGGCAAAAACAAAAGAAAGTGTTAAAAACTCTTCTTTAGAACGTAAATACAAAAAACCCGGCGCAATATATGCACTTAAGGATAATGGCGATTGTTTAGAATTTAAAGATTTATACGAAGCTTCTAATTATTTTGAAGTTAACGTTAATTTTCTTTATGAAGTAATTAAAAGTCTTGACGGTAAGTACAAAAATATGTTTTTTGTTTGTGACAAAGACGCTTAAGTTTTTTTGTGATAAGCTAAAACATATAAACAAAATAGGGGATTAAGATAAGTGGATAATGAAGTTAAAAAATGACCTTTTTGTGGGGCTGAAATTAAAGAAGATGCTAAAAAGTGCCGTTTTTGCAATGAATGGCTGGTTGAATCAAAAGAATCCAAAAAATCTAAGAATAAACAGAAAATTAATGATTTTTTATTAATTTTGATAAAAAAATTCTCTTTATTTCACTTTCTGTTATAGGAATTCTGCTTTTAATCTTTTTAATAATTTTTTTCTTTAACTACATTCCAACTTGCACTTCCAATAGAGTTCAAGATGAGCTTACAGCTTATTTAAAAGAAAAATACCCTTCAATTAAAAATGTGGTTTTAAACGAACAAGATATTGATATAGTATCAAAGGAAAAAAATGGCTATGTTTGTAAAACCACTGCTCAAGCGGATGATGCCCCGTTTGAAATTGAATATTCATATAAAAAAATATCTTTTAACAAATTTAACTTTGATTCTAAAATAATTCTTACTGATTGCTACAATTCTTCAATGTTGAATCTTTTGGGGATTTAATTAAAAAAAAGCAGTTATTGAAAAATTAATGATTTGGCTTCTGATGTTGAAGTTGAGAACTCGGAAATTACAAAATTTGATGAGAATATTCCAAGTTATAAATGTTCCGCTCAAGCTATAATTACCGCAAAACCCGGACAAGCTTTTGTACTTAATTATTGGGATAGCACAGACGCACAAAGAAAAATCAAATGCGATATTGAATATAAAAATATTTTTTGTGGAAACGGATATACAAGTTGCGTTAATTTAAACGATGTTACAAATTGCAAATATTATGATGATTAAAGGGTGAATTATGGATGAAATAAAAAACATTCAATGTTCGGTTTGCGGGGAATATATTGCAGAAAATAGTGAAATTTGCCCTTTTTGCAACGAACAAATAAAAAAAGTTGAAACAGAACAAGAAACCAAAACTGTTGAGGTGGTTAAGCAAAAAACTCCCAACAATAAGACTTTAATTTTGGTTGTTGTATTAATTTGTCTTTTGTTCTAATTTTAGGGGTGATTGTTTTTCTTCTAAATAAATTTTCTCCTAAAATTAAAATTACAAAACACGCACCGATTGAAAAAAGCAAAAATCCTTTATTTAAAACAGATTATCAAAACGAATCAATTGATAAGGCTAAAGAATTATTTAAAAAAGAAGAATGCGACAAGGCAGCTCAAATTTTCGATAGAGAAATAGTTAATAAAGAAAACCCTGTTGCATATTATTATATGGCAGAAATTTATAACAAAAGGGGCTATACAAAACTTGCGATTAAAACTTACAAAAAAGCGGATGACAAAAAAGCGAACTTTTTCGAACCCAAAAAAAGACTCGCTAGCGCAAATATTGAAATTGGCGAGTACGATGAAGCGCTAAACTACGCTCTTAGTGCGCAGAAAATTAATTCTAAAGATATTGAGCTCTTAGAAACGCTTTTAGTTATATACAGATACTTTGACAGATACGACGATATTATAAATACTCATAAAAAAATAGTTGAAGTTGACAAAAAGAACTGTAATTCGAATTATTATCTTGCTGATTATTATATGGAAGAAGATAACAACAGATCTGCGATTCCTTATCTTAAAAATTTGCTTGATATTGGATATAACACAAATATCGCTTATGCTCTTGCGTCAAGTTATTCAAGTATTGAACATTACATAAAAGCAATTGAAATTCTCGATTTGATAATAAAAAATTACCCTTGGGAAGTTTTAAGCGCAACATATTACAAAGAAAACCTAAAACTTATAAGAGAAAGATATAATTCAATTCATAAAAAACAAAATTCTGTGTAAACCCAAAAAAACTTCAGCCAGACAAGAAGATTCGGATTATTATAATCAATTTAAACTTATTCTTAATTTCTCATCAAAAATTGCATTGCCTCCGACTTTGACGCAAGTGATATTGTCGTTTTTTATTTCCAGTTCAACAAAAACTAAAGATGGCGTTCCCATAATATTTCCTTGTTCGAATATGAGGTTTTGATAGTTAAAATTGTTCTTTAAATACTTAAATAAATAACACGACAATGCTCCGTTTGCCCCTCCTGTTGCGGATTCTTCCTCAATTCCATACAAAGGCGCAAAGTTTCTTGTGTGAGCCGTGTTTTTATTATCCAAGGTTTTAAGAGTGAAAAAATGAGCGCCAATTGTAGCGTGTCCGCACAAATCAACCTCGTCTTCGGGTCTAAAGAATCTTATTACAAATGTTTTTTCGTTAATTTTTTTAACAAACGCAAGGTTCATTTAAACCCTGCTTGGAGGCAATTTCTTTCATTTCAAAATCGCTAAAATCCGCTCTCAAAAGGACCCCCGCAGGATTCCCGCCCGGACTTTTATCGCAAAAAGAGTTCAGTTTATAATAATCAATATCCATTATAGAAATAATAATATAGAAAATAAGTTAAGACAAATGTTGAAATTTAAAAATATTACATTTATATAATTTTTTTTAACATTAAAGTGTTTATGTTAGAATTTATTTATGAATGAACAAGAAAAAATGTTAAGCGGGGTTTTGTACAACCCTTTGGACGAGAATTTGGTTGAGCAAAGAAATAAATGCAAGATTCTTTGTCAACAATTTAATTCTATGTCTTATCAAGACAATATTGCAAAAAAGGAAATCCTAACTCAGATTCTTGGTAAATCTAAGGGAGAATTCACAATCGAACCTTATTTTTGGTGTGATTATGGATATAATATCGAACTTGGAGAAAATTTTTATTCCAATCACAACCTTGTAATTCTGGATCCGGGGCCTGTTGTTTTTGGGGACAATGTTTTTATTGGTCCTAATTGTTCTTTCTACACAGCTTTTCACCCTCTTGATTACAAAACAAGAAACAAGGGCTTAGAAACCCAAAAACCTATAAAAATCGGAAATAATGTTTGGTTTGGGGGTAATGTCACAGTTTTGGGCGGGGTTACAATCGGAGATAATTCCGTAATCGGAGCAGGAAGTGTTGTTGTAAGGGATATCCCCGAAAATTCCGTTGCGGTTGGCAATCCTTGTAGTGTTATAAGAAAAATTGAACAATAATGAACTATAACTACAAAATTAATTTATTAAAAGCACTTGCAATCCTGGTTGTGGTTTCAGGGCATTTGGAGTTTTCTTTAATTCCTCTTTTTCCTCCCTATTCTTTCCAGGTAATGCTTTTTTTCTTTATCGCAGGTGTTCTTTTTAATCCAAGATATTCTTTTATCGAATATTGTAAAAAAAGAGTAAAAAGTTTAATGGTTCCTTATTTTTTGTATGCATTTTTCTATTTAATCATAACAAAAATTTCAACCCCTGTTGTGGGAAAGTTTTGGGGGATGGATATTAACTTAAAAAATGAGCTTTTGTATCCCTTTTTAACAGGACACCAGCTCGATTTAATCTCCCCTTTGTGGTTTGTTCCTTGCTTATTTATAACATTAATAATATACAAACTTTTAACCTATATTAAAATTAAAGATTCAATAAAACTGATAATTTATTTGTTTTTAGCGCTTCTAGCTATTAAATTGCAAAAATATTCAACAAATATCTCTTGTTTATGGATTCTAAGATCAATGTTTTCTTTGTTTTTTATCCATTTAGGGTTTTTGTATAAAAATAGAATCGAAGGAAGAATTGATATTTTTAAACCCAAAATATTTTATTTGGTTATAGTTATTCAGTCGCTTTTGTGGCTTACAAACAAGGATTATTCACCGCTGGATGGCATCGGACTTCATTTTCTTTTGGTCTGGGGTCAATATAATAACTGGATTGTTCCGATTCTAACAAGTTTATCGGGGATTTGGATTAGTTTGTTTATTGTTGAAATAATTTCGGATAAAATAAAAAATTGGAGTTTTATCGAAAAAATCGGCAAAAACAGCTATCATATAATGGCAAATCATTTACTTGTTTTTAATATAATTACATATTCAATTTTATTTTTTAAAGGAATTTCTTTTGATATTAAGAATGCAAATGACATATACTGGTTCTACAACCCAATTAAAACAACTTATTTTTATTTTGTAGCAGGAATTATTACAACCACTTATTTTGGCGAATTTTTAAAGAAAATCAAAGGTTATTTTTTAAATAATAAAGCAAAAAGAGAAAATTCCCTATAAGATTTTTGTTTTTTTCTTGCATCTTTTTCTAAAAAGTTATTATAATAGCGAATTTGTCTTATTAAATTTTTGATAGGGTTTTTATCTTTAAGTAAATCAGGATAGCTCATATGAGCCTTTAAGCATTTTTTTGCGTATTTTGCTTCTTGCGTTCCGGGTTCAATTCTCCCTGTTTTTGAAACAACAAACTCCAAAAAATCATAATCAATTCTTTGATTTTTTTTACCAGACAAAAGATTGTCCAGTTTTTCAACTCCTAGAAATCTTGCCATAGCATACATTTGATTAATATGTTGTAATTCGTGCGCAAGTACTGTTTTTGAACCTCCAAGTAGTCCTAAGTATTGGATAAGTTGAATATCATTATCGGGAAAAATAATTTTGCAATTAAGGGTATCAGCTCCTGCTGCACATTTAAGAGGCAAGGGTTTAAATTCAACCAGGGGCATAATTTCTTTATCTAAACCCATATTAGACCAAACTTCTTCACACAATTTTTTAATATGTCGCTGAATTTTAGAATAATTGGATTCCAATGCAAATTGATCGTAAGTTCTAAGTGCTAATGAAACCACGCTATTGGAGCTAATTTTGGGGTTTGATAAAATATTTGTAGTCTTTGTTAGTTTTTCTATTTCCATAGTTTTAGTTTAAAAAATCGCTTTTTTAATTACAAAAAAGCGATTTTTTATATTTTTTATAAGTTATTGTTGATTTTGTTCTTGTTTTTGTGCAATTATATTTTTTGTGATTATTCCACCGATTAATATTACAGCCGCTGCAATCCCTGCAATAATGCCCTTGTGACCTTTGGCAGCATTTTTAATCGGTTCTTCAGACGTCTGTTTATTCTTTGTTATTTCTTTGGCTTTTTCTGTTGCATCTTGTGCAAAATCTTTAATATTTTCTGTTGCGTCTTGTGCTACTTCTTTAACTTTTGTTGTCAAATCTTTAATCGTAGCTCCGGCTTTGTCTTTTAAATCCTTAACTTTGGGATTTTGTGCAACTCCTTGAGCTTTGGTTTTAACTTCTTCAATCGCAGCTCCGGCTTTTTCTTTAATATTTTGAACATTGGGATTTTGTGCAACTTCATTAATTTTTTGAACCGCACTTGTGGCTGCATTCTTAACGGCTTGTTTTGCCTTTTTAACTTGCGGATTATTGTTTATTGCATTAACTTCCTTTTGTATTTTTTTGTTTAGCACTTTGTGCTTGGGGCGATTGTATTGCTTTATCAACTGTTTGAACAAAAGAATCGCCAATTTTAGCGGCTTTTTGTTTGATTGCCTGTGCTTGAGGAGTTTGTGCTACTGTTTTTGCTTTTTCTTTAGCGCTTTCCTTAATATTGTTTAATGTATTAGAAATTCCTTGAATATTCATAAAACCTAACCTTTTTTATCTACGTAAATTATAAAACAAATAAATAAAAAAAATTGCTATTTTATTTAATTATTCTTAATAATTTCTTTTTGTTTTTGAAGTTCTTTTTTTGCTTCTTCTCTAATTTGTTTTTT
>CANAIK010000019.1 GCA_947361225.1 uncultured bacterium
ATAGCGAATAAACAAGACCTTTAGATGAGAAGAACAATACTTTATCGTGCATCATTGCCGTAAAGAAATGTGCAACATCGTCATCGTCTTTTGTCTTCATTCCGCCTTTTCCTCTTGTTGCACGGTTTTGGCGGGTGAATGTGTCAAGAGAAATTCTCTTAATATATCCTTGACGAGTGATAAAAACTGCCATTTGAGTGTTAGGAGTCAAATCCTCAACGCTCATTTCCCCGTCCTCAGGGATAATTTGGGTTTTTCTGTCATCGCCGTATTTTTCTTTATCTTCCAGTAGTTCAACCTTAATTAAAGCTAAGATTTTTTCTCTTGATGATAATAAATCTTCGTATTCTTCGATTTTCTTTAACAACTCGGCGTGTTCTGCTCTAATTTTGTCTTGTTCCAATCCTGTTAATCGTCTTAACTGCATTTCAAGGATTGCGTTTGCTTGTTCTAAATCCAAACCGAAACGATTAATTAGACCTTCTCGAGCTGATTCTGTGTTAGGAGATTTTTTAATTAACTCAATAACTTCATCAAGCGAATTAAGAGCAATCATTAAACCTTCTAAGATATGAGCACGTGAGCGGGCTTTTTTCAAGAAAAACATAGTTCTTCTTGTTATAACGTCTACCCTGTGTTCGATAAATTCGGATAATACTTCATACAAGTTTAAAAGTCTTGGCTGTTGACCCACAAGCGCAACCAAATTGAACCCGAAACTTGTTGATAGCGCTGTTTGTTTATATAAATTGTTTCTTACGATATCGGGTTTAGCGTCCCTTTTAAGTTCAATAACAATGCGCATTCCGTCTCTGTCGGATTCGTCTCTTAGGTCTGAAATCCCCTGGATTTTTCCATCTTTTACAAGTTCTGCGATTTTTTTAATTAATTCGGCTTTATTAACCTGATAAGGGATTTCGGTCACTATAATTGCGCTTTTTCCCTGACGAAGTTCTTCAATTGTTGAAACCGCTCTCATTTTTATTGAACCACGACCGGTTTCATAAGCTTTTTTAATTTCCGAAGTTCCTACAATCGTTGCGGCTGTAGGAAAATCAGGTCCTTTAATATATTGCATTAATCCTTCTGTTGTAATTTGGGGATTATCAATTAAAGCAATTGTCCCGTCTACAACTTCGTTTAAATTATGAGGAGGAATATTTGTTGCCATTCCGACTGCAATCCCTGAAGTTCCGTTTAACAAAAGCATTGGGAGTCTTGTTGGAAGAACGGAGGGTTCTTCCAGTGATCCATCAAAATTTGGAACAAATTTAACCGTTTCACAATCAATATCAGCAAGCATTGCAGTTGTAATTTTGTGCATACGGGCTTCAGTGTACCTCATTGCAGCAGCGCCGTCTCCGTCGACTGATCCAAAGTTTCCGTGACCGTCTACGGTTAAGTATCTGGTTGAAAAGTCTTGCGCCATACGAACCAAGGCCTCATAAACGGAACTATCGCCGTGGGGGTGATATTTACCCAAAACTTCACCAACAATACGTGCGCATTTTTTAAAAGGTTTATCAGGGCTCATTCCAAGTTCGTTCATTGCGAATAAAATTCGTCTGTGAACAGGTTTTAATCCGTCTCGAACATCGGGCAGCGCACGACCCACAATAACGCTCATTGCATAATCAATATAGCAGCGTTTCATTTCATCTCGGATATTAACAGGAACAATTTTTCCATCTTCAAATAAGCTTGTTTGAGCCAAAATACTCCTCCTTGGTTAGTTCTTTAATATTATTATACAATAAACACTAAACTAAAGCAAAAGTATTAATTTGTTTGAATTTTTGAATTAAATATCTTATTATAAATTTATGTTTACGGAAAAAAAAGTCAAATGGTCAAAAGAATATTTCAATACTCCTTTCTCAAATAAATCAATCAAAGAAATTTGGGATGATATTGATAATTATTCTTTCGAAAGCGTTTTTGAAAAAGATGATTATAGAAACAAAGTCGACTTTGTGGTTGTAGTTCCGCCTTTAAGCTACAAAGGAAAATTTATAAAAGGAGTTTTCTATTCTCAAGCTGTAGATAGAATTCTAAGTGAAATTCCAAAATTAAGTGAAATTTTTATATCAGTAGCCAATTCAATGTGGTCGAGTTATCCAATGTCAGAAATGGCGGATTGTTATTTTACTTGTTACAAAAATGAAGAAAAAGAACAATATTATAAAGAAAAACATCCCGATAAAGATGTCATTTTAATCCCCCTTCAAGACGGTGATTTTGCAAATGAATATATAATGGCACCAAAAAAAGGCTGCACAAAAGATTTAGATATTTTCTGCACAACCTCAGCCTATTCTTTTAAGAATATTGCAATGTTTGCTAAAGCTTTAAAGGCGTATGAAAAAAAATACAATAAAATCTTAAAAGTTGAATACGCACTTGGAATGAAAGAAATAAAAAAACTTGATAATGGTTCTATTGATTATTCAAACTTAAGACAAGACGTCCAGTTTCAGCTTGATTCACTTAAAAACATATTGGGTGGGAATATTGAAAAATATATTAATTTTCACCCCTTTATAAAACACGTTGAGCTTAAGAATTATTATTCAAGAGCAAAATGTGCGGTTTTGTGCTCTCTTTTAGAAGGGAAGAATCGTTTTATTCAAGAGGCGCAAAGTTGCGATGTTCCTGTTATTGTTTTTAAAGATTTTAACAAATACACAAGAGGATCTCATCCGGCTTTTTATGAAAACGCTGGAGAATATGTCCCCGAATTCACTCCTGAGGCTCTTGCCGATACAATTCATAAAGTTATAACCCATCCAAACGCTTACACGCCAAGAGAAAGCTATTTAAAAAACAGCGGAAGAAAAAATTTTGTTGATAATTTAGTTGATAAGATTCCTTATTATCATTGGAATGTTCCTAATTACAACGGTAAAATTACAGAGAATATCTGGGTTGATTGCGCAATCCACTATAACTATAATTTAACATATCACAAATTTTTATATGAAGATAACAGCTACAGAATGGCTCGAGGTATGGATGATATCAAAAATTTAGCTGATGTATATTATTCAAATATTAATTAATTGAATAATTGATATTTTCTTTGTAGAATTTATATATTATGACAAATAAAAAAATAAAAATCGCAGTTGTATTCGGAACCCGTCCTGAGGCAATAAAAATGTGTCCGGTTGTAAAAAAATTGGAAAAAAATCCGATTTTTGAAGTGCTTACAATAGTTACCGCCCAGCACAGACAAATGCTTGACAGTGTTCTTGAACTTTTTAGTGTAAAACCCGATTATGACCTAAATTTAATGAGACCGAATCAGAATCTTTGGAATTTGTCCTCGGATATTCTTTTAGGGACAAAAGAAGTTTTCGATAAAGAAAAACCCGATCTTGTTTTGGTTCACGGAGACACAACGACTGCGGGCTTAAGTGCGCTAAGTGCGTTTTATGCAAGAATAAAAATAGGACACGTTGAGGCGGGTTTGCGCACTTTTGACAAAGATTATCCTTTTCCTGAGGAAATTAATCGGGTTTTGGTGGATTCAATTTCCGATTTAATGTTCTGTCCCACCGATAAAGCTTGTAAGAACCTTGAAATTCAAGGGATTAAAAAAGGAATCTACAAAACCGGAAACACCGTAATTGACGCTCTTTTTTATGTAATTAACAACAAAAAAACAGATATTAGTTTTCTTAATTTGAATCCAAATTTAAAAACGATTCTTTTAACTTCCCACAGAAGGGAAAATTTTGGCGAACCCTTAAAGAATATTTGTTATGCAATTAAAGAATTGGTTGAGAAAAACAAAGATATCCAGGTTGTTTATCCGGTTCATTTGAATCCTAATGTTCAAAATACCGTTCGTCCGATTCTTTCGAATATCGAAAGAATTAAACTTGTCGAACCTCTTGATTATCTTCCTTTTTGCACCTTAATGAAAGAATCCTCAATAATTCTTACCGATTCAGGGGGAGTGCAAGAAGAGGCGCCTTCTTTGGGGGTTCCTGTGTTGGTTTTAAGACAAGAAACAGAACGCCCTGAGGCGCTTGAGTTTGGCGGGGTAAAACTCGTTGGAACAAACAAAGAAACGATTGTTTCAAACGTTCAACAATTGCTGGATGATAAAATTGAATATGAAAAAATGTCTCAGGCAATAAATCCCTATGGAGACGGGCTTGCTTGTTCTTATATCGAGAAAATTATTCTTGATTATTTTGATAATCGTCCTGTTCTATAGATTGTTGTTCTTCTTCAAGTCGAATTCTTTCTTGTTCTTGTCGTTGTTGTTCGATTTGTTCTTGTTCAAGACGAAGTTGTTCTTCTTTTTGTTGTTGTTCAATTTTTTGAGCCTCTTCTTGTTTTTTAATTACTTCTAATATTTGTTCGGTTTGGATATCTTGTTCTTTTTCCTCAACCAGAACCGTAAGTTGGTTCCTAGCAAACATAGCAAGCACAATAAGCGCAAAAATAAAAACTGAAGCGATTTTTATATATCTTATACTAAGTTTATCCATAAATACTACAGCACCTACAAATCGGATTCTTCGAATAGGGAATTGCTTTGAATTCACTTTTTAAACCATCAAAAATTAAAAGTTTATTCAACAAAGGCTCCCCGTAACCTGTAATAACTTTTAAAACTTCCTGCGCCTGTAAAGACGAAGTTACATTAACAACACTTGATAAGGTTGAATATTTTTCTTGTTCAATTAAAGGAGGTTTTTGAGTCAAACAATTAAAACAAGCGGTTTTTTTAGGGACAAAAGTTGTAACTTGTCCAAAAAAGCCTTTTGTTTGTCCGTGGATTAAGATTTTTTTGTGTTTGAATGCAATTTCATTCAACAAATACTTAGATTCCAAATCATCGAAACAATCAACCAGAATATCATAATCGGAAATGACTCCTTGATAGTTATTTTTATCAAGATAAACTTTATCAAGTTCAACCTTAACATCGGGGTTGTGTTCAAGAACCCAATCTTTAACAGAAATTACTTTAGCTCGTCCAAAGTTTCTGTATTTGTGAATAATTGGACAATTGAAATCTTCTTCTTGAATAATTGCTCCGTCAATAACTCTTATTTGTCCGATTCCCAAAGCAACAAGATTTGCAATAACACCGCAGCCCAATCCGCCTGCTCCTAAGACTAAAACCTTGGAGGCGAATAATTTTTCCTGAGATTTTAAGCTTATTCCGTTTTTTTCAAAATTTTTTCGATATTTATTTAACTTAACCATTTTTTTATTTTTCTATAGTTTTATTCTCGAATATTTCTACAATCTGAACCCCGTAGCTGTCTTCGATTGCAACAATTTTTCCTTTTGCAATCAAAATATCATCAACATAAATATTAATCGGTTCATTCTCCGTTTTATCAAGGGCAATAATCGAACCTGAATCATATTCAATTACATCCTTTAGCGCAAGTTTAGCTCTTCCTAATTCAGCGCACAACTTAACTTCAACATTGCCGACTTTAGCAATGTTTCTAATTTCATCCGGAATTTTTTGTTGAATTGAATCAGACATTTATCCCTCTTATAATTTTATTTATAACATATAAATTATAACTTGCCCATTTGTTACAATTTATTGCAATCCTGTGAGATTTTTTATATAAAAACCCAAATAAGGGTCGGTTTTGTCTTTATCAATCAAAAATAAGACAAAAGGCTTATCGAAGTTAAAATGACGTGGAGTTATTCTAGGTTCTTTAATAGGAGAAGCAGACATTACTTCAGTCATTAAAATTGCCTCAGATTTTACCTTTCCGCCTTTTTTATCAAGTTCCAGTTCGATTGTTTCAAGAGCGCTTGAAAAATACAAATCAGTCCCTTTAATTTGTTTATTGCAAAGTTCTTTATAATCTTTTTTACTTCTAACTTTTAAATTCGGAATTTTTAAGGTATCCACGTTTTTTAAGTATCTGGAGTCTTGATAATTCTCTTTTTCTTCCACCAATCTTTGATAAGCTGATTCTAAGCTTTTAATATTATTAGATCGATACAAATAAACAATATCTTCTTCTTTAGTTATAAGTGAAACGGCATAATCGTTTTTGTTGTTGTAGAATAAGACTCTAACATTATCCGAAAGCTGTCTTTTTGATTTCGAATTTATCCCGAAATAATCAAATTTTTGAATGGAATGATTAAAAGAGGATTTTTTAAGTTCATCGAATGAGAATAGAAAATCAAATTTCTTTTTAAGCATTGCATAAGCATAATAGCGCCCTTTTTCCTCTTTCCAATCAAGAGAATCAATAATATCCGAGGATTCACTAAACTTATCTTTAATCCCTTTTTTAATTTTCTCTTTAGCCATAGGACTTGTGGGTCCATAACTTGTATAATAAGAGGATTCATTAAGCATTGACTCTTTAAATTCTTCTTTGTTTAATCCAACAAGCTCGGGAGTCTCTTTTTCACCCACAAACTCAATTTTATCGAGTTTTAGAACCTTATTTTTCATATCATTAAAAACAAGTTGGAAAGTTCCCACCCAAAGGTCGTTTTGACCTGTTAAGGGGGAAGAAAATAAAGTTAGGATATTTAAATTATTTTTCTTATCGAAATTTGAATCCCCGGCTATACAAGAACAAGTAAATAATGATATAACTAACAAAAATATGATTTTTTTCATATAAATCTCCCGCAAAATCTTCGGGTTTAATTATAGCACAAAAATAATTCAATCTAAAAAGCTCCCTTTAAGGGAGCTTTTAATCATAGATTAAACAATTAATCCTTAAAAGGAGCAGTCAAGGGGTTTTATGTCCTTGAACGTCAACCTTCTATATTATTAATTCCCTTATTGTTTATTTTCTAACAAACTGTTAAGATTTGTTACATAAAAAGCCAAGTAAGGGTCAGTTTTTCCTTCATCGACCAAAAACAAGATAAAAGGCTTGTCAAAGTTAAAATGGCGGGGTTTTTTAGGTTCCTGCTGAATCATTATGCCGTTATCGGATGTTAACAACGCTTCGGATTTTACTTTTCCGCCTTCCTTATCAAATTCAAGTTCTATTGTTTCAAGGGCGCTTGAAAAATAAAAACCAGATCCTTTAATTTGTCTATCACAAAGTTCAGGGTATCCTCTTTTTTCTTTAATTTTTAAATTCGGGACCTTTAAAGTATCAACACTTTGAAAAGTTCTATCGCCCTTATAATTTTTAGTTTGCGCTAACATTTTTTTATAAGAAGAACTAAAATAAGTCGGATTATCTACTCGATACAAATAAACAATGTCGTTTTCTTTGGTTAAAAGTTGAACTCCATAGTCGTTTTCGCTGTTATAGAATAAAACCTTGACATTCTTGTACAATTTTTTATTTGATTCATTATCTATCCCAAAATAACTAAAAAGTTCGCTTGATTCATTAAAAGGAGCTTGTTTAAGTTCATCAAAAGGAGTCAGGAACTTAAAAACTTTTTTTAACATAGCATAAGCGTACAATTTCCCTGGAGCAGCACTCCAATCAGAATTATCAACAAGACTTGAGGTTTCATTAAACTTTTCTTTAATCCCACGTCTAATTTTTTCCCGTGCTTGGGGACTAACTTCCCCATAACTTGTATAATAAGAGGATTCATTAAGCATTGACTCTTTAAATTCTTCTTTGTTTAATCCAACAAGCTCGGGAGTCTCTTTTTCACCCACAAACTCAATTTTATCGAGTTTTAGAACCTTATTTTTCATATCATTAAAAACAAGTTGGAAAGTTCCCACCCAAAGGTCGTTTTGACCTGTTAAGGGGGAAGAAAATAAAGTTAGGATATTTAAATTATCATTATTAACCTCAACTTCAGCCTTTTTGTCTTCTTTTAAATGAGATTGTATCGGTTTTGACTGATTGCAAGCCGAAACCAAAAAAGATAGTGCTGTTAATATTGATAAAAATATGATTTTTTTCATTTTTTTACTTTATTTCAACAATTTTTCCAAATCCACAACTCGAATAGCAAGATATGGATCTTTTTTATCTTTATCAACTAAAAACATTACAAATGGTTTATCGAAGTTAAAATGGCGGGGTTTTGGACCAGCGCTCGGACCAACTGAAGTTAATCTTGTCATCATCATAGCTTCGGATTTTACTTTTCCGCCTCTTTCGTTTAGTTCAAGTTCGATTGTTTCAATAGCTTGAGAAAATTCTAAATCAGTCCCTTTAATTTGTTTGTTGCAAAGTTCGGGGTATTGTCTTTCGTCTTTAATTTTCAAATTAGGAACCTTTAAGGTATCAATTGAGGCAAAATTTTTGTTTCCGTTGTAATTTTTTGTTTTTCTTTCAAGTTCGCTATAAAGTTCTTTAAAAGTTTTATCCGATTCAACTCTATATAAATAAATAATATCTTTTTCTTTAGTTAAAAGCGAAACTGCGTAATCGTCAAATCCGTTGTAGAATAAGACATTAACATTTGTTGCAAGAACAGATTTTGATTCTTTTTCAATTCCAAAAAAGTCAAAAGTTTCATCGGATTTATTGAATGGGAATTTTCCAAGATTGTCAAAGACTTCCAAGAAATGAAATTCTTTTTTCAACATTGCATAAGCGTATAATTTTCCGGGAGCTTTTGTCCAATCGAAGTTATCAATAATTCCCGAGGTTTCGTTAAACTTTTTTTTGATTCCTTGAGCGATATTAATTTTAGCCTCAGGACTAACTTCCCCATAACTTGTAAAATAAGAGGATTCATTAAGCATTGTTTCGTTAAATTCCTCGTTATTTAACCCGATAAGCTCGGGGGTAGGTTCTTCACCCACAAATTTAATTTGTTTTAATTTTAGAACTTTGTTTTTCATATCATTAAAAACAAGTTGGAAAGTTCCCACCCAAAGCTCGTTTTGACCCGTTGTGGGGGATGAGAATAAAGTTAGGATATTCAATTTAGAATCATTTTTTGTATTATCCCTAAAAACTTCTTTTTGGGGTTTTGTATTATCATCTTGAGGCGGATTAACTTCCTCTACAGGGTTTGTTTTATCCTCGTTTTGTTTAACAGGTTCAGTTGAAACGGGTTCTTGAGTGCATCCGAAAAGCCCGAAACTTAAAGTTAACAAAAACAAAAATGATAATATTTTCTTCATAATTTTTCTCCTAATAATGACTAAAGTTTACCATAAAAAAATTTTTTGTGCTAAACTTTTTGTATGAGTGAATTATTAATGCCTGCGGGAAGTATTGAAAAAATGAAATATGCCCTACAATACGGCGCTGATGCGGTTTATTTGGGGCTGGTTGATTTCTCACTTAGAGCACTTCGAAAGGGTGAGTTAATTGATGAGAATAATTTATCTAAAAGCGTTCAAATAGCCAATTCTTTAGGCAAAAAGGTTTATTGCACATTGAATATTTTTGCTTATGATAAAGATATTGAAAAACTCCATCAAATGATTGATATTATTAAAGATGCAAAACCGCACGCTCTTATTGTGAGTGATTTTGGAATTTTTAGAATCGTTCAAAAAAAACTTAATGATATCGATATCCACATTTCAACCCAAACCAACACCCTTAACTCCGAAGCCGTTAAATTCTGGAGAGATTTAGGGGCAAAAAGAGTGATTCTTGCTCGTGAATTGTCTTTTAATCAAATTAAAAAAATTCGAGAAGAAGTTCAAGATATTGAACTTGAAACATTTGTCCACGGCGCCCAATGCATGGCATATTCAGGGCGTTGTCTATTATCGGATTATTTAACCAAGGGCGAAAGAAAAGCAAATCAAGGATTATGCGCCCAAGCCTGTCGTTGGAGCTATAAATTAATAGAAGAAACAAGACCCGATGAACAATACCAAATAATTGAGGACGATAAAGGGTCACATATTATGTCGACCAAGGATTTGTGCTTAATTCACCACGTTAACAAATTAGCTCAAATCGGGATTGATTCCCTTAAGGTTGAAGGAAGAACAAAAAGTCTTTATTA
Source organism: uncultured bacterium (assembly GCA_947361225.1). Classification (GTDB taxonomy): domain Bacteria; phylum Cyanobacteriota; class Vampirovibrionia; order Gastranaerophilales; family Gastranaerophilaceae; genus RUG14156. The sequence goes on from CANAIK010000019.1 coordinate 9,919, forward strand.
TGTTTCAGGGGTTGCAAAAGCTTACAGAAAAGTCTTAGACGGATTAATGAACCCCGAAGAAGCGTTCTTGGAGCTCAAAAAAACGGGCAATCGAGGTTTTACGGAAGGATTTTTCCTTTCGAATAATAATTCTGCAAGTTATTCTTATGATATCTCTAAAGGCTTAGCAGGAGCGGATTTTTTAGGAATTTTTGAAGAAAAAATTTCTAATAATACATATAAACTTTTAATGAAAAACAAAGTTCTATTAAACGATGAAGTCGAAATTATTACCCCCAATTATTCGACAAATGCGATTATTACAAAAATCGAGCACGAAAAAAAAGGAGAACAGACGCTCGCTAACACTAACGATTCAATCAATTTAACTTTTGAATTTAGTGATAATAACTGGTTAGTTGAATCAAATTGGGCGTTATTAAGAACAAAAGGAATAAAAGAATGTTTCTAAAACCTGATTATAATCTTGAATCAATTTATGATATTGATATCCAAGAATTAGTTGCAAAAAAAATTAAAACCCTGTTTTTTGACCTTGATTCAACTATAATGAAATCAAGATCCGGAAAATTTTCATTTAAAACCTTGCAATTCTTGAATGATTTAAGAACAAACTTTACAATTGCAATAGTTACCAACAACAAAAATCTTAATTATATTAAAAAAGCTCAATCCCAAATCGATGTTCCGATTTATTATCGAGCTAAAAAACCGGACACTCTGGTGTTGTTGAATGCTTGCAAGGATTTGAATGTTTCACCTCAAAACTGCGCTTTTATCGGGGATAGACCCTTAAGCGATATCTTAGTTGGGGTTCGATGTTCTATGACAACAATTCTTGTTGATTCAATTTCTAAAAACGAAGAGAATTTTATTGTCCGATTTGCAAGATTCCTGGAAAGATTAACAATTAGCAAATAAATTTTTGGATAATGTTTTATTAACAACCTTAGTTTAAACTTATTTGTCAGTTTATAATAAGGAGTTTTTTATGTGCAAAACTTATGATGCTATTTATGAGCTATCCAATCACGTTGAATCAAATATTCTAATTTGTTCTCTTAATCACTTAAAAATTGAAGGGGAACTTCACAATTGTTGTGATATCTTCGATACAAAAGAATGCTACGAAGGAATTATCACCCTAAAAGACGCTAAAGTTTATTGTCATACAACGCAAACTACAAAAGAATATAAGTGGTTAAATATCCCGACTAAACACATTCAAGCTTTCGCTTTTAAGTGTTGCGAAATATAGTTTAACAAAGGGCAGATAAAAAAATATCTGCCCTATTTATTTTTCTTTATTTGCTATACAATTAAATCCGGAGGGAAAAATGAAAAAAGCTTATATTAGTGTTTCAAATAAAGATAATATCGAAATTTTAGCGAAGAATTTGATTGACAATGACTATCAAATAATATCCACCGGGGGAACTTATAAATATTTACAAGATAAAGGTTTTAATCCAATCGAAAGTTCGACTTTAACCGGTTTTGAAGAATTATTGGGAGGGAAGGTTAAATCGCTCCATCCTAAAATTTTTTCAGGAATCTTAGCTGATAAACTTGAAAGACAACAAGAAGAAATTATTCCCTTCGACCTTGTGGCAATTGATTTATACCCTTTTGAGGATTACTTAAATAAAAATGTCGATGAAAAAACACTTATATCCAATATCGATATTGGCGGCGTTGCACTTTTAAGAGCAGGGGCGAAAAATTATGAGAATGTTATTGTAATATCTGATAAAAACGACTATAAAATCGACTTAAACCCCGATTTAAAAAAAAGACAAGAACTAGCTCTTAAGGCGTTTATTAAGACTTCTCGATACGATTCAATAATTGCAAAAAAACTGTCGAGCGAATTCCAACTTGAAGAGAATTATAAAACTTATAATTATAAAAAAATTAAATCTTTAAGATACGGTGAAAACCCTCATCAAGAGGCATCTTTGTACAGTTTTGATAAAGAACTTGATTGGGAATTATTACAAGGTAAAGAAATGTCCTATAATAACTTCCTTGATTCAAGCGCAGCGCTTGAACTTGTTAGTGAATTTTTTGATGTTCCCTGTTGCACTATTATTAAACACTTAACCCCTTGCGCTGTAGCGTTATCCTATGACGTCGAATCCGCTTTTGATAAAGCCCTGGATTCAGATCCGATAAGCCCTTTTGGTGGAATCGTTGCGTTTACAAAGAATGTTAACTTGAGTTTAGCAAAAAAACTTACCGCTATGTTTTTAGAAGTTATAATTGCCCCTAATTACGATAATGACGCACTTTTAGAACTTCAAAAGAAAAAAAACTTAAGAATTATTAAAGTTAACACTCCTTTAGAGGAAATTAACAGTTATATTAATAGTTATTCTGCAGAAGAAATAAGATTTACTCCTTTTGGAGTCTTAATCCAGCAAAAAGACAAAAAAGAACTCGACCCTAAGACTTTTAAGGTGGTTTCAAAGAAAAAACCGGAGCAAAAAGAAATCGAGGATATGATTTTTGCCTTTAAAGTCGTAAAACACGTAAAATCCAACGCTATTGTCGTTGCAAAAGATTTAAGAACAATAGGAATCTGCGGAGGACAAACAAACAGGGTTTCAAGCGTTGAAATTGCGCTTAATCGGGTTTGCGATTCCCCTAAAGGCGCTGTTATTGCAAGCGACGGGTTCTTCCCTGCGATTGATAATATCCAGGTTGCAGCGCAAAACAGGATTAGTGGAATAATTCAACCCGGCGGAAGTATAAAAGATAAAGAAATTATTGATTCAGTCAACAAATATGATATTTCTATGATTTTTACAGGAATAAGACACTTTAAACACTAAGGAAAAACAATGAATAAACAAATAAGAGCGTTGTTTGGGCTCAGTTTCGGACATTTTAACATCGATTTATACGCAGCACTTTTGGTTCCTTTGTATCCTGTTATTACAACAAAACTTGGAATCAACATTGCCTCAATCAGCCTAATTATTGCTCTTGGACATTTGGTTTCCTCAATGCTGCAGCCGTTATTTGGGTATTTTGCCGATTTTTTGCGCCATCGGGTTTTTATGGTCTGGGGTCTTGTTTTATCAAGTATTTTTATCCCTCTTGCTATTAAAACTAACACCGTAGCCTTATTTTTGAGCTGTTTATTGCTTGGGATGATTGGAAACGCTTTTTTTCACCCCCAGGTTAGTGCTTTAATTAAAGATTTTAACAAAAACAACCCGAATTTATCCCGTTCTATGGGGATTTTTCTTGGTTTAGGAACTATTGGATATGCAATCGGTCCTTATATTGCAACTTTAGCATATAAAATAAAAAACGAAGACGGATTATTATTCTTAATAATCCCAGGGTTATTATCGGTTATTTTTATGTATTTTTTCGTCCCTAAAATGCCCCCTAAAGATTGTTATGTTAAAGAAAATTTTTTTGTCATTATTAAAGAAATATTAAAGAATAAAACTTGTATGTTTTTGTTGTTAATTTCAACCATAAAATCAGCAGTCAGCATTAGTTTTGGAACATATATTCCGTTTTTACTTCAAAAACAAGGGTTTTCCCTTCAATTAACAGGACTTGTTGTTACTTTGTTTTTTATTGCGGGTGGACTAGGTACAATTTTTAGCTCAAAATTCGAGAAAAAATTAGGCGCTAAAGGGGTTATTGTCCTATCTTTTCTCGCTATTCTTCCTTTAACAATAATGTTTCTTCTAACCTTGAATAAACTACAAATCCTTGCCTGCGGGCTTTTTATTCTAAGCGGATTTTTTATTCTTTTGAGTGTCGGGGTAATTTTGGTTCAGGCTCAAAACGCCCTTCAAAAATACATTGGGGTAATTTCAGGTTTTATGCAAGGATTTAGCTGGGGTTTGGGCGCTTTATTTTTAGCCCCCTTAGGTTTAATAGGGGATAATTACGGGGTCGATAAAATATTACTTTTAATGTCTTTTATCGCTTTTATAGTTGGATTGTACGCCTTAAAAAGAAAAACTGTTTAATTTTTCCCCCAACATATAAATTGAACCTGTACAAATCCTTAAACCATCGTTAGGGATAGTATCCACCAAAAATTTTTTATACTCATTATCTAAATCTTCAAGTTTTAGAGCGTTTTTGTGGTCGAATTCGACAAAATAAAGTGAATCATTATCCCGAAGGAGGATTTTAAGCATTTTTTTATATTCTTTATGTTTAAGACAACCAAAAATAAAAGTTTTTTTCTCGTTTTTAAAATTTTCATCTAAGAAATTTCTTAAAACTTGCGCTCCGCTTGGATTATGAGCGCAATCAATCAAAACTTTTTTCCTTGAATCAAACTGCATTCTATAATTCCAAATAATATTTTTAAAAATAGATTCATTAATTGTTAATCCTAGAATTTGAGCTGTTTTAAGCGCAAGAGCCAGATTTTTTGCTTGATGAGCACCTAAAAGCGAGAATTCGATTTTTTTATTGTCCCAATAAAAATAATTCTTATTATCGATAAATTCTGTTGTAACTATTGGCGCAAGATTAATTTTAGCGTTTTTTTCTAAAGCAATTTTTTCAACCACGCTGAACCCTAAATTATCCTTGTCCACAACAACAATTGAATCATTTTTTATAATTCCCGCTTTTTGTGTTGCGATTTTTTCAATTGTATCTCCCAATCTTTCTTTATGGTCGAAATCTATTGTTGTAATTACACAAATACTCGATTGCACTACATTTGTTGCATCAAAAAGCCCGCCCAATCCGGTTTCCAAGACTACATAATCGACTTTTTTAATATAAAAATAATAAAAACAGGTAGCGCTTAAAAGCTCGAATTCGGATAAATTAATATCGTTATTAAGTGCTAAATTATTAATTTCCTCAATCAAACGATTAAAAATATTAGAAGAAATTTCTTCGTTATTGACCCTAATTCTTTCTTCATAGGAAAAAAGATGGGGACTTGTGTATAATCCGACTTTAAAGCCGTTATCAATCAAAATATCATTAATAATTTTGCTTGTTGAGCCTTTGCCGTTGGTTCCTGCTATATGAATTATTTTATAGTTGTTTTGAGGATTATTTAATAAGGATAAAATTTTTTCGATTCTTTCTAATCCAAGTTTTATAACAAACTTCTCTCTTGACTCGAGAATTTTTTTCCCTTTATTCATTTTTCCATTGCCTTATTAATTTGTTTAACAATTTCCACTGATGCGTTCAATTTTGCCCTTTTGTAAACATTGTAGGATAAATCGGACAAAAGTTTTTTGTCGTTCATTAAATTATCAACCAAATTAAACAGGGTTTCATTGTTGCAATCTTTATCCTCAATCATAAGCGCCATTTTATTTTCGACAAAATTCATTGCGTTCTTTTTTTGATGATCCGAACTTGCGTAAGGATAAGGAATTAGAATTGACGACTCAAAAATTTCATATAAACTCAAAGACCCTGCCCTTGAAACGACCAAATCGCTTGATAATAAAGCTAAATACATTTTATCAAAAAACGGCTGCAAAACAAGATTGTCGGGCAAAACCTGAAATTCATCTAAGATTTTTTTTGTTACTTCATCAAAATTTTTCTTTCCGGTTTGCCAGATAATTTCGATGTTTTCTTTATTTGCGTATTCTTTTAGGATTTTAAACGATGAATTGTTAATCGTTCGAGCACCTAAGGATCCGCCCATGATAAGGATTGTAAACGCATCTTTTAAGGACAATTCTTCTCTTGCTTGTTTTTTTGAAATTGTTGTAAATTCCTGTCGGACAGGGTTTCCATTAACGTATATATTTTTTGAATTCAGGTATTTTTTCGCCTCTTCAAAAGAAACTGAAACACTTTGGGCGTTTTTTGCAAAAAACCTTGTAACAATTCCGGGTTGAATGTCTGAATCGTGCAATACATAAGGGATTCGAAAAATTAGAGCGCAAAATAGAATAGGAGCGCAAATATATCCCCCTGTTGCAAAAACGACACTTGGTCGATATTTTACAACATATTGAAACGCACGAAGACAAGAAACAAAAAGTCCGAACATCCAAAGTATAAATTTTAAGGTGAATTTTCGAGGCATTCCCTTAGCGCTGTAGCTCAAAAAATTAAATCCGTATTTTTTTGCTATTTCGAATTCAAGATTTTTTTTATTACCAAGATAAAAAATATTTTTTTTATCCACACCTTCATTAATAAGTTCGTTTATAATCGCAACCGCAGGGTAAATGTGTCCTCCTGTGCCTCCTCCGGTTATAAAATAAACTTTTTCTTTTCTATTGTTGAACATAATGAACTATCCTTTGAACTCGTTTTTTAGATATATTAATTAAAACCCCAATCATACATAAAGAAACAAATAAACTTGATCCCCCGTAACTTACAAAAGGCAAGGGGATTCCTGTTGCAGGAACAAAAGAACTTGCAACGGACATATTTGTGAATGCTTGAAAACAAATGGAGAAAGTAATCCCCACCGCAAGGATTTTCCCGAACATATCAGGACATTTTTTAGCAATTATAAAACCTCTGTGTAAAAATATTCCAAATAAACAAATTAAGAAAAAACACCCCAAAAATCCAAATTCTTCTCCGATTATTGCAAAAATGAAGTCTGTATGTCCTTCAGGCAGCCAGGAAAGCTTTTGTTTAGAGTTTCCAAAACCAACTCCAAAAAACCCGCCCGAAGAAAAAGCAACCATTGATTGAATAATGTTGTACCCTGCTCCAAGGGCATCTGAAAAAGGATTCCACCAAACTTTAATACGCTGCAATTGATATCCTCTTATTGTTGTTGCAACAGCCAGAGCGCCAAGTCCGAATGCTCCTGAAATAATCTTTGTTGAACCCCCTGAAACATAATACATTGCTAAGGATGTGGTTAACAAAAGGATTATCATAGATAAATTAGGCTGGGCATATATTAAAAGCAGCATAAGCGCAAAAATTACATAGAAAGGATATTTTCTTGAATCAAATATCTTGCAATCACGGGAAAATAAAGTTGCAAAATACAAAACCAAAGCAGGTTTTGCCATTTCAGAAGGCTGGAATTGCAAGGGTCCTATTACAAGCCACCTTTTTGCCTCGTTAACCGTTACCCCTAAGGGTGAAAACTTAACAAGTGCCAATGTGACAAGAACAAAAAGCGCAACAAACCCCGAGAAGGGTTTTAGTTTTCTATAATCAAATCTTGAAAAAAACCACGCCCCAACAATCCCCCCAACAAGCCAGATAAGCTGTTTTAGGGTGTATGAAAAAGGATTATCCCCGCTGCTTATTGCTTTTGGAGCAGAGGCGGAAAAAACAGCCATGATTCCAAAAACAACAATAAAAATCACAAGAACAATCAAAATATTATCGGCAGGAGTTCTTGTATAAGTTGTATTTGTGTGGGTTTCAAATGATTTATTTCTTTGATAATACATAGTTTTTAAAAGCCTCTCCTCTTTTTTCATAGCTTTCAAACATATCAAAACTAGCGCAAGCAGGACTCAACAAAACAACGTCCGGTTTATCCAAAGATGCAATATCAATAGCCTCTTCAAGGGTTTTTGAGTTTACCGTGTTCATATAGCCTTGGGCGAATAATTCGTTCTTAAATCTGTTTGTTGCTTCACCAATTAATACTACTTTAGAAATTTTTTCTTTAATTGCTTTAATAAATTCAGCTAAAGTTGTCTTTTTATCCCTTCCGCCCGCAATTAATACGACTTTTTTATTATCAAAAGAATTGATAGCAACAACACTTGCCTCGGGGTTTGTTGCCTTAGAATCATTGTAATAATCAGTGTTATCAATGGTTCTTATAAATTCCAGTCTGTGTTCAATTGAGCGAAAAGTTATAAGGGATTCTTTAATTGAAGAATTATCGAGTTTGAGAATTTTTGCCGCAATTATTGACCCCATTGCGTTTTGAAGATTATGAGGACCAACAATTTGAAGTTCGTTTATATCGATAATTTCTTCTTCATTGAAAAATATTTTATTGTTCTTAATATAAGCGCAATTTTTTTGATTAATCTCATTAAGTGAAAAATAATAGGTTTGCGCTTTAATTTCATCCCCCAGTTTCCTCACTTTTTCATCGTCATAATTAAGAATCGCAAAATCTGAATCAGCTAAGTTCCTAAAAGGTTTTGCTTTAGATTCAAAATAATCCTCAAATGATTTATGCCACAATATATGATCGGGAGTTATATTTGTAAAAAGGGCGATTTTAGGTTTTAAACTATCCGAATAAAAAAGCTGGAAAGAACTCGCTTCAACTACATAATAATCGGGATTTTCATTGATATATTCAAAAGGACTTATCCCGATATTCCCGCAATAAGGAGCATTGTATTTTTTCGATAGAATGTGGCTGACTAAAGCGGTTGTAGTTGTTTTTCCGTTTGTTCCCGTTATTACAACCATTTTTTCTTTGTTTAAAAAAGAAAGATACTCAAGGTCTGAAAAATATTTGATATTCTCTTGTTGCAGTTTTTGAATAATTTCTGATTGAGGAGGAATCGAAGGACTCACAATACAAAAATCAGATTCTTTAATAAATTCTTCACTGTGACCCTCAAATTCTATTTTTACACCCTTGTTAATCAAATCTCTAATTAAAGATTCGTCTTTTTCTTTTCCGGGTGATTTTTCTGATATAAAAACCCTGCATCCATTATTTAAAAAATAATTAGCTGCACTTAAACCGGTTTTTGAGAATCCCAGAATTAATACTTTTTTGTTTTTGAGCTCTTTTTCCATTTTCTAACACCTAACCTAAATAATAATATAATCCCACTGCAATTGTTGAAAAGATTAGAGTTATTAAAGTGAACACTACAACAATTTTGTTTTCAGACCACCCCAAAAGTTCAAAGTGGTGATGAATAGGGCTCATTTTAAAAACTCTTTTTTTGAATAATTTATAACTTGTTACTTGAATCATTACAGATAATGTTTCTATAATAAAAACTATTCCAATAGGAATTAAATAAAGTTCGAATTTTCCCATTATTGATATTGTTGCCAATAATCCCCCCAAAGCAAGACTTCCGGTGTCACCCATAAAGATTTTTGCGGGTTTTTTATTGTAATATAAAAACCCTAAACAAGAAAAACTTGCACAAATTGAAATTATTGCTAAACCCAAATTATCATTAAAACAACAAATTATAGCACTCGCTAAAAAGGCAATTGCCCCTGAGCTTGAGGCTAATCCGTCTAATCCGTCCGTTAAATTAAGCGCATTGGACGCTCCAACCATCATAAAAACAACAAAAACAGGGTAGAACCAGCCTAAGTCAAAGCGAAAATTAAGGAAAGAAACTTCTGTTTGATTAGAGAAGATAATATAGAAAGCAGGCAGCATTGCAACCGCAATCTGCAAAAGCAGTTTTGCTCCGGCTGATAATCCAAGATTCTGCTGAGCTTTAACTTTTTTAATATCGTCCTCAAAACCTGTAAATGTGTAGAAAATTAAAGTCATAAGAACAATAAGGGAACTTGTGGAAACCTTTTGCGCCATAAAAAGTGCAACTAAAGATGCGATTATTATTGATAGAACAATAAAAACACCTCCCATTGTGGGCGTTTTTTCTTTATATGCGTGCATTTTCGCCACTTCTTCACGCAAATACTGCTCACAAGCTTTCTTTTTCATAAAATCAATATAGGGAATCCCGAATAATAAACAAAGAATAAGGGCGATTAACCCCGCTACACTAATCATTATCATAATTTTCCACCATTTCAATTATTTGTTCAAATTTCATTGCCCTTGAGGCTTTAAGAAGGATTGTTGTGTCACAAGGAACATTCTTTATAATATATTGAGCACAAAGTTCATTGTTCTCAAACTCAAGTGATTCAAGGGTCGTATTTCTTGCAATATGACGGGCAAGAACCCCAACCGTTAAGAGTTTTACGTCTTTAAAGTTTGATAAAAATTCGCCTATTTGTTTGTGATAAAGAATTTTATCTTTGCCTAATTCGCCCATGTCCCCCAGGACCAACAGCTGCGGTTTTTTGTAAACGGACATAAAAGTTTTAATTACAGCGCTCATTGACTCGGGATTTGCGTTGTAACTATCGTTAATAAAAGTTAAACCCCTTGTAGTTGTCTTTTCCCAGCGTTTTTCAATCGGTTTGTAATCCAACAATCCTTTTTTAATATTCTCTATTGTAACTCCCTTATACAAAGCCGCCTCAATAACCAAAAGTGCATTTGAGATATTATATTCACCGGGTTGGGTAATTTTATATGTTTCACCCTTATAATCAAATTTTGTTAAATCTACCTGTGTTTCAATATTTGTAACATTATTTAAAGATGTAAAAATTTTATCCCCTAAATAATTAATATTTTTTTTGATTTTCTCGTCATCAACCCCAATAAAAAGCCCGTCTTTTTTTAAATTCGTAACAATTTCACATTTTGCTCTTGCGATATTCTCAATCGTTCCTAAACGCTCCAAGTGCGCTGAACCAACGGACGAAATTATCCCGATATCAGGATTTGAATAATTCGATAAAAGCTCAATTTCCCCTAAGTTTCTCATACCCATTTCAACAATCAAAACTTCCGTATCAAGCGGGGTTGTAAACAAAGTTTCACAAAGTCCTATTTCATTGTTATGATTAAGCAAAGTTTTATGAGTTTTGTATTGGGTTTGAAAAACACTGCTTAACATTTCTTTTGTGGTAGTTTTACCGCAAGACCCTGTAATTGCAATAACAAAAGGGTTAATTTTTTTTCTTATGTAACGAGCCAGCTCCAAATAGGCAATTAAGGAATTCTTAACATAAATAACAAAATCCGCCTTTTTGTTAATTTTGAATTTGTCTTGTGTAAAATATCCCAAAGCGCCGTTTTCAAGGGCTTTGTCGATAAAATTGTGCCCGTCGAAATTTTCCCCCCTTAAAGGAAGATAAACATCAAGCGGTTTTAGTTTTCTTGTATCGGTTGAAATTTCAAAAAGAATATCGTTTTTATAAGATTCTTTTTTATACAGTATTTCACAATTCAAACAGTTTACAATTTCATCTAAGTTAAAATGCAAGGGTTTTCTCCTAAAGAAATTTCTTATAGTACAATTCTATCTCAAAAAATACTTTCAACAAGTTAAGTTTTATTATAAAATAAAATTATGTTAAAAATTGCATTAATTCCTATTGATAATCGCCCGATTTGCTATGATTTGGCTTATGATATTTTGTCAATCGATAACAATATCAAACTTTTTGCACCTGATTTATCAATTCTTGGAGGATTAAAGACAAAAACGAGTGAAGAAAAACTTTTATCTTTTATTGAATCTTTGGATAATGTTGATTTTTTTATAATTTCCCTTGATACACTTGCCTATGGCGGTTTGGTTCCTTCAAGAACAAACGAGGAAGATTTTTTAACAATAAAAGAAAGAATTGATAAATTTTTTAATATTATTTCGAAAAAAACAAAAAAAATCCTTGCTTTTTCTTCAATAATGCGAATTTCGAACAACAACATAAACGAAGAAGAAAAACCTTATTGGGATAGGTGGGGCAAAAAGATTTTTGATTGGTCTTATTATTTAGATAAATCAGAACAAGAGTTTAGCCAAAATTGCGTTATTAATAAAATCCCAGCTGAAATTCTTGAGGATTATATAAAAACAAGAAAAAGAAATTTTGAAATTAACAAGTATTATCTAAAATTAGCAAAAAACGGCTTTTTTGATACATTAATTCTATCTAAAGACGATTGCTCGGAATTTGGGCTCAACGTTAAAGAAGCAAGGGAACTATCCGCTATTATTAAAAAAGAGAATATTAACAATGCAAAAATTAAAACCGGGGCGGATGAAATTCCTCTTTCTTTAATCGCAAGGACTTTAGAGGGAGATTTAAAAATTAATCCCGTATTTATAAACCCCGAATCAAAAAATTTAATTTCAAAATACGAGGATATTTCTATTCTTAATTGCGTTTTAGGTCAAATTGAACTCTCAGGATGCAAGGTTGATAATAAAAATCCTAACTTAAATTTGATTGTTAATAATTTTAAAAATTCGCAAGGGGATTTGGTTTTAGGGGATGTTGTTAATTATAATAACAATAAAACTGCCTTTTTAAAACCTTATTTTATAGCGGATATTAACAACGCAAACGGAGCGGATTGCGGATTTGTTGACAATTTATTAAAAAATGATTTAGACGGATTTTTTGGCTATTGCGCTTATAACACAAGTGCTAATACCTTAGGATGTGCGATTCTAGTAGCTAAGGTTAAGTTTTTTGCCCTAAAAAAAGGGACTTATAATGACCAAGCATTCAAAAAAGTCCAATTTATAAGACTTTTAGACGATTGGGTTTATCAAGCGCTTTATCGAGAAAAGGTTCGAAACAATGCTCCTCAATTTCTTCAAAAACTTGAAGAAATTGAGCCCCTGCTTAATTCTAAGGCGATAATAATTTCTCATTATTTAAATTATTATCCTAAACAAATCAAATACTCACTTCCCTGGGATAGGAGTTTTGAAATTAGGATTGAATTAAGTTAAGTTTTAATAAAACCTCATTTAAATTATTCTTAAGCTCAATAATCGAACCTGTATTATTAATAATATAGTTTGCGGTTTTTTTGCTCTTATCAATTTGAGCATTCATTCTTTTTTTTGCCTCTAATTCACTAAAATTGTTTCTTTTAATTAATCTTTGTAGTCTTAAGTTATAAGGGGCATCGACAAAAATTGAATAATCGAACAAACCAACGAATTCTTTTTTGTACAAAAGCGCCCCTGAAACAAAAACTGCGCTTTTATCTTGGTTTTTATCGAATAAATCAAGAATAAAAATTCTTAATTGAGGATAAATTATCCCCTCCAGTTTTTCTCTTTTTTTAGAATCAGAAAAAACAACAGAAGCGATTTTTTTCCTATCCAGAGTTTTAAATTCCTCAAGAATTTCTTTTGAATTATCAAGAATAGTGTTTGAAACCTTGTCCAGGTCAACCACTAAAAAATCCTTTCTTAAAAGCTTTTCAACCTCGCTTTTTCCTGACGCAATTAAACCTTCCAGTGCAATTTTTATCATTTAATATCTTTCTTTTCACTTAATTGTATAGTATAATTCAAATTGTTAGATTTTTAAAGGAGCAAAAAAGTGACTTCAAATCCTATGTTACGAGCAAATGTCGCTGAGAATGTCATGTTAGATTCAAAGCCAATGACAATTCAAGGGGCAGTTAATAAAACTTTAATTCTGGTTGCAATTGTTATAGGCTGCGCTTTTGGAACCTGGAATATTTGCGCACAAGGTTTTATGGACAAAGGCTTTTTATTAATGAAAGTTAGTGCAATTGCAGGATTAATTCTAGCTATTATCACTTGTTTTAAACCAAAAGTATCAAAAATTACGGCTCCGGCTTATGCTGTTTGTGAGGGTTTATTGGTTGGTACAATAAGTTATTTATACAATCAAGCTTTCGATGGAATTGTTGTTAATGCCCTCGCTATAACGATTTTAGCTCTTGTTGTAATGCTTTTTATGTATCAACAAAGAATAATTACCGCAACTCCTTTATTTAAAAAAGTAATTTTTATATCAACCGCAGCAATTGCAATTTTTTATCTTGTTGGTTTTATTGGTGCGCTATTAGGACATCCAATGACAATCTTTAACGGCGGTTTAATTGGAATTGGGGTGAGTCTTGTAATTTGCGCTGTTGCAGCTTTTAATTTTATCATTGATTTCGATTTTATCGAACAGGGAGAAAGAAACAATATTCCTGATTATTTTGAATGGTACGGAGCTTTCGGGCTTTTAGTAACTCTTGTTTGGTTGTATCTTGAATTATTAAGACTTTTAGCTCAACTAAGCAGAAGAAGATAAAAAAAGAATGCAATATCGAAGAATTAAAGTTAAAAATAACAGTACAAAAGTTGAAAGCTCAAGCGGGGATTCACTTCTCGATGAGCTTTTAGCTTTAAAAAATATTACCCTGGATTCAAAAATAGATGAGTTTCTAAACCCCAAAAAAGAAGATTTTATTTCTCCTTATGTTTTTTCGGATGCAAAAAAAGCAAAAGAAAGGATTCTTGAATCGATTACAAAGGAAGAAAAAATCCTTATCTGGGGCGATTTTGATTGCGATGGAGTTACTTCAACAACAATTCTTTATAAAACCTTAAAAGAACTAAACGCTCAGGTTCTTACTTTTATTCCAAACCGTCTTAACCACGGACACGGGCTCAACACTAAAGAACTTGTCAAATTTGTATCCAAAGAACAAATTAAACTTGTAATTACGGTCGATTGCGCTACGGGGGATACTAGCGAAGTTAATTTATTAAAAAGTTTAGGGGTTGATACAATAATTACGGATCATCATACGATTGATACTGAAATCCCCAAGGCTTATGCAATTATTAACCCGCAGGTAAAAAACGCAATTAAAGAAGATACGCCGATTGAAAAAATTACTTCCTTAACTTACAATTGCGGAGCGATTATCGCTTATAAACTTGCTGTAATTCTACTTGAGGAAGTTGATAACGAGGATTTAAAAGACGAGCTTTTGTTAATCGCTGCAATTGGAGCAATCGCAGACGTTGTTCCTTTGGTGGGCGAGAATCGCTCCATTGTTGCTTTGGGACTTCAAATTCTTAACAAAAAAAAGGAGAAATCAAACAAAGCAATTTATAAACTCCTTAATAAAAATTTAAAGGATAAAGAAATTACAAGTTATGATATCGGTTTTATTCTGGCGCCTCGAATTAACGCTGTTGGAAGATTAGCGGACGCACAGTTGTCTTTTGAGTTTTTAAACACAGAAGATGACACAAAACTTAATTTTATTATTGAAAAACTGGATAACTACAATAAAATTCGACAATCCAAATGCCAGGAAACCTATGACGAGATTCTTGAAACAATAAAAAACAACAAACAAGAACAAAACGCCCCTGCAATAATTCTAATTAATCCTGATTGGCATATTGGCGTTATTGGAATCGCAGCGGCAAAAATTGTAGAGGAATTTAACAAATCCTGTTTTTTAATGACCGTGGACGATTCCAACAACGCAAGATGCTCAATAAGAAGTAACGAATCAATAAATGTTTATGAAATTCTTAAAGAAAACGAGGATTTATTCCTGGGTTTTGGAGGGCACAAATTAGCCGGGGGTTGTTCTTTTAATTTAGATAATATTTCATTCGAAGAAGTCAAAAAAGCTCTTATAAAAACGATTCTTGATAAAAAAGAAGAAAATAACGAAGACAATATTCTATATTGCGATATTGAACTTGAAAGTTCCAATCTTGACCTTAGTTTACTTGACACAATAAACAAACTCGAACCCTTGGGACAGGGAAACGAACCGCCTTTGTTTTGTTTGTTTAACGCTCAATTAATTGAATATAAATTAATCGGAAAAGAACAGAATCACTTAAGAATCGTTATTCAAAAAGACGATAAAAAATTTAGCTGCGTTAAGTGGAACGAAAAAAACTTTGCAATCCCGCCTAATTCCAACTGTGATATTGCTTTTTATCCAAGACTCAATGTTTTTAATGATATTGAAAGTTTGCAATTGGAATTAGTCGATGTTTTTTGCGATAGTATCAATTTAAATCAAAAAAAATTGAAAATTTTTGATCATAGAAAAAAAACAGGAATTCTTGATCAAATTTCTAATTATTTGGAAAGTTCAGGGCTCAGCATCGGAGTTTGGGTTAAAAATCCGGCTCTTAAAGAAAAACTGTCAAAATATACACCCATTAAAGACAGTTTTATTGAAAAAACACAAAAATATAGAGCCCTGATGCTTTTCGATTACCCTTCCTCTAAAGAAGAACTGGATTGGATTATAAGCGAGTTTGAACCCGAAAAAATCCACCTAATGAACTATCAATTGGATGAGAATATTGAGAATTATATTAAATATTTAAGCGGAATGATAAAATATTGCTCTAATAAGCTTGAAGGGAATTATGAGCCCTTAAAACTTGCGCAGAGTCTTCAAGTTAGTGAAACTTTTATCCAAATAGCTCTTGAAATCCTAGAATCGGTTGGTTCAATAAAAATCGAAGGAATTAACAAGGTTTTGTATAAAAAAGCTCCCTTAAAAGATGAAATTAATAAAAATCCAATGTTTGAAGTTCTAGAAGATGAGTTTTCCAATATTCTTGAATTCAAAAAAACACTAATTAGCTCCGATATTAAAGAAATAGAAAAAATTTTAGATAAGGTTTAAAAAAACAGGGTTTAAACCCTGTTTTTTGTTTTATTCTTCAATTGAAGTTTGTGTGGTTCGAATTGATTCCGCTTTTCCTTTGGATAAACCCTTTTCTTTGAATTTTTTCACTTGTCTATCAAGTTTATCACAAGCCAAATCAATTGAAGCATACATATTCTCAGCTCTTTCTTCAACTCTTAATGTGACACCGTCAATTTTACAATTAATTTCAGCCACGTGAGAGTCACTAACGGAAGGATTTTTAATTACCGATAAAACCGCATCAATTGCGTCAATTTGTTCATAATGAGCAACAACTTTTCCTGCTTTTTCCTTAACATAAGCTTTAATTGCATCGGTAATTTCAATGTTTCTACCATTAACGTGAATGTGCATAGTTTTCTCCGTTTCTAGCGTTGATTTCTCTTTTTTTCGCATTTAACTTCGCATTTATATATTATACCCTAAAATGAACTTTTTTTAAATAAAATTATATAAAAATTTACTTAATTTTTAAAATTTATGATATAATAATCTAGCAAAAAAAGAGGTAAGTATGGAAAAAACTTTATTTAACAATCAAATTCAGAATATGTCCAATTATATTATGTTCGAAATTAAAGCAAAACAAATTGAGCTCACTCCAATGTTAAAAGAAAAAAATCGCTCTCCAATCGCCCTTTCAATGGGGGCGCCCGTGGATCCGGTTCCTCAATTTGTAATTAATAAAACAATCGAATATTTAAATATTGATTCACTTCATACTTATTCCACTCCTAAAGGAGAACTTAAGTTCTTAAATGCCGTATCTAAAAGAATGAAAGACAGATTCGGAGTCGATATCGACCCTAAAAGCGAAGTTTTTTCCCTTATTGGATCCAAAGAAGGAATTGCAAATTTAATTAAAGCAATCGTTAATCCGACTGAAATCGAAGAGGATAAAGATATAATCCTTACTCCAAACCCGGGTTACGCCTCTTATTCTTCTATGTTAAAAGTAGCCGGAGCAAAAAGCTTTGGGATTGAGTTGAGCGAAAAAAATAATTATATGCCTGATTTAAATCTTGAACTTGAAAAACTAAAGAATCAAGGATTAAACGAGAAAAAAATTAAGGCTTTAATTATAAATTACCCCAATAACCCGCTGGGTTGCACTTGTGACTTAGAATATCTGCAACATTGCGTTGATTTCTGCAACAAACTTGGAATAATTTTAATTTCCGACAACGCCTATTGTGAAATGTATTATGATAAAAACTACAAACCACATTCGATTTTCGAATGCAAAAACGCTAAGGATTGCGCAATTGAACTTTACAGTTTTTCTAAATCCTATGCAATGACAGGCTGGCGTTTAGGGTTTGCTTGCGGAAATTCTACAATAATTACAATGTTAGCAAGAGAAAAAGGCACAATTGATACAGGCGTATTTAAAGTTCTTCAATACGCAGGGGCGGATTTACTTGAAAGCAGGGAAGGACAAGAATATATTAACGCACAAAACGAAAAATTTAAGAATAAAATCCAAAAATTTGTCAACGGATTGGTTTCTTTGGGTTATGACGTTAAAATGCCCAAAACAACATTCTATTTGTGGGTTCGAATTCCCGATAGATTCGCTGATTCAGTTGATTTTTGCAATCAATTGTTAGAAAAATCAGGAATCGTTGTTGTCCCGGGGACCGCTTTTTCAAGCAACGCCAAAAGATATATAAGAATGTCTGTAGTGGCTTCTGACGCTGATTTAGCGGAAGTTATAAGAAGAATGAAAGAAGACGGTTTTTCTTATAATGAATAATGTTGTAATAATAGATTATAATTCAGGAAACATCAAAAGTCTTATAAATATGCTTTCTTTTTTAGGAATTAGCGCAAAACTATCGAATAAAAAAGAAGATATTCTTAGCGCCGACAAATTAATTTTCCCGGGACAAGGACACTTTAAGCAGGCAATGGATAATTTACACAAATCCAATCTTGTTGACACAATAAAGAACGCAATTGATAAAAAAGTGGATTTTTTAGGGATTTGTGTCGGACTTCAAATTCTTTTCGAAAAAAGCGAGGAAGCGCCCAATGTTTCTGGTTTAGGGATTCTAGAGGGTGAAGTTAAAAAATTTAGACAAGGAAAAATCCCCCAAATCGGCTGGAACAAGGTTAAGGTTCTAAAGGATGACTCTAAGCTTAATCACGACTATTATTATTTTGTTAATTCCTATTATGTTGTGCCTAAAAATAAGAATATCATTGCAACAACCACTAATTACGGAATTGAATTCTGTTCTTCAATAAAACAAGGAAACTTGCAGGCTGTACAATTCCACCCTGAAAAAAGTGCGCAAGCGGGGATTGAATTTTTTAAACAATGGTTGGAATTATAGATTATGAAAAAAATTATAATTCTTTTTTTGTTAATTATTAATTTTTATACAAGCGCTCTTGCTGATGTAATGCCTTATTATATAAATTCCTTAAGAAGATATGGAATCGGATACACTGAAGTTAAAAGCCCTCTTGTTCTAAGACAAACTCCTTCCTTAGAAGGGAAAATCTTAGAAACGCTGGTTTTTGATTACAACAACAGCGCAAGTTGTCAAATTAACAAAAACTGCAATATTGATGAAATTTTTGCAGGCTATTCAACCAAAAGAAAAATTGCCCTCCTAACAACACTGGATGAATCTCAAGATTGGAGTTTGGTTTGTTTTAATCAACTCGAGAATCCGATTTGCGGTTGGGTTAGTGAAAAAGAGAACAAATTCTACAATTGGACGGATTTTTTTGGAATCTTAGGTAAAAAATACGGTTTATATTTATTTAAAGACCTTCAAAAAAAGGATAAAGTTCTATACGGAGCTCCAATGAAAGAAACCAACACAACAGGTTCTATAGAACTTCCAAGAATGATTACGCCCTGGTTAGTTCGAGGCAACTGGGTTTTAGTTAAGGTTTATGATTTTAACAACCAGCAAAAAACGGGTTGGATTAATTTTCGATCCGATGACAATAAACTAAAACTTTTTGTTAAATTTTAGTTTTTGTGATATTTTATTAATAAAATGAGTTTTAATAAGGATTTTTTATAAATGGTAACTTTTTTTTATACACTTCAAATTATAAGCGCTGTTTTTAGCATAATTCTGGTTCTTTTGCATTCTCCCAAAGGAGATGGAATCGCCTCAATAGGAGCCGCAAGCCAGCTTTTTTCTTCCCAGAAATCAACTGAGAAGGGACTTAACAAAGTTACTTATTTTTTTGTAAGCATTTTTATAATTTCAAGTTTTTTCCTTGGGTTTATTCTTAAATAAATTTTTTAACAATTAATTTAACAATAAAAGCCGTAATTATAGCAAAAAGCGCAACAAATCCCTTGATTAAAATCCCCAGATACCAGGGGGCGGAATATGTTGCATATAAATTAGGATGAATTTTATAATCAATAAAAGTTTCAATAAGCTGACTTATAAAAAGCAAAATTACAGAATATATTATCCCGTTTATAACTAAATTTATTTTCTTGCGCATTATTCTACAACCCTAGAAAGTTTTAAGCCCGCTTGTTAGTGCGTCAAGTGTTTTTTCTCCGACTCTTGTAAATTCAACAACATAGCTTTTCGAGTTGTTCTCATTCAAGACATCCTTAATTTTTCCAACACCAAAATTGGAATGAAAAACCCTTGTCCCAACCGCCATAGCTCCAACTATTCTATTTGTTTCAACTTTTTTTTGAGCCTGCATCTTAGCTTTTTGAATCATATCGGAAATTGAAACTTTTTGTTCTTGTTTTTTTGGTTGAACTATAATTTTTGGTGTTTTTTCTACAGAACTTTTTTTAATTTTTTCCAAACTTGAAGCAAGGTTGTTGGTTTTAGCGACATTTGAGCTTTTTTTAATTCTATCAATGGAACTTGCAAAATTAGATGAAAAACCACCGCCTGCTTGATTTTTAGATTGTTTGATTTTTGATACAACACCAGAAAAGCTTGATTTATCTTTAATTTGAGTATCTTTTATTTCCTCCTCAACTAAAGATAGGGGAATTTCATCTAAGAATCTACTTCTTGGATTGTTTTGGTAGTTTCCCCAAACTTTTCTTTGTTTAGCATATGTTATAAATAATTTTTCCTTAGCCCTTGTAATTCCAACATACATTAGTCTTCTTTCTTCCTCTAATTCCGAGTTTGTCGAGGAATTGTTAAAGATTTTTGTATGGGGAAAGATTCCGTCTTCTAAACCCGCTAAAAAAACAACCGGATATTCAAGTCCTTTAGCAGCGTGAAGGGTCATTAAAGTAACGGCTTTTGTGTCGTCTTTAATTTCGTCTACGTCTGATACAAGCGCTACTGTTGATAAAAAATTCCCCAGAATCCCTAAATCATCGTTAGGTTCAAGGTTTAAATCGTCTTGTTCGAATTCTGCTACAACATTAATAAATTCTTGCAAGTTCTCAAGTCTTGATTGATTCTCAATTGAATCTTCTTTTTTTAATTCTTGATTGTATCCGCTTAATTCAAGAACATAAGAAACAAATTCGGATAGAGAATATTCCTCTTGTCTTGAAGTCAACTCATCAATAAGAGCATAAAAATTATTGAGTTGAGCTTTTGTTTTTTCTTTAATATCCTCAATTTCCCCTAACCTTTTTAAACCCTCAAAAAGGTTAATATCTTTGCTATCGCAAAAAGTTTCCAATTTTTTTAGGGTCGTTTCGCCGATATTTCTTTTAGGGACGTTAATAATTCTTTTTAGCGCCTGAGAATCAGAGTGATTATAAATTAATTTTAAATAAGCGATAATATCTTTAATTTCTTTTCTATCGTAGAATTTTAGCCCACCTGCGATTTTATATGGAATTGAATAAGTCATCATCGCTTCTTCAATTGACCTTGATTGGGCATTTGTTCGATAAAGAATTGCGATATTCTCTTTTTTGTAGTTTGATTCCTCAATTTTTTTTGCAATATATCTACTTTCAACTAAATCGTTTTGGGCTTCAAATAGTGTAATTTTTTCTCCCACACCTTTAGTTGAATAAAGATTTTTTTCCAATCGTTCTTCATTATTCTTAATTACTTCGTTCGCTGCCTTTAGAATAGTATCGGTGGATCGATAATTTTTTTCAAGTTTTATTAATTTTGCGTTTTTATAATCATTCTGAAAATT
>CANAIK010000020.1 GCA_947361225.1 uncultured bacterium
TTATTGTTCTTATAAGAGACATTAAAAGATTGATTAAAAAAATAAAAACAAGTTCTTCTGTTAAAGATTTTTTTATTCTTGATTCAATTGATAAAAAAATTATGACTTTTGCTTATATTTATTTTTGTACAACATTCTTGTTCTTCTCAAGCGCCAGCACAAAACTTCCCCCTTATATTTTGACCGTTTTTCCTGCGTTATCTTTAATTGTTGGGAATTTGTGGTATAAATTAATTGAGAACAAAGAGAACACAAAAGAAATAAAAATTTCAAGTTATATTAACTCAATTCTTTTTTTAATAATTTCTTTTCTTGGTTTAGTTTTTGCATTTGTTTATAAATCAATCTTGCCCGATAATATTGAATTCTATATTAATGACGCAACGGATTTTGCAATTCCTGCTTTAATTTATGTATTTATAGTTTCAATGTATTCTTTTATTTTGATTAAAAAAGAAAAATTCATTCAAGTTTTTATAATGCACCTTGCTTTAATGTTAGGAGCGGTTTATGTAACTTGTGAATTTGGAATTCCTTATTACACAAGTTTTGCGCAAGACGAATTAGAAGAATATGCGCAGTTTATTAACCAACAAAAAAATTCTTTAATTGTAACTTATGGATTCTCGACCAAATATTCGATTCTTAACCCTAAAAAGAAAATAAAGTATATTGTTGCAACAAATAAAGACGATCAAATTGAACTTATGAAGTTTATTAAGAAAAACAGAAAGAAAAATGTTTTTGTCTTAACAAGAACAAATAACAGCGATTTAGAGAACAGAAAAATCTTTAAAAAAGTTAAAGAAGGAAAAGTTTATAGAATTTACGTTGATAACTTGCGCTAAGAGGCTATTTTTTCTTGTTGGTTTTCCTTTTTGCTTTTTTGCCATTCAAGGATTTTCTTTTTAACAATTTTGCTCAAATTAACCGTATAAACAGGAACTAAAAATCTTACAACAAGAGTGAAAATTGTTAATGACTTAAATTTAGAGAATTTTTTGCAATATTTGTAAGCAAGATTTTCAAGTTCGTGTTTCATTTCTTTATCATTCAGTTTCAAGAAAGATTTATCGGAAAGCAAATCTGCTACATCTTTTGCGTTAAAGAGTTTTGAAGTGGAATTTAGCACATATTGTCTTATTTGCTTATTACTCATTCTTTGTTTTTTAAGATTTTTAATATCATTTGTAAGTGTTTCAAGTTTATTCAAATATGCGCCTTCTGCCTTTTTAATTACAGGGTCGGTTAGCGCATCAACCAAGTGTGAAAAAATCGTTGCAAGTACAGTAACAAGAAGAGTGTTAACATTGAGACCAAGTTTTCTTTCAGGTTCAATTCTTTTTGATAAAGTGGTACTTCCAAACCAGTAGGCTGTTAAACCCCAGGATTCAACATCGCCCATTGTAACAGATGGTTTTTTAGAATGTTGCAATAGTTTAACGACTTTTTCTCCTAACTTAGACATTGCAATGTGTTCAACACCCCTTGTTACAAAATCAATTGCGGACTCCAGCTTGCCTTTAAAAGCCAATGGAGTTTTTTGTTTTTTAGAAGAAAATTCACCAAATTTTTCCAAATCTTTCTTAAATGTAGGATTCAATAAAAGAGTAGGGGTATTCTCAAGTTTTTCATCAATTTTATCTTGCTTTTCAAGGCATCTTTTTGCCATTATAAAAGCAGCAACAGAGGGCAATAACAAACTTGAAATTTTTGCTTTGCTTATTGTTGTAGTTGCACCTGTTGAATTCTTCCAACAAGATTCGAATGCTTCAAAAAGCTGGGAGCCTTTTTTTAATTCGTTTCTTGCGCTGCAAGGATTATTATCAAGTTTTATATAATTCTCAACTAATTCTTTTAAATATTTAGAATTTTTTTCAAATATTGCCTTATGGTTTTTATTAAAATTATCAATAATTTCTTTTGCTTTTGCATTAGTTTCTTTATTCTTAGGTTTGTATTTTACTTTTTTAAACAAAGCTTTTGTAAAACCTGAAATTTTTTCAAAACCGCTTTTTGTCGAGAACGCTTCTTGAGCTCTTTTAAATCTGTTTGAAAAACTATTATGTTTTGCTTCAAGTGCTTTTTTTGCAACATCTTTAACTTTATCGTCTTTATAAGAGCGAACTTCAAGTTTATCGTCATTTATATTTAATATTTTAATGTTGTTCTCAATATTATCCCAAATCTTTTTAACAAATCCGCCCCCGATTGTAAAACCTAAAAAACTTCCAATGAACGCTTGAAGGAAATTTTTTGTTGCAATCATAATTCCGTCTTTATTGCCGCCGTCTTCTTTATCGTTTTTAGTTTGAGCAATAATCGCAGCGGGTTTTAGGATTCCAGCTATAAGTAAAGAGTAAATTGCATTATAGCCAACTTCGTTTTTGCTAACAAAAGTAACCAATTTATTAATCGGAGCATTCTCAACAACTTTTTGACTCAATGAAACCGCAGACCCGCCAAAACTTAGTTGTTGTGCGGGTCTATGTGAGTTATATTTTTTTGCAGTAGTATTGTTTTGCTCATTTGGTGTTTGTTTTCGTAAATAGCCAAGTCTGTGCTTGTTGTAGTTGTTATTATTTTGCGAATTTATAAAATTAGCATTCATAGTACTAGTATAAAACATCTGAATTATTTTTTTTGCGCTTATAATTTTTTTTGTTACAAAATCATTACAAAACGCCAATAAGTGTGTCTTTTCTTGAGTTTATATAGTTCTCAAAATAATCAACTATTATTTTTTCAAAATTAATATTAAAAATATTGTTTATTTCATTAATAAAAAAGCAGGGACTTGTAATATTAATTTCAATTATTTTGCCGTCAATTACGTCTAATCCGGCAAAATAAATTCCGTCTTTTTCCAGTTTTTCTTTAATTCTACCTTCAATTTCTTTTTCTTCTTTGGTTAATTGCGCAAATTTTAAGGTTTGTTCGTTGTGTTCGTTGAATTTAAAATCATTATTCGTTGCAACTTTCTTAACACAATAATCAAAAATTTTTCCGCAAATATAAATTAATCTTTTATCCCCTTCTTTTATTTGAGGGAGATATTCTTGGACCATGACTTGGGTTTTATTGTTGTTAGTTATCGTTTGAATTATTGAATTGATATTTTTATCCTTATAATTTAAATAAAAAACGCCGGATCCAAAGCAGCGGTTTGTGGGTTTTAGGATAATTTCTTTTTTCTCGAATAAAAATTCTTTAATAATTTTCTCATCCGCACTTACAACATTACAAGGAGCAAACTGTGGAAACTCATTAACATAAAGCTTTTCGTTTTTTTCCCTTAAGGCACTTGGAGAGTTAACTACAAACGTATTTTTATCAACATAAGACAAAATATAAGTTGCGTTAATATAATCAATATCAACGGGAGGATCGGGTCTAAAAAAGATAAAATTAAAGTCATTAAGACACATTCTAAGCGGGGTTTCATCTTTAAAAATATTATTTTTTTCATATTTTGTCTTATAACAAAGCCCGTATGGAATATTGTTTTTTTGATACAATTTATTCTTTAAAGTTATATAAACATTGTAGTTTCGATTCAAAAATTCCCAAACCAACCAAAAATTAGTCACAAGTTTGTTTAATTCGAAATATTTAAACTCAATTTCATCAATTACAATTAATATATTTTTCATAAAATAAATTATAACAAATAAATATTTTATTGTATAATATTGTATATGAAAAATTGTCCTTTTAGAAATGAAATTTGTAATGAAGATTGTGCTTTGTTTATCAAAACATCACAACTTAATGAAATGGTTGCAAACAGACTCAAATCCATTGGTGTAATAGATTGTGATACAAACGGGGTCTGCTCCTTTAAAAATATGGCATTGGCTCAATCAAGATATATTTTTGAGAATACAAAAGTTTTCAATAATTAGGAGTTTTAGATTGTTTAAAGAGAATATAATTACGGAATTAAAAGAAAAAATTCAAAAAAATCCTAATGATATCGAAAACTACAAAAATCTTGCAAATTATTACATTGGAAGTGATGATTTAAACAATGCTTTATCAACTTATCAAAGTATTCTAAAAATTAACCCCAACGATTTCCAATCTTTAATTAATTTAGGAAGTATTTATTTCTACAAAAAAATGTATCCTCAATCACTGCAATGTTACAACAAAGCAGTTCTTGTTGAACCTAAAAATTACGCTTCTTATTACAATTTAGGTAATATCTATGCTGAAATTGAGAATTTTGAACAAGCGCTAAAAAACTACCAAAAAGCACTCGAATTAAATCCTCAAAAAAGCGATATTTATAGCGCTTTAGGATATTTATATCAGGATATCGATAATTTAAAAACCGCAAAAGAATACTACCTTAAAGCGCTCGAATTAAGCCCTTTGGATAGCGAGAACAATATTAATCTTGCAAATATTGAGCAAAAACAGGGAAATCACCTGCAAGCTCTTGAATATTACCAAAAAGCTTGTGAAATTAATAAAAGGGATGAAAAAGCCCTTTTGTGTCTTGCTAATACTTATGTTGCAATTAAAAATTTCCAAAAAGCGCAGGAATATTTTAAAAAAACCCTTGAAATTAACCCGGATTATTATCCGGCTTTGGTTTGTTGTGCAATTGCCTATTGCGACGACAACGATACGCACAATGCAATTAAAAGATTAAAACAGGCAATTGAAATTGACCCTGAAAAACCAAATGCATATATCCTGCTTGCAAATCTTCTATTGGAGGAAAAAAGATTTGACGAGGCTTTAAAAATTTATAGAATTGTCCAAAAGATTCTTCCTCAAGACCCTAAAATTCTAACTTTTATTGCAAATACTTATATTATGACAAACAACTATATTCAAGCTGTAAAATACTACAAAAAAGCAATGAAACTGGCTCCCAAGGACAATGAAATCAAACTTATTTATATTGAAACTATAAATCAATACATTGACAATAAAATGAAAGGTATTAATAATGAATCCCAGTTTATTAGATAGAATAATTTCCGTACTATCATATCTTACGTTTGGAATTTTTAGTATTATTTGGATTGTTTTTGCAAATGTTACAAAAAAATCAATAAGCAGATTTTTGAACTTCAATTTATATCAAGCAATATTTATTTCAATAATTCTTGCTGTTATTTCTTTAATTTATTCAATTGCAATCAATTTATTAAGTATAATTCCTGTTATTAACAAAATAGCTCATTCTTTTGAAATATTCTTTAATCAAACCCCCTTGTATTTTGGTTTTACAATGTCCGGGTTTATTTTAAGTCTTTTTTTGTTTTATTTATCAATACTTTCGCTCCTTGGAAGAAAACCCTATGTCCCAATGGCAAGCGATATTATAGTTCAAAGTTTTGGAGGATAATTTGTTAAGATTCTTTATTATTCTCAATTTTCTAATATTAAAAGCCTCGGCTGAAAGTGATTTGTACAGACAAAACGAAGAACTCAGCGAAGTTTTAGCGCAAAATCCTTATGAACCGAATTATTTCACCCTTCTTTTAGGGTTATTTATCGTTATTTGCTTGATTTATATTACAGGATTTGTTTATCAAAAATTAATTAAAGTAAAAATGAACAATACCGAAATTGCGAATAAAATAAGCGTTATTTCGACAACTTCACTAGGTCAAGGCAAAAATTTACACGTTATAAAACTCAACGGAAAATACAGTTTAATTGGCGCAACCAATAACAACATTTGCCATATTAAAGACTTTGACGAACAAGAAATTGATGATTTTTTAAAGGAAGAAAATGAGGAAAACTATTAGAATAGCAGACAAGACAGTTGGAGATAATCATCCTTGTTTTATAATAGCTGAAATTGGAATTAATCATAACGGATCTGTTGAAATCGCCAAAAAATTAATCAAAATCGCTAAAGAAAGCGGTTGTGACGCTGTTAAATTCCAAAAAAGAACAATAGAAGATGTTTACAGTGAAACCGAGCTAAAAGCCCCAAGACAAAGTGTTTTCGGGGAAACAAACGGGGATTTAAAACGTGGACTTGAATTTAGTTTCGAACAATACAAAGAAATTGATAATTATTGTTCACAATTGGGAATTCTTTGGTTTGCGTCCGCTTGGGATATTAAAAGTGTTGATTTTTTGGAAAAATTTAACGTTTGCGCTCATAAAATCCCCTCCGCTTGCATTACGGATTTAGAATTATTAAAACATATTAAAAAAACAAACAAACCCATTCTTATTTCAACAGGAATGTCGACAATGGAAGAAATCGATAAAGCACTTGATATTATAGGATTAGATAACACAATAATTTATCATTGCACTTCAACTTATCCAACGGACAACAAAGAAATTAACTTAAATTTCATTCCTCGCTTAATTGAGCGCTACAATTGTCCTATAGGGTATTCAGGACACGAAAAAGGAATTCTTCCCACAACCATTGCCGTTGTTCTTGGAGCTAATAGTGTTGAAAGACACATAACCCTAGATAGAACCCTGTGGGGATCAGATCAAGCAGCAAGTTTAGAACCCCAGGGGCTCCAAAAACTTGTCCGAGATATTAGAAACGTGAAAATTTTTCTAGGGGACGGGATAAAAAAAGTTTATGATGGTGAAATCCCGATAAAAAAGAAATTAAGGAGATTTTAATGCTTAAGTTATCTAAGAATATAAAATTTATAATAAGTGATTTCGATGGAGTCTTTACGGACGGATCAATCTATATATCAGAAAAAAACGAAGTCCAAAAAAAATTAAATTTTAAAGATATTATGGGAGTTTCAATCCTAATTAAAAACGGGTATAATTTTGGTATAATATCAGGGGAAAGTAGTAATATTCTTAATTATTTTAAAGAAAAATTTAATATTAAAGAGATTCACGGAGGAATAAGACAAAAAGGAATTGTACTTAAAGAAATTATGGATAAATACAACTTAGCTCCGGAGGAAGTTTTGTATATTGGGGACGATATTAACGATATTAGCGCAATGGAACTTGTTAATTATAGAATAGCTCCCAAAAACCACAACCCGATTCTTCCTTTTAAGGTTCCAAACCTTCAAATAACCGAAAATCAAGGAGGCGACGGAGCAATTAGAGAAATAGCAGATACTTTAGTTTATTTGGAATAAAATGTTTACAAAATTAATAAAATACATATACTTTCTTATCAGTTCAGTCGATAATTTTGACAAACAAATTAATCAATACAAATTAATTTCAAAAGAACCGGCTTTGCCTTCATATGCCTATATTAACTGGGGATTATTCTTAATTAACCACGGGAAAAAAGACAGAGGCTTGGAAAAACTTAATCAAAGCGTGCTAATGAATGATTCAAATCCTGAAGTTTATATGAATATCGGGATTACATATGCTCAAGACAGACAATTCGAACTTGCACTTAAAAATTTCAAAAAAGCGGTAAGATTAGACCAAAACAACGCAAAAGCGTGGGGGTATTTAGCGGGAGTTTATAGTGAACTTGAACAAGCTCAGCTGGCAAAGTCCGCTTTTGAAAAATCCTTAAGATTAGATAGGTCTAATGCAAATACATACTTAAACTACGGAATTTTTTGCATTCGAAACAATCAAAAAGAAACTGCAAAGTCATTATTAAAAAAAGCTTATATAATTGACCCTACAAACATCCAGCCTCTTTTAATGTGGGGAATAATTCTTGTTAAGGAAGGGGAATATAGAAGTGCTTTTAATAAATTTAGAAAAGTTCTGGAACTCGCTCCTTTTCATCCTGATTGTCTTTATTTATGCGCTTTGTGCTCATTAAAACTTGAACAATACACCGAATCGATTGAATTCTCTAAAAAAAGCTGCAGTTTGAATCCGGATAAAACCGAGAATTATTTTCTAATAACCGAGAATTATCTTAATTTAAACGATGAAAAAAATTGTCTTGAGAGTTTTATTCAATATGAACAATATTGCAAAAACGATTGGAAATTCTATAATTCCTGGGGGGTTGCACTTCAAACTTTTAATAAATGGGCTGAATCAATTGAAAAATACAAAAAATCAATTGAGCTAAAAGACGATGAATTTATAACTCACAGCGGATTATCTTATGCGCTAATTAAAACAAACGCACTGGAGGAAGCTCAAGAAGAAATTAAAAAAGTACTTGTCTTAAAACCCGATTTTGCCCCGAGTTATTATAATTTAGGTCAAATTTATTTAAGGAAGGAAAAATATGATTGCGCTATTGATTCTTATAAAAAAGCTCTTTCAATTGACCCTAATTTAAAAAAAGCATACTTTAATCTGGCGGGTGCGTATCATTTAAAAGGGGATATTAAAAACGCAATCAAATACTGGGAAAAATCTATTGAATATGATAGTCAAAATCCCGCTCCTTATATCAATCTTGCAGGAACTTATCTTGAGGATATTAAAGATTATACAAAAGCCTTAAGATATATAAGAAGTGCTTGGGAAATAAATAAATTCGACGCAAATACAGTTTTTCAATACGGATTAATTTTGTGCAAAACAAATCAATTGCATAGAGCAAAAGAAAAATTCGAACAAGCTTACAAATTGGATAAAAACTTAATAGAATCTCAAATTGCGCTGGCTCAATGTTATGTTGAACTTAAAAAACCTAAAGAGGCGCTTTCGATATTAGAAAAATACGAAGAAGATTACAGCAGCGATAAAGATTTTCTTTTAGTTAAATTAATGGCGCTATCTAAAGACAAAGAAAGTAATAATAGTACAATTATAGAACTTTGTGATAAAATACTAGAAGAATTCGGTCCTAATAAAGAGGTCGAAGAAATTAAACAACAATTTATAAATGAGGTATGAAAAATGGGGCTAATTGTTCAAAAATTCGGTGGTACATCGGTTGCAGACAGTGAAAAAATAAAGAATGTTGCTAATGCCGTAATTAAAGAAAAACTAAACGGGAACGACGTTATTGTTGTGGTTTCAGCTATGGGACACACAACAGATAATCTTGTAAAGTTGGCTAAGGAAATTACAAATAAACCCTCGAGCCGTGAAATGGATATGTTATTATCCACAGGAGAACAAATTTCAATGTCATTATTGGCAATGGCGATAAATGAGCTCGGATATAAAGCAATTAGTCTTACAGGACTTCAAGTCGGGATTAAGACTGAGAATTGTCATATGTGCGCTCGAATTCTCGATATTGAAACAACCCGTGTTAAAAAACATTTGAGCGAAGGAAATATTGTAATTATTGCAGGTTTCCAGGGCGTTTGCGAGGACAATGAAATTACAACCCTTGGAAGGGGCGGATCTGACACAACCGCAGTAGCGCTAGCTTGCGCTTTTGAAGCTGACAGATGCGATATTTATTCAGATGTTGAAGGCGTTTACACTGCCGATCCAAGAATAATTAAAACGGCTCAAAAACTGGATGTAATTTCATATGAAGAAATGCTGGAACTTGCACGAGTAGGTGCAAACGTTCTTCATCCAAGGTCTGTTGAAACCGCAAAGCCTTATAAAATGCCAATGAGGGTTAGAAGCTCATTTAAACTTGACGATTTAGGAACTTTAATAATAGGAGTAGAGGATATGGAACTTAATAAACCCGTAACAGGTCTTGCTTGTGATTCATCGCAAATTAGAATCGTAATTTGTGATATTGAGGATAAACCGGGCAACGCTGCAAAACTTTTCAATTTATTGGCAAGTCAAAACCTTAGTGTTGATATGATTATCCAATCTTACGCAAGAAATTCAATGAATACAAACGATATTGCATTCACAATTACTAAAAGTGATTATGAAAAATTTAACGCACTAAAAGACGATATCAATAAAATTCTTAATGCAAGCAATATTCATATCGACGAAGATATTGCAAAAGTTTCGATTGTTGGCGCCGGAATGATAGATAGACCCGGCATTGCTGCTAAAATGTTCGACACTTTAGCAGAAGAAAAAATTAATATTAAAATGATTTCAACAAGTGAAATTAAAATTAGTTGTTTAGTTGAAAAACAGCACTCAGAAGCTGCTGCTAAAGCACTTTGCGCTGCTTTTAATCTGGATGGAGCTAAAGTCGCAGACGTTAAAGGGGATTTACCCGTACTTTAGTTTTTATGATTAAAACGGTTGAGAATTTTTTAATTGAGAACAAAATTGAGAACAAAACAGTTCTTGTTGGCTTTTCAACAGGACCGGACAGCTGTGCGCTTGCTTTAGTGCTTGATTCACTAAAAGAAAAATATAACCTCAAATTAATTCTTTGTTATTATAATCACAACTGGAGAAAAGAGGCAATTTTTGAAGAGGAATTTACAAAAAAATTCGCTGCAAAAATTAATGCTCGTTTTTTAATTGAAAAAGCGCCCGAAGACGCAAAAAAAACCGAGGATTGCGCAAGAAATTTAAGATATGACTTTTTTTATCGAATTTCTAAAAAAACAAAAACAGATACGGTTTTTTTAGCCCACAACAAAAACGATAATGTTGAAACCCTTATTTATAGATTAATTAAAGGAACCTCGATTAAAGGACTTTGTTCAATTCCTAAAAAAAGAGATATTTTTTATAGACCCTTATTGGATATCGACAAAAAAGAAATTCTTGAGTTCTTAAGCAAAAAAAATCAAGAATTCAAAGTTGATACAAGCAATGAGAACATAGAGTATAAAAGAAACTA
The DNA here is from genome assembly GCA_947361225.1 of uncultured bacterium. Taxonomy (GTDB): domain Bacteria; phylum Cyanobacteriota; class Vampirovibrionia; order Gastranaerophilales; family Gastranaerophilaceae; genus RUG14156. The sequence goes on from CANAIK010000020.1 coordinate 10,637, forward strand.
TATTCGAAAAAAAATATTGCCTTTATTTTTGGATATTAATAAAAATTATCTAAATAACATTAACAATTTAATTGAAACTTCGATTAACTCAAGAAAAATTATCGATAACGTTGTAACTACGATAAAAAAAGATATTTTTTCGGATAACAAAATAATCTTAGATAAATTTTTGTCTTTAGATAAAGAATTAAGATTTGAAATTTTAATTGACTTTTTAGACGACAAATTAAAACAAAAAGATTATAAAACGATTAAAAAACTTGATAATTTTATTATTAATAATAAAAACTCAAGAATTTCGCTTAACAAAAATCAATTTTTAAGAATTAAGGACAATAAAATTTTTATTGAAACGATTTTTAAAAAAAATCCTCTTGAAATTAGAATCGACAAAACAGGGGAATATTTTTTTGAAGATATAAAATTAAAAATTGAAAAAATCGAAAAAATTAAAGAAGAGGACATTTTTTTTCCTCCTGCTAAAAAAAATATTTGTTACTTAAATCTTAGTTTTCCCTTAACCCTACGACACAGAAAAAACGGAGATATTTTTTCACCCTATGGATTAAAAGGGACAATGAAACTTAAAGATTATTTAATTAATGAAAAAATCGAACAAGAACAAAAAGATAAACTTGTGCTATTGTGCAAAAATAATGAAATTTGTTGGATTCTAGGCGAAAAAATAAGTGAAAACTATAAAGTTACTAATTCGAGTTGCTACAAATTAACGAGTGAGGGAATATGAAAAAAATTGAAGATTTAAAGGTTTTAATAGACAATAAAACCTTAATAAAAAGGATTAAAGAACTTGCAAAGGAAATTAATAATTCTTATGACATTAAAAAACCTCTTACTCTAATTTGCGTTCTTAAAGGAGCGGCAATGTTTTATTGCGAGCTTGCAAAATATCTTAAAATGCCCTTAAAGATGGAATTTGTAAGACTTTCAAGCTACGGGAACTCAACTAAATCTAAAGGCGAGGTAAAGTCCCTTAATTTATCTTTGCCGAATTTTGAGAATGAAAACGTTTTAGTTGTGGAGGATATTATTGATACAGGTTTAACCTTGGATTTTTTAGTTAAATTTATAGAACACAACTGTTGTGCGGGGGATGTCAAACTTGCGGTTTTATTCGATAAAAAATGCGCAAGAAAATACGATATCAAACCCGACTATTCAGCTTTTCAAGTGGACGATAAATTTATTGTCGGATTCGGGCTTGATTATCAAGGATTTTATCGAAATCTTGATTATATCGGATATTTTGAATAATTCTACAAAAAGAAAATCGAACAAACCCAAACGGCAAGGATTAAACCTGCAATATCAGCCAGAATGCCCACTAAAAGTGCGTGTCGAAACTTTTTAATTCCGATTGCGCCAAAATAAACACTAACAACATAAAAAGTCGTTTCACTGCTTCCTGTAATTACACTTGCAAGTTTAGTAGCATAAGAATCAACTCCCGATTGGTTGATAATATCCGCTAAAACCCCTAAAGTTGCCGATCCTGACATTGATCTTGTGAGCATAATAATTGTTGTTTCAATTGGGATTCTAAAATAATCAAGAATGGGTTTTAATATATTGGTTATAACATCAATCGCACCGCTTGCCCTAAACGCTGCCGTACAAGCCATTATCGCAATTAAATAAGGAATAATTTTAATTGCAATCTTGAATCCTTCTTGCGCTCCTTGAGTAAAACTTTCATAAGCAGGGGCTTTTTTATACAATGCGTGGATTAGAATAACACAAATTATAAAAGGAAGAATGCAAACAGAAAGATTATTTAAGAATTCAATCATTTAAAAAACCTTTCTAAGATTTTCGAGAACACAAGAGCGCAAATAAAAGAAACAGAAGTTACAATTAAGGTCGGAAGAATAATTTGTGTCGGATTCTTCATTCCGTTTGCCGTTAGAATCGCCAAAACAACCGCAGGAACAATTTGGAACCCGGCTGTATTTATCGCTAAAAAAGTGCACATTGAATTGGTTGCGCTTGTTTTATCCTTGTTGTCTTTTTGCATATTCTCCATTGCCCGAACCCCGAAAGGCGTTGCGGCATTTGCCAAGCCAAGAGCATTTGCGCTTATATTAAGCGCAATATTAGACAAAGCTTCGTTATTATTTTTTAAATCAGGAAAAATAAGACATAAAGGTTTTTTAATAATTTTTGAAATCAAATCCATTAAACCGGATTTTTTTGCGATATTAACAATTCCTAACCAAAAACCCATAATCCCGATTAAACCAAATGCAATTTCAACAGATTTTTGACTTGAGTTCAAAATCGCATCTACAACGACATCCAGACGGTTGTTTATAATCGCACAGACAAAAGAAATTAAAAGAAAAAATATAAATATATAGTTCATTTTATACCTGATATTTATTTTTGAAATATTCTTCTCCGGATGCCGTAATTGCATATTTATTTATTTCTTGAGATTCATCGTGAAGGATAAAACCTCTTTCAACCAAATCAGAAACAGTTGACATATCAGCTATTTTTCTTGCAGCTTGAAATAAATATGAATTAATCGTTTTCATTGAAAAACCGTCTTGTTTTAAGATATTTTTAATATAATAAGCACAAGCCAGAAATTCATTTGACAAATCAGAAATCATAAATCCTGCTAAAAAAAGCTTAAAATCAAGATTTATTTCTTTTGCATCTTTTAAAGGTTCTTGCTCTATGGATAACTCAAGATTAGAATTGTCAATTGGTTCCAATTCCGTTATTACAGACTCAACTTGAGATTCTTCTTGTGTTTGAGGTTGAATTGATATAAAAGGAATTTCACTTTCCTCAACCCGAGAATCAAATAATTCGTCCAGTGCATTAATCTGAGCCTCAGTTTGAGATTCAACTTCAGGTTCAATTTGAAGCTCAAACTGAGATTCCATTGGTTCGTTTATAGGTTCAATTTTGGGTTCAATTGGTGATTCAATTTGGGGTTCAAGATTAATTTTCGAAGAAAAATCTTCAATTGTTGGAATTTCAGATTCGGTAATTTTATCCACATAAGAAAAAACTTCTTTTTCGGTTTCTTTCTCCTTTGGGGTTTCTTCCAATTCTTTGTTATTGTTGATTCCTTCAATTGAAAAAAGATTATTGTCTTTTATTTCAACTTTTTTAATTCTTGATTTAAAATCGCAACTAACATCAAAAAGACAAGAGAAATAAACATCCATCTCTCTTTGAACAATACTGCTATTAGAAGATTCCAAGACCAACTCAGCATCTTTTGTCTTTATTTTGATATTGTAATACACTTTATAAACCTATATTAATAAGATTGTTTCTTTAAAATTTCTTCACGCCACTTTTCAAGCTGTTGTTCAACAAAATCCGCATCGTCAGATGTGAATTCAATTTCAAGTTCACCTTTTTTCATTTTAAAAACGTATTGAGGCATATTAAAGTCTCCAATTTAAATAATCTAAATTTATTATAATAAAAACATTTAAATATTCCTTAGTTTTTTAAGTATTGTTAACCAAAATTTGATTTTTCTTAAAAAATTGTTAAATTGTTAAATATACAAGCATTTTTAATCTATTTGAATGATAAACCGAGGAATATTTTTTTCTATAATAGACTTGGGGAAACTTTGAGGTTTAATTTTGTATAATTCTATTTATCCTGTTAATATAAACTATAGAAAGAATTATCCTTATCAAATAAACAATAAAAACGATAAGGATGAAAAAAACCTGCCCCCAAAAAACCAAAACGAACAAAAAAAAGATACATTCCAAAAAGTTAACTACCCCGCATCCGGCAAAATCAATATTTCTCAAGTTCTGGCGGATTTTAAAAACACAATAATCGCAATTAACGCACCCCGGGAAACTCAAGAAGAAGTAAATCTTTATCTTTCTTTGGTTGAAAAGGAATCCAATAAAGAAAATCCTTCAAAAGATATTATCCTATCCAATTTAATTAATGCCTCAAAAATTTCCGATTCTTATATAGCGCAAGTCCTAAAAAAAGACTCAAATGTTGTTGAAGGCTGGATTTCAACACTTTTTCAACAAAAAATAGACCTTAAGGCAAACCCCGAGGAAATTAATCCTGATTTTCTTTTAAAATTCCCCCAAAAAGCGCAGGAGAAAATCGACGAAACTAAAGCGCAGATTGAATCAGCGCCCAAAGAAGAAACAAAAGAAGAAATTATCGAAGAAAAGGAAATAATTCCTCAAAATTCCTCCAAAAAAGAAAATATCGAACTTAGAAGTGAATTAGAACTATCTCAAGAGGAGGAAGTTAAAGAAGAAATAAAAATACAAGAAATTAAACCCAAAAAACTAAGCCCCTTTACACCTTCAACCGATTCCGATAAAAAAGCAAAGGAGGTTTTATTAACAGTTAAAAAACTTGATAAAACTCCTGAGAATGACACAAAAACACTCAATTTGCTAAACGAAACACTGGGATTATTGCAACAAGACAAAAATTCCAACCAAAATATTAAAGCTGCACTTCATTTTGAAAGAGGAAAAATTTTCGACAGATACGATTACGTTGATTATGCAATAAGAGATTATTTTGAATCCACAAAAGCTGCTGATTTAAACCTTAAAGCGCAAGGATTCTACAGATTAGCTAATATTTATGATGAATTTAAAGAATTCGACCCTGCGCTCAATAATTATCTTACAAGTGTTGCTTACAGCGGAGAGGCAGATAATTTGGACGCTCAAACAAGGGTTTTATCAAAAATTGCAAGTCTTTACACAAAACAATTCGACTTAGTTGAAACAATTAACTACACAAATCTTGCAATTGAAACCGCCCACAATACAAATAATGATAAAACCATTGCGCAGACTTATTCCACAGGAGCGCAGAATTATCAATATTTAGGCGAGAATAAAAGAGCAATAGAAAACTACAAAAATGCCCTTAAAGCGTTCTCAAGAGACCAGGAAAGCTACGAACAAATGGCTTATAACTACGAACAAGCAGCGCTCACAATGGAAAAACTAGGGAACCACACTAAGGCAAGGAAGCTTCAAGAAAGGGCAAATCAATATTATCAAAAAGCTCAACTTGACAAGGAGCTGTTGGAACAAGCAAGTTAATTTTATTGTTAACAACTTTTTTATCCTGTTTCATAAGCTCAATAATTGCAATTTTGTCAAATTTAGGTTCATTATTTAAAAGTTCGAATTTATTTAGCATAAAAATAATTTGTTGATAATAATTATTGTCAATCAAATTAAGATTATAAGAAAGCTTGCTTGCGCATTTTATCCCGAGACTTACCGCCTCGCCGTGGGAAATATTTTTATAATTGGATAAGGTTTCAAAAGCGTGTCCATAAGTGTGTCCAAGGTTTAAAATTTTTCTTAAACCCCCTTCTAATCTATCTTTATTAACAACTTGAGCTTTTATTGAGGCTGAAATTTCAATTATTTTATCAATATTATCCCTAATTTTTTCTTTTGTATTATCTAATAAAAAATTAAACAAATCGGTTTTATTGGAGGCGGTTTTTTCAATAAAAGCATACTTTAAAACCTCTCCAAGCCCGCATTTATATTGATAATCACTTAAAGTATCCAAAAAAGTCGAATCGATTAAAACTTTTTTAGCCAGATAAAAAGATCCGACCAAATTTTTCCCAAATTCGGTGTTAAAACCGGTTTTTCCTCCAATTGAAGAATCACACATTGCTAAAAGCGTTGTTGGGACTTGAATTAAATCCACTCCTCTTAGAATTGAACTTGCGCAAAATCCCGCCAAATCCCCCACTACTCCACCGCCAAGAGCAACAATGCAATCTTTTCTTTCGATTTTTTGTTCCAGCAATTTTTTTATAATAAACTCAAATGTTGTAAAATTTTTGTATTCTTCCCCGTCTTCAATCGCAATAACCCTATTTTTATCAAATTTTTTAATAAAATTAGGATAAAGTTTTTGTAAGGTTGTATTTGTAATAAGAAAATATTTTCTATTATCGAAAAAAGTTTCGATTTTTTCCCCCAACCCCTTTTCAACAATAATTTCACTTCTAACATTATCAATCGTATTAATTTCAATTTGCATAATCTAATATTTCCTCAACAATTTGTTTTATTGTTTTATTATCAACTTCTATTTTTAAATTTGCCATATTATAAAATTTTTCTCTTGTCGAAATTATTTTTTCGATTTCCTCCAAAGGGTTGCTTACATTAAGCAAAGGTCGGGTTGTATCTCCTTTTAGTCTGTTAAGAACACTTTTTGGTTTAATTGATAAATAAATTGACAAAATATCGTCCCTAAATAACAAACTGCGATTTTTATCAACAACCACAACCCCACCCCCGCTTGACAGGATAAAACAATCTTTTTTTGTAATTTGTTCCAGTATTTTTGTTTCTTTTTCTCTAAATTGAGTTTCGTTAAATTTAGAGAAAAAATCTTTAATTGAAATTTTTTCTTGTTCGACAAAAATTTCGTCCATTTCATAACAAGGATAATTAAGCTTTTTAGATAGAGCAGCGCTAATTGTAGATTTTCCCGATCCCATCATTCCTACAAGGGCAATTTTTTTATAGTTCATTTATCCTCTTTAAATATTGTTTGTAATTAGAATCAATATCAATTTTTGTATCAGATCCAAATTTATCTAAAAAAGCGTCCAATATAACAATTGCGCTCATATTAAGTGCTACAACTCCCATAGCATAAACTGCGCAATTATCCGCCCTTTCAAAATGAGCTTGAACAGGTTTATGAGTCACAATTTCAACACTATTAAGCGCTTTTTTCATAGTCGGAATCGGTTTCATTGAAACAGTAAGAATAATATCCTCTCCGTTTGTCATTCCCCCTTCAATTCCACCTGAGGAATTTGTTTTATGGTAATATTTGCCGTTATAGAAAATTTCATCGTGGGAATTGTATCCTGAAAGGAGGGAATATTCCTTCCCTAAGCCAATTTCAACCGATTTTATCGCAGGGATTGACCCTAGAGCTCCCATTAGTTTTCCATCTAATTTTTTATCATAATGAATAAAACTTCCCAACCCCGCAGGGACGTTCTTAACGGTAATTTTTACAATACCGCCTAAAGAATCGCCTTCTTTTTGATAACTTTTAATATAATTATCAAATTCATTTTTGTTGTGACAATCCCCGATTGATAAAATTTCAAAAGAAAAATCAACATTATAATTCTTTAGTATATTCTGACAAATTGCCCCTATTGCAACTCTGGTTGCGGTTTCTCGAGCACTTGAGCGCTCAAGAGACAATCTAATATCTTTAAAATTATACTTTAAGGCAGCCGCCAAATCAGCGTGAGCAGGTCTAAATTTTGTAATTTTTTTCTCATCGATTCTGCTTAGAATTTCCAGCTGTTCCTCTTTATCCAATGATTCAAGATTAATTTTTTCAACACTCATTGGATAAATCCAATTTTTCCAATCTTTATTCTCAATTTCAATGCAAATTGGACTCGCCGTTGTAATTGCGTGTCTTACTCCGGATTTAATTTTAATTCTATCCTTTTCAATTTTCATTCTTCCGCCACGACCAACGCCTTCTTGTCTTTTGGCTAGTTCTTGGTTGATAAAATCAAAATCCAATTCATAACCGTAGGGAATTCCCTCAACAATAGCATTTAAGCACTGACCGTGTGATTCTCCGGAAGTTAGAAAACGAATCGCCATAATTTACACCATAACCCAGGGTTTTTCTTCTTTTGCAATAATTACCTCAACCTTGGTTTTGGCAATTAATCCTTGAATTAAAGGCAAAACAGGAAGTTCGGACTCAAAATGTCCGATATCCATAACCGCAAACCCTTCAACCTCAAGCGCCTTATGGAATTTGATATCACCTGTTATATAAACATCGACATCATAATCTTTTAACTTATCAATAAACCCGCTGCCCCCGCCGGCACAAATTGCAATATTTTTAACAATACTAATATTATTAGGGTTAATAAGTTTAATTTGTTCCAAATTAAGTGCTTGTTTAACATTTGCGATTAATTGCTCAATTGCAAGTTCGTCTTTTAAGTGACTAATTTTAATAAATTCTTCAACAGTTACAATATTCTGCAACCCCAAAACCCCGCAAAGCGCATCTGTTGTTGATCCATAAGTTTTATCAAGATTAGTGTGCGCACTATATACACAAATATTGTTTCTAATCGCTTCAGCTATAATTGAGTTATCGAGTTTGATTTTTTTAATGGGATTAAAAATTAAAGGATGATGAGTGACAATTAAATCACAATCATTGGTAATTGCTTGTTCTAAGACATCTTTAGTTAAAGAAAGCGCAACTAAAACCTTATTTGTATAATCGTGTCCCAAATCAATTTGCCAGCCCGAGTTATCCCAGGGTTCCGCCAGTTCTAAAGAAGCGTATTTTTCAATTTTTGAAATAATATAATCAGTTTTAATCACAAACAACCTCCAATATTCGCTCTGCGATTTTTTCTTTATCTTGCAACCCTATATCAATCATTCTACCACTTTTATCAATTATTGTAACCTTATTTTGCGTTGTGTTAAGCGCAATTTTAACATCGTTTGCTACAATATAATCAAGATTTTTATTTATAAGCTTATTTTTTGCGCAATTGATTAAATCTTTGTCAGCTAGACAAAATCCTATAATTTTTTGACTATCTTTTTTATTGTGCGCAATTGTTTTAACAACATCCGGGTTTTTTATAAGCTCCAAATTAAAAGTTTCACCCAAATTCTCTTTAGAAATTTTTTCTTGTTGTATTTCCTTAGCACAAAAATCGCCAACCGCAGCCGCCATTATTAAATAGTCAAAATCCGTTTTTTTTAATTCTTCCAAAAGTTCTTTAGCTGATTGATAATTAACGACCTTGTAGGGTTTTTTAAGTTCGATTGAACTTAGCGCAATTACCTCGAATCCAAGCTTATAAGCACAATCTGCAATACTTACTCCCATACGTCCTGAGGAAGAATTTGAGATAAACCTGACTGAATCAATCGCCTCTTTTGTTCCCCCGAGGGTTACAACAATTTTTTTGTTATTATTTTTTTTATCCTTGAATATTTCCCTTAGGGTTGTTTGATAAATTAAATCAATATCGCATAATCTTCCGATTCCCTCTTTTTTACAAGCCAGAAACCCGGTTTCCGGTCCGACAAAAGTGCAATTGTTTTCTTTTAATAAACTACAATTCTTTTTAACAAAAGGATTATTCCACATCCCCTCATTCATAGCTGGAGCAAGGACAACAGGTTTTTTTGCGCCTAAATAAGCACAAAAAACACTTGTCAATAAATTATCTGCAATTCCTTGAGCAAATTTTGATAAAGAATTAGCGCTAACAGGCGCAATTAAAAAAACATCCGCCCAATCGCAAAGACTAATATGTTCAACGTCGTCTCTTTCGATAAATTGCTCGAAATAAACCTTGTTGTTGGATAATGTCTCTAAAACCAAAGGGGACACAAATTTTAAGGCATTAGGCGTCAAAACCACCTTAACATTATAATCGTTTTTCTTGAATTTTCTAATAAGTTCATAGATTTTGTAAGCTGAAATTGAGGCTGTAATTCCAATTAGAATATTCTTCATAAATTTGTTTCCTTATGATAAATTCTAATTAGTTCATCCACTGCTTTATCAACCGTGTCATTCTCAATTGTGTAGTGGAATTTATTTGCATTTGTAAGTTCAATTTTTGCCGCCTCAAGTCTCTTTAGAATCGTTTCTTCGTCTTCGCTGTGACGACCTCTCAATCTTTTTTCCAATTCTTTAAAATTAGGAGGTTTTATAAAAATCGTAACAGCATCGGGACGTTTTTCCATAACTTGAAGTGCGCCTTGGAGTTCAATTTCCAACAAAACACTTTTGCCTTCATTAATTTTTTCATCCACGAATTTTTTGTTGGTTCCATAATAATTATCGCTGTATTGTGCGTATTCCAAAAAAGAATCTTCCTTAATCATTTTCTCGAATTCGTTTTTTGAAACGAAAAAATAATGCATTCCGTTGATTTCACCGTCTCTTGGATTTCTTGTTGTATTAGAAATCGAATAAACGATATTATTATCCACACGTTTAAAAAAATCAGCTAAAATCGTCCCTTTGCCGACTCCCGAGGGACCTGTAAAAATTATAAGTTTTGCTTTGTTGTTCATTTTTTAAAATCCTAGAATTTAGTTATATAATTATACAAACAAATTCAAAAATTGTCTAATTATATTTAAAAACCCTCTCAATGAGAGGGTTTTAGGATTTTAAACTTCAACATATTCCTTTAATCTTTTAGATCTGTTAGGATGACGGAGTTTTCTTAATGCTTTCGCTTCGATTTGACGGATTCTTTCTCTTGTTACACCAAAAAGTTGCCCAACTTCTTCTAGGGTTCTTTGACGACCGTCGTCCATTCCGAATCTTAGTCTTAGAACATCACGTTCACGAGGAGATAAAGACCCCAGAACTTCTGCTAAATCTTCTCTTAAAAGTTCGTGCGCAACGGTTTTAACAGGAGCGTCAGCGTCTTTGTCTTCAATAAAATCACCAAGACGAGAGTCTTCTTCTTTTCCGATTGGAGTCTCCAAAGAAAGCGGCTCTTGAGCAACTTTGATAATTTCTCTTAGTTTATTAATTGAAATCCCCATTTCAGCTGATAACTCTTCTTCTGATGGTTTTCTTGCCAATTCTTGAGCCAGTTTTCTTGTAACTTTTTTCAATTTATTAATTGTTTCAACCATATGAACAGGGATTCTTATTGTTCTTGCTTGATCGGCAATTGCTCTTGTAATCGCCTGTCTAATCCACCAGGTTGCATAAGTTGAGAATTTATATCCTCTTTCGTGGTCAAATTTTTCAGCAGCTCTAATTAAGCCCAAATTGCCTTCTTGGATTAAATCAAGAAACAACATTCCACGACCAACGTATTTTTTAGCAATTGATACAACCAATCTTAAGTTTGCTTGAACCAATTTTCTTTTAGCAACCGCACCCGGGTTTCCGCCTGCTACGATTTTTCTTGCTAAATCAATTTCTTCGTCTGCTGTTAAAAGTTTTATTCTTCCAATTTCCCTTAAATACATTCTAACAGGGTCGTCCACGGATATTCCTCTTGGAATTGAAATATCTTCTTCTTGTTGTTCTTCGTCACTATGGGAATCGAAAAAGGTTGCTACACTTGAAGTTTCAACTGTGCTCACGCCTTGAGTTCTCATAATATTTGAAATATTATCGGTTTCTAAACCTGCAGCGTCGAAGTATTCTTCTTCCTCAATCATTTCTGATTTGTCTAGGACGCTGATTGCTGAACTTTCCGGGTTTCTTTTTCTGCTCATTAATTAATCTCCAATCTTTATTGATTTTTTAGTTCTTTGAATATTTCTGTTGATATTCTTAGTTTTTCTTGAGGTGACAAACTGTCGTCTTTAAGTTTTTTTCGAAGTTCGTCTTTCCTGTATTGTGCTTTAATTCTTTCTAATCTATTTAAAGTTTCGTCTATCGATCGAATATAGTCTTCCTGAGATAAGTTGTCAAATTGATGCGAAGAGAATATGTTGTCAGATATTTTTTTCTGGACCCTTTGTTCATTATAAAACTCCAGAAAAAGTTTTTTTGCTAGTTCATCAACATTATTTACTTTTAAAAATACTTTGTCAATTGTTTGCAATATCCTCAAATTATCCTCATTCAAGGAATTATAGCCTTTAATTTTTTCTTTATAATAAGTTAATTTTGCTTCATCTACGGCTGCGAAAGCTAATTTTATGAGGTTTTGTTCCATTAATTCATATCGGGTTTTTAAATCTCTTTCTATTATTTTTTTTTGAAATTTTATTTGTTCGCCTGAAGTTTCGCTTGTAAATTCTTGATTCTGCTTATCTTGAACCTGTTTTTTTAGAATTGATTCACTGACTTCAAGTTTAAATGATGCTTCTTTAATATAATCGGCTAAAATTACAGGATTTTTAATTTGATACAAAATATCAGCTATATATATGACAAACTGACTTTTTTGCTGGGGAGTCAATTTTTCTTCTTTAATTTGAGAATAAACTTGATTTAGTTGATAATCCAATAAAAGCGGAGCCTGTTCAACTTTTTTTAAATACTCCTGCGCTCCGAATTCTCGAATAAACTCATCAGGGTCTTTTCCCTCAATTTCTTGCACAACACGGATTTCGCAGACATTATCATTCTCAAAATTGGAATCATACTGCTTAATATTACCTAAAGAATTAAAAATATTCTTAATAACCTCAGCTCCGTGTTCAATTGCTTTTTTCCCGGCGCTATCCGTATCGAAAGCAAGATAAATTCTTCTATTGGGACTATATCTGCTAATTAATTTAATATGTTGTGCGGTTAGTGCTGTTCCGCAAGTTGCAACGGCGTTTTTAACCCCTCCTAAATGGGCTGAAATTACATCGAAATAACCTTCCATAAAAATTATGCTGTCACGCTCAACAATTGCATCTTTTGCATAATTAAGCGCAAATAAAACGGAGCTTTTATTGTAGATTATACTTTCAGGAGAATTTATATACTTTGGCATTTGCCCTTCAAGTATTGCTCGAGCGCCAAATGCAATCGTATTAGAGTTAATATTTTTAATTGGAATAATTATTCTATTTTTGAATCTGTCAAAATAATTTCCTTCTTTTTCATAAACAAGCCCGGCCTTTAAAAGCTCATCTAAGCTAAAACCAAGATTTGTCAGGTGATTTTTAAGCTCAAAATTACCCTTAGGAGCAAGTCCCAGGGAAAAAAGTTCGATAGCTTTTTTGTTAATCCCTCTTTTATCCAGGTAAGAAAGCGCTTTTTGATTTCCAAGCAAATTGTTGAAAAAAAACTTTTGCGCTAATTCCATAGCGTCATAAAGGCGCTCTTTTTCGTGTTTTTTTACTAGTGAATTCTTAATATCTCGATTGGGAAGTTCGATTCCTAAGTTAGATGCTTGTTCTTCAATAACCTCAGGGAAAGTTTGGTTATTAATTTTCATTAAAAAAGTAAAAACATCCCCGCCTTCTCCGCAGCCGAAACATTTAAAAATTTGTTTATCGGGAGTAACGACAAAAGAAGGGGTTTTTTCATTGTGAAAAGGACAAAGCCCTTGAAAGTTTCTTCCGGTTTTTTTAAGCACAACATATTTAGATACAACATCTACAATATCTAAACGGTTTTTTATTTGCTCGACTACTTGTTGATAACTAACTTCCGACATATCCCAAAAATACTAATTTTTTATTCTGATTCGTTTTACCACCAAAACAAAACTTTTTAAAGGGTATAAATCAAATAACTTTAAAAAAGTTTACATCTTTATATATTTATGGTTAAATTTTTTTATTAAACTTATGGATGAAACTCAATTAATTTCATATTTAAGTGAAAAACTAAAGCAGAACCCGATTGATTATGCTTGTTTTTTGGATGAAATTAAAAAAGGGTTTGATTTCGAAAAAATATTTTTTTGTTACAAATATATTCTTAACAATTCAATAGATAAAGAGCTCCTAACTCTTATTATTAAAGAAATTAACGTCTTAAGACCGAAAGTTTGTCTTGAATTCTTAATTGATTTTATATTAAGGTCAAATTATGAGAATTATTTTCAAGATTTAAAAGTTTTAGCAATTAAAACAATTTCCAACTACAAAGATAAAAACGCACTTGGGGCGTTAATGTTTTGTTTGAATGATAAAAATTCAAATTACAAAATTCGTTTAAGCGCAATTGAAGCTTTGGGAAAAATTGGCGATAAAAGCGCTTTTGAGCCTTTAGGGAAGATTATTTGCGACGAAGGTGAAAAATCAAGCTATATTAAAGAATCAGCAGCAACCGCCCTTGGGATGCTTGGTGATAACAGGGCTTTAGATGTTTTTAGCTCAATTATGGAAACAAAACAGATTTTTTTGGATAAATTTTGTTATTTAAAAGAAAGAATTGTTGAAACTCTTTCTAAATTCGATATCGCAAGGGATAAAAAAGCTCTTTCGATTCTAAAGAACTCGCTTTTGGATAAAAATCCAAGAATTCGAATTACAACAATCGAAACAATCTCTAATTCAGATATTGTAGACGCTTATGACTTAATTTATGAAAGATTGAAAAATGATAGCGATATAGAAGTTCAAAAAAACGCTCTTGTTGCGTTATATAATATCTCGGATAAAAAAATTTTATTAGAAGTTATTGAAGGAAACTTCGATAATATGTTAAAATTATATGCAAAAGAAATAATCGAAGAATATGAACAAGAATAAAAAAGGAATAATTTTATTATCCGGAGGATTGGACAGCCTTGTTTCTCTGGATATTGCAACAAAAAGCTGTAAGATTGAACTTGCACTATTTTTTGATTACAAACAAAAAGCACTTGCAAACGAGAAAGAATCGGCTCAAAAAATTGCCTCTTATTATGGAATTCCTCTAAAAATTATAGAAATTCCTTTTTTGGGAGAAATTAGCGATAATGCGCTAACAAATCCCGACAAAACAGATTTTAATGAATTTGATTCAGTTTGGATTCCCAATCGAAACGGTTTATTTTTAAATATTGCAGCTTGTTTTTGCGATAAATTTAACTACGATTATATTATTTTTGGCGCAAATAAAGAGGAAAGTATTGAATTTAGCGACAATTCAAGCGAATTTGTCGAAATTTGCAAAAGTTTTTTTGAATTATCAACCCAAAAACACCCAATTGTTTTGGCACCATTAAAAAGTTATGATAAAATTGAAACTATAAATTATGCTATAATAAATAAACTTCCAATAAACTTAATTACAAGTTGCTATAAACAAACAGAATCCAAAAAACACTGCGGGACTTGTAAATCCTGTAAACTTTTATATAACGCTATTCAAAAAAGCAAAAATCCCGATTTAATTAAGGAATTATTCTAGAATGAAAACACTTTTTATCGATAAAAACATAAAATACATCGGATCCCAGCTATCCCCTCATTGGATATATAAAAATTTCCATATTTTAGGAGACGCAATTGTTGCGTTTATTGGGGAAGTTGATGTAAAACTTAGCGAAATGGTTGATATCGAGGACGTCATCAACAACGAACCGATTTATTCAAAAAAAATGTTAAATTTTATTATTGAACAATTCGATATATCCTTAATAACAATGGTTTATATTCAAAGGCTTTTTATTTCAATAATTAAAGACGTAATTGAAGATTACGGCGCTACAGTTGAGCGCTCAGGAGACGATTTATTTTTCAATAACAGAAAATTATCAGTTTCAATTGCAACAAAATCAATAAATTCTTGCCTTATTCATACGGGTTTGAATATAATAAAAGAAGGCGCTCCGATTCAAGCGTCCGATTTACAAGAGCTCAATATAGCTGATATTAAGGAGTTTGCAAATAAAATAATGGAAAAATTCAAACAAGAAACTGAATCAATAAAATTGGCGACATACAAAGTTCGAGGTGTAATAGAATAATGGATTTTAATACTTCAGATTATTTTGCGTACAAAAAAAACAAACTGCAAAAAAAAGAACAAAAACCAAAATCATTATCAAAAATTAATTTTTTGTTCCAACTTTTTATAGCAACTTTTGTAATTATTTTTATAATAATTGTAATTGCAATTATGAAATATTCATCCAGAATGGATATTGAATATTCAAAAGGCGATTTATCAATGCACGACAGTGTTGAAAGCGCTCAAGATACAACTAAAAGCAGTATTGTTGAAGAAGAACAAGGAAAAATTGACAAGCGCTTAATTTTTATCCAACAAGAAGAAAACGCTCCAAGTGAAGCAAAAATTATCGATAAAGCGCAAAATAAACAAGAAGAAGTTATCAATCCTGTTCATATTGAGGAAAATAAAAAGATTGAAAAGATTGAAAAAATAGAAAAAATTAAAGCTCAAAATGCTCAAAGTGAAGCTCAAAGCGCAGCTCCTCCAAAAAAAGAGGAAGTTAAACTTCAAGGCAAAAAACAAGAAACCACGGCTCCTCTTCCAATTAATGCACAAAAAAATATTACAATTATGTCAAAAGTTCTAATTGGAAGATACTCCAGCTTTGAAGAAGCTCAAAAAATGCAAACAGAAATCAAAGAAAAAGACCCCAACACAACTCCTTTTGTAAGAAAAACAGGGGATGTCTTTAGTGTTCAAATGGGATCATATCAAGATTTTTCAATAGCTAAAAGACAAGCTCAAGTGTTAAAAACCAAAGGCTATGACGTTTGGATTTATCAACAATAATAAAAACAAACAATCAATATTAAATAAAATTTTATAAGTCGAGGTATTTTTTAGAATTCTCGACTTATAATTTAATTATTGTAATTCAAATTCTTGGATTTTATCCAAAAAGAGTTTTAATAGGATAAAGTTACTTCAATAACTCCTTTTTATGCAATAAAACTTAACTTCAAATTCAATTCTATTTTGTTTTTAATAATTGCAATAATAAAGATAAGAAAAGGTCATTAAACTAATAGCTTAATGACCTTTTTGTTTTATGAATAAGAGTTTACCTTATTATTCGTCTTCACTTACATTGTCATCTTCATCATTAGCATTTGAGTCTTGTCCAAGATCCACTTTTGCTGCGGCTGACATAATGCTTGAAGTTTGATCTACGGTGTTATCTGAAACTTTTGATGTTTTTGAGATTTCAACCTGTTCTCTTGGAAGTTTTACGATATTGATATAAGAATCAGCGTTGGGGAGTGCTTCTTTTGCTACAGGAGGAACATCCGGGTTTTCACAGTCGATAACAGGTCTATCGTAAACTAAGATAAAGTCTTCGTTTGTGTCACCAAAGTTGATTGTATGTTTTTTGTTGATATCAAGTTTGCCGTCAGGTAATTGTTTGATACCGGGAACATAGTGACCGGTGTAGTTGAAATCATCCGGATTTTCTTTAAGGAAGTCAACGTCTTGATTGAATCCCATATAATCTCTAACTTCGATATATCCTTTTGAAGGAGTGTCAGCAGGTAATCCTGCACGTTCTTCAGGAGTTAGTTCAACACTTGATGCATACATTTTATCATTTGCATCGGTGAATAATTTGTCTGTTACGATTCTTGAAACTGCCAATTTGTCATCTGTAGCATTGATATGGATTTCAGGTCCTTGATTAGGTTTTGAATCTGCGTCCCAACCGCCTGAATTTTCAGCTGTTAATTCAATACCTGCATTTATATTGTCAGCATTTTTTACATTCAAGATAATACTTCCATTGTCAGGATTGTTTATATCTTTAGCAACACTTGTCTTAACAACAAGTTTTGTTTTATTAACATCAAGAGCGTTTCCACCGGCTGCTTTTGCTTGAGCTACGTCAAATTTAACATCAACGCTTTGCGGGAATTTATGAACCGCTTGGTTAACATCGCTTTGAGCAGTTCCTGTTACATCATTAGATGTCACATTTCCTTTAGCAATGATTGTGGTTTTTGTATCAGCAGCGTTAGTTGTAGCTTGGATGATTTTTAGGTCATTAAGAATTACATCGCCGCCTTCTTGGGTTGTTGTAATATTATTGCTCTTAGAATTCAAGGAAGAATTAACAAATTGAATATCGCCTTTGGTTGTAAAGTTGTTTGAATTGCCTGCGATATAATCAACATTTACCGATTTTAAAGAATTTTCACTTGTAAAGTTATTGCTTCCTTTAGCGTTAAATGTTAATCTTTCACCGTATTCAATTGTAGGCATTGTGGTTTTTTCAGCGTTAATATCACCGTTTGTTGAAGCAATATTTACATATTTACCTGCCGCAATTGTTGTAGTGTTATCAATATTGATGTTGTTTGCTCCTTGAGGACCAAAAGTAATTGTTTCATAGGATTTAATGTTAATATCGTTATCAGCAAGGATATCAGCATTGTCACCAATATGAAGACCACCTTTAGTTGCTTCGATATTTACATCATTCTTAGCAATTACTCCACGGTTTACAGAAGTATCACCAACGCTTGGCGCCATTTTAATTGTAACATCACCGGTCTTAGCTAAAATATTAGCATTTCTACCAGCGCTAATTACACTTGGAGTATCAGCAGTTGAACCTGTTAATGAATTTTTAATATTAACATTATTTTGAGCTGTTAAATTAACGTCACGTCCTGCAGTAATTTTAGTAGCATCGCCAACGTTAACACTGCCTGCTTTTGCAACTAAGTCAATATCATTATTAGCATTTAAATTTGTTCTGTTCTTAGCTGTAACATCCCCTTGGGTTGATGTAATTTTAATATCATTAGCAGTTTGAGGAGTTACGGAAACAGCATAGTCAAAGTTGTTGCCGTTTTTAGTAAATGTCAAAGAAACAGGACCTGTGCTTACTGTAGCACCATCTAGAGTAAAGTTGCCGTTTGTTTCTAAGATAACATTTGGTGAATTTGACCCATCAGCCAATTTTTGAGTAAATTGCGTATCACCTTTAAGTGTTACATTATTTAAACCATTTGTTCCGTCATTGTAGAAATGCAGTTCGTCATAAGTGAATGCAGATCCGTCAATTGTAGTATTTTTACCTTGAATTGATAATTTATCGCCAGCACTAATTAAAGTATGAGTAGTTGCATCTTTCGTTGTTATAATATTAATATTTCCTGAAAGATTTTTTGTATCATCATAAGCAGATTTGATATCAATATTACCTGTTGCGTCAACTGCGCTATTTTTAATAGTTATATTCTGACCACCTTTAACCAAAACATCGTGTTTTGAACCTGGTGCATATTTTTTATTGCTAGCTTGGATTGCAGAATTTTCAATATTTGTATTCTTAGTTGAAATAACATCAACATTGCCTGATGAGAATACTTTAGAATTTTTTAAATTTACATCACCGGTATAAGAATACAAACTTACTTTACCGGAATCGGAAGCTCCTGTGTATTTTGTATCCGCAGAAGACAAGGTAGTGTTTTCAACATTTAAGTTTTTACCTGCTGAAATAAAGATTTCACCACCGGTTTGATTAAATGTGTCTTGACCATTTTTTCCGGTATTAGCAGTTATAAGCATAGAATTATTTACATCAACATTTTTTGAACCTTCGATAATAATATCGCCGTTAGCTAAGTTCATAAGTTTTGTAGCTCTTACAAC
>CANAIK010000021.1 GCA_947361225.1 uncultured bacterium
GTTTTATAAAAAAACTTGCAAACGGAATTTATACTTATATGCCGTTAGCGCAAAGGGTGTTAACAAAAATTTCTAATATTATTCGAGAAGAAATGGATAAATCAGGCGCTCAAGAACTTTTAATGCCTTTTGTTCAACCTGCTGAAATTTGGCAAAAATCCGGCCGCTGGCAAGTCTATGGTAAAGAACTGTTAAGATGTAAAGATAGACACGAAACCGATTTGTGTTTGTCTCCAACACACGAGGAAGTTGTTACAAGCGTTGTTAGTGAAGTTGTTAATTCTTATAAAAATTTACCTTTAAACGTTTATCAAATTCAAACAAAATTTAGAGACGAAATCCGCCCAAGATTCGGACTTTTAAGGGGTCGAGAATTTATTATGAAAGATGCTTATTCATTCCACACATCGCAAGCTGACTTAGAGCGAGAATATGAAGTCATGGCAAAAACCTATACAAAAATATTCGAAAGATGCGGTTTAGAGACAAAAGCCGTTCAATCAGACTCAGGAGCAATCGGAGGAAGTGTTTCTCACGAATTTATGGTTTTAGTTGATACTTCCGTTGGGGAAAATGACGTTTTTTATTGTGGGGATTGTACTTATAGCGCTAATTCAAACCACGCTCAATCGATTCTACCTATTATAGAAACTGACGGTGGTTTTAAGGAAGAAAAAATCGTTGATACTCCCAATGTAAAAACAATAAAAGAGCTTTCCGATTTTCTGGGTATAAACCCCAATTGCATTCTTAAAACAGTAGCTTATATTGCGGATTCAAAACCGGTTTTAGCAATGATTCGAGGCGATAAAGATATCGAGGAAACAAAACTTCTTAATGCACTTAACGCTCTTGAAATAAGACCTATGGAAGATAGCGAAATTAGAGAAATTCTAAACTCAACCCCGGGATTTATTTCCTACAGAGGAGTTGACAAAAACAAAGTTAAGGTGGTGTTTGATATAACCGCAAAAAATATGAAAAATTTTGTCATTGGAGCAAATGCAGCAGATAAACATATTGTTGGAGCAAATTTAGATGAGAATATTGAATTTGTCGATATTTCTTTAGTTAAAGAAGGGGAGCTTTGTCCTGTTTGCAAAAAACCCCTAAAAGTAACAAGGGGAATCGAAGTTGGAAATATTTTCCAATTGGGAACAAAATACTCAAAACCAATGAACGCTTGTTATACAGACGAAAACGGAGCATTAAAACCTTTTATTATGGGTTGTTATGGAATCGGGGTTTCAAGGACTCTAGCGAGTGCGGTTGAAAAGTATCACGATGAATTCGGAATAATTTGGCCCAATTCCATTGCCCCTTACGAGGTTGATATCGTTCCTGTTAATATTGAGGACGAATCTCAATCAAAAGTTGCTTATGAACTTTATGAGAGCTTGAAAAAAGAAGCAATCGAAGTTGTAATCGACGATAGAACTGACAGAGCAGGGGTTAAATTTAAAGACGCCGATTTAATCGGATTCCCGATTAGAATTACGGTTGGAAAAACAATCCAGGAAGGCTTGGTCGAATTTAAAGTCAGAAAAACGGGTCTTGTTGAAAAAATTAGCCCTAAAGATGCAATTGAAAGATGCAAAAATGCTTTTAGTCGTTGATATTGGAAATACAAATACATCTTTAGGGATATTTGATAAGGATAATTTAATTTATACCTTTAACCTATCCTCGGATGTTAAAAAAACCATAGACGAATATGGAATCTCCCTATTCTCGCTTTTGAATTACAATAATTTGACTTCAAAAATAAAAGACGCAATGGTATCTTCTGTTGTACCGCAGTTGTGTGAAACTTATAAATCGGCAATTGAAAAATACCTTTCAATAAAACCGATAAGTTTATCTTATAAATCCAAAATGCCCATTAAGCTTGCTCTTGATAACAACAAAGAAATCGGAGCGGATAGAATTGCAAATGCTAGTGCGGTTGTAAAAAAATACCCGCTTCCGGCGATTGTTATTGACTTTGGAACCGCAACAACTTTTGATATTGTTGATAAAAATGCTAATTTTATTGGAGGAATTATTGCCCCGGGGCTTAAAATCCAAGCCAAAGCACTTTCTCAATTCACTTCAAAACTTCCCAAACTAAAAATCGAACCGCCAAAAAAAGTTATCGGGAAAGATACAATTTCAGCGATGTTATCAGGAATTGTTTTAGGACACAAATCCTTAATTGAAGGCATGGTAAAAAACTGCGAGGAAGAATTAGGACAAAAAGCAACAATAATTGCAACCGGAGGGTTTTCTAGTGTATTATTTGATAATTTAGATAATACACTTGATTATATTGATAAAGATTTAACCCTTCAAGGTTTAAAAGAACTGTATTATTTAAATAAGGAATAAAAAATGATTCAAGTTGAAAAAAAATTAACTCTAAAAATTAAAAAACTGCAAAATTTCGTTTCCCTTCCGGAATATAAAACCCAAGGAGCAAGCGCTATGGATTTAGTTGCAGCAATTGAGGAGGATATTGTTATTCCAGCAGGTGAAATTAGAATGATTCCAACAGGAATAGCGCTTGAACTTCCACACAACACAGAAGCGCAAGTTCGCTCCAGATCGGGACTTGCAATTAAACAAGGAATTGCCGTTGTTAATGGAATTGGAACAATTGACGAGGATTACAGGGGTGAAATTTGTGTTGGATTAATTAATCATTCAAAAAACGATTTTAGAATCCAAAGGGGTGATAGAATCGCTCAAATGGCGATTATGGAAGTTCTAAAACCCGAAATTCAAATAGAAGAAGAATTATCAGATACAAAAAGAGCAGCCGGAGGCTTTGGCTCAACCGGAGTAAAATAATGTTTGGATTCAATTTTAAGCTGGATGACTTTCAACTCGAAGCGATTAATCACATAAAAGAAGGAAAAAGCGTTGTGGTTTGCGCTCCCACCGGAGCGGGAAAGACTTGTATTGCGCAAAGTGCAATACATTTGGCACTTGAATCCGGCGATAGAATTTTTTACACAACCCCCTTAAAAGCCCTTTCCAATCAAAAATTTAACGATTTTTCAAAACTTTATGGTGAGAATCAAGTCGGATTGTTAACAGGCGATACAACAATAAACAGAGATGCTCAAATCGTTGTTATGACAACGGAAGTCTTTCGAAATATGCTTTATGGGACAACTTTCGGTTCAATTAGGGATAATTTAAAAGACGTTCGATACGTTGTATTAGACGAAGTTCATTATATGAACGACGAATCAAGAGGAACGGTTTGGGAAGAAAGTATTATTTATTGTCCCACTAATATCCAGCTTATTGCGCTAAGCGCAACCGTCCAAAACTCAAAACAACTAACAGATTGGATTAATACGGTTCATTCTAGAACCGAACTTGTTTATACGGATTTTCGTCCGGTTCCTTTGAGGTTTTTTTATTATGATTCTTCAAAACCAAATACAATTCTTCCGCTTTTAACCCCCAATGGCGCTTTAAACAGTAAAATAAGACCTGAAAGTAAATATAAATATTTTAACAAAAAAGAAAAAATAAAAAACCCGACAACCGCAATTATTGAGGTTTTAAAGGAAAGAAATTTACTTCCTTGTATTTACTTTACTTTCTCTCGAAAAAAATGTGACGAGAATGCAAATCGCTGCTTAAAATTGGATCTTTTGACAAAAGAGGAAACCCTTGAGGTAGAAAAAATCGTTAATGAATATATTGCGCAGAATCCATACTTAGAAAACAACCCCCAGCTTGATTTGATTAAATCAGGGATTGCATCTCATCACGCAGGATTATTGCCGGGTTGGAAAGCTTTGGTTGAAAAACTTTTCCAAAAAGGTTTAATTAAAGTTGTTTTTGCAACAGAAACTCTTGCAGCGGGAATTAATATGCCCGCAAGAACAACAATTATAAGCTCAATTTCCAAACGAACAGACACGGGTCATAGAACTCTAAGTGCAAATGAATTTTTGCAAATGTCAGGAAGGGCGGGCAGACGAGGCATGGATGAAATCGGCTACGTTGTGGTCGTTGGAACGCCTTTTCAAAGCCCCGAGGAAGTAGCGCAACTCGTACAATCAGACGCTAACCCCTTAGAAAGCAAGTTTAGTCCCGGATATTCAATGGTTTTAAATTTACTTCAAAGATTTTCTCTAGATGAAGCTAAAGAGCTTATTTTTAAGACATTTGGCTATTTTTCATCAACCGATAGATTAACTCCTTTGATTAAAAAAAGAGAAAAAAGGCATAAAGAAATTGAAGAATTATTTGATTTTAAGTGCAACTGGTCCTTAAGTAACGACGATTTTATCGAATACAATAAAATTAAGAATCAATTCGTTCAAACAAGAACTTTGTATAAAACCTTAAAACGTCAGGCAAAAGGGAAATACAAAAACCCCAATCAAGCACCTGAAGTTATTGAGTTTTTAGATAAATCAAAAACATTGCAAAAAAAATTGAACAGCTATGGATGCAATAGCTGTAAAATCTATAAAAAACATAAAAAGAGCCTTGAATTAGCTTTGAGGTTTGAAAAAGACATTAAAAAACTTGATAAGGAAATTGAATTTCAAAAAGATGTATACTGGCAAAAATTCTTATCCCATAAAACTATCTTAGAAAAAACAAATAACTTAAAAGACAACTATCCCACCGATAGGGGCAAAATTACAATGGCGCTAAGATGCGAGAATGAGCTTTATTTATCCGAAATCATTCTTTCGGGGCTTTTGGATAATTTATCGGTCGTTGAGCTTGCTTCTGTCATTTGCGCCATTGAAACAGAAGAAATAAGAAACAAAGACGAATCCCTTTCTAAGTCTTGTTGTCGAGAGGTTCGAAAGGTTTTAAATCAAATTAAAGATATTCGACGAAAAATTTATTTATTGGAAAAAGATTACAATATTGAGAATCCAATGCACATTAACACTCATTTTTGCTGGTTTATAGAATACTGGATAGGGGCGAATTTGAATTCCGACAACAATCCTATAAAAACCTGGGAGGAAATGTTTAGTGAAACCGAATTCTCCCAAGGGGATATTGTTCGAACCTTTAAGCGCACAATCGATATTCTAAGACAAATAACAATTTTGGACGGGGTTTCTCAAAACCTTATCCAAAGTGCAAAAGAGGCTATAAAACTAATCAATGTTGAACCGATTAATGTTGATTAGACTACAAAAACAGGGAAACAACAACCGGTTTAACAGGGTTTTTATTCATCAACTAAGAATTCGCCGACCTGTTCTTGAAGTTCGTTGTACACATCAATTGTGGTTGGACAAATATATAGTTTTCTTTTAACTAAACTTTTAATCGTTTCAACAAAACAAACCAAAATCGCAATATCAAGTCCTATTACCCCTTTGTTTTTATCGAGAATTCTCCAAATTTTCTTAGTATATTTTTCATCCCTGCTATTAGGTTCGATTTTGTCCGCTAAAAAAATAATTTTGTCAAACAAACTCATACCAACTTTTCCGATTGTGTGGTTTCTGACACTTGAAATTATACAAGCGTCGTCGATTTCGAATTCTTTTTGGATAATATATGCCCCAACAATAGCGTGGTAAGTTTTTGGATTTTTTAATTCGCACTCTAAAAATCCGACCTTAATTTCATTTCTTACAATATTAATCAATTTTTCATCAGAAAAATTTTTAGCGCAATCGTGGATTAATCCCGCTAAATAAGCTTTATTTTCATCTTGATTGTAAATTCCTGCCAGTTTTTTTGCAGTTTTGGCACATCCTAAGGAATGATTGTATCTTTTATCCGATAGATTCTCTTTCAAATAAGAAACTATATAATCTATTGTTTTCAATGTATTTTTTTACCTCATATGTTGTTAAACTCGAAATATCTTTGTTGTTTTTGATAAAATTTCTTATTTTGTTAGACGAAATATCCAACAATCCGATATTATAAACTTCAAAACTAAAACCTTTGTTTTTTAGATAAGAAAGCGCTTTTTCACTTAAAATTTGTCCGTTTTGAAATTTTCTTGGAATAACGATAAAATTAAGCGTTTCTTTTAGAATTTCAGGGTTTTTCCAGCTTTCAATTTTGAAGAATTGGTCATATCCTATTATAAAATTAATTTTTTTATTATTGTTATCTTGATAAAGTTTTTGAGCTGTTTGATAAGTATAACTTGGGATTCTAAGTTTTCTTTCAATATCGCTCACATTTTTTTCACCAAGCGCAATCCTCGCCATTTCTAATCTATGAGCATAACTTTCCAAATCCGCATTTTTGTGCGGAGGAATAAAAGAAGGGACAAAAATTACTTCGTCGAACCCGCCTTTTTCCTTGACTTTTTTAGCGATTTCAATATGACCTAAATGGATTGGGTTGAATGTTCCAAAAAAATAACACTTCATATTTTTATTCTACTTTAAAATAAAAAATTGTGCGATAAAAATATTATTATATTAAAATAATTCATATGAAAAACTTTGATTCCTTAACTTTAAAATATTTTTACAACGAGAACAAAAATTTTATCAAAGGGGCAATTGTACAAAAAATCCAACAGCCCACAAGATATGAAATTATTCTTAACATTAGAAACTTAAATGATTCAAAACCCGAGAATAAAAAATTATATATTAATATAAATCCAAAGTATCCGCATATTTGTTTTATTAAGGAGGATTCAAAAAACAAAAGAAACATTAAAACAACCCTTAAGCCTCCAATGTTTTGTATGCAATTAAGAAAATACCTGCAAGGCTCTAAAATAAAGGATTTTAAGGTTGTTGATTACGAGAGGATAGTTGAACTTTATTTTGATTATTTCGATGAAATAGGCTCCTTAACAAGATTGTGTCTTGCTTGTGAGTTTATGGGCAAATATTCTAACATAATTCTATACAACGCTCAAAATCGGACAATAATTGGTTCAATCCACAATGTTTCAAGTGAAAAAAGCGCAAACAGGGAAATTTATGGGGGAATAAAGTACATTTACCCTAATTTAAAACAAAAACTGGATATTCTAAATTCCAGCTATGCAACATTCTTCGAACTTTCCAATGATATTAAATTATTAAGTGATAATTTTTATTATTTTTCTAATCCCTTACTGGAAAAAGTTCTTGAGCTTAAACTTGATAAAAAAAATCTTTTTTCTTTCCTTCAGAATTTGCAGGATTTAAAAAATCCGGATTTTATAAAAGCCTTTTGGGACAATAAAAACACAATTAATGAATCAATTGACACTTATTTTTCGAATCTAATGTTTCAAGATATTATTAAGAATAAAAAATCGAATTTAGAAAAAATTTTGTTAAAAGATATTAAAAAACTAAATAATATTCTTAATTTAAAACCCGCTAAAGACCCTTTAATCATAAAAGAAAAAGCGGATTTGTTAATGAGCAATATTTATAATATTAAAAGTTATCAAACAAAAGTAATTCTTAGTGGGATTGAAATTGAACTTGATAAAAATTTAAGTATAGCACAAAACGCTCAAAAACTTTATTCTCAATACAAAAAAGCACTAAACGCCAACAACTACAGCCTTTTAAGACAAAAAGAAGCAAAAGAAAAACTCCAATATCTTGAAAGTATTCTTTTTAATATCGACAACACCTCAACACTAATAGAACTGGAGGAAATTCAGGAAGAATTGGCAAAATTTGATTTAATTAAGAAAGAGAATACAAAAACCAATAAAATAAACCTTAACAAAATAATTTATCAAGGTTATGAAATTTATATCGGTAAAAATAATATTCAGAATGACTATTTGATTTCAAAAATCGCAAAAGACGAGGATTTGTGGTTCCACGGACAAAACTATCCAAGTGCGCATATAATTCTTAAAGTTCCAAACAACAAAAAAGCCCCGAATAAAGAGGTTTTGGAGTTTTGTGCAAAACTTACCAAGGAGAATTCCAAAGCAAAGGATTCAGGAAAAACCCCGATAATTTTTACCAAAAGAAAAAACCTAAAAAAGCCTCCAAACACTTACCCCGGATATGTTACCTATAAAAATGAAGTTGAAATTATAATTTAAGCGCTCACTATTCTATATTATTAATATCGCAATCAGCAAAAATCATACAAAGTTTATCCGCTTGGTTTTTTATATGTTCAACAAGAGGGATAATACATACAGCCTGTTTTTCTTCACTTAAAAGCTTAGAGAATTCAAATAATATTACAGATAAACTATATAATTCACCTGACAATCGATAAGCTTTTAAAAATTCTTCTTTATTAAAGAAGTAAATTTTATTATTTTTATTCATAAAATAACTATAATATTACTTGAATATTATTTGAATGATAAAGTTCCTCTAATTTTGTCATTTTTTCGATATGTCATATCAAAAAAATACTTTAGGATAAATTGTATAAAGATTTTTATTTGTAATATAATTAAATAGAAAAAAGATAAGTAATTATACAAGTTTGCATTAAAACTATCTAAAATCGTCACCCTGAACTTGTTTCAGGGTCTAATCAATTAAAAATATGAAAAACGATTCTGACATGACAAATTATGGTTGTTTTGGTGCAATTAATGCATAACTACTAAAGATAATTAGCAAAAAAAGGAATTTATAAAATGCAGGTTTCACACGAATGGCTTAATGAATTTGTAGATTTAGAGGGAATTACCCCCGAACAAATCGCCCACAGTTTAACAATGTCAGGGCTGGAGGTTGAGGAAGTCGAATACAAAAAACCGGCATTTGAGAATATAAAAACCGCAAAAATTATAAAAATTGACAATCATCCAAACGCCGATAAACTCCATATTGTAACCCTTGATCTTAAAGGAATCGAAAAAAGCGTGGTTTGCGGGGCTCAGAATATTGAAATCGGACAAATTGTACCATATGCTACAGTTGGGTCTAAGGTTCTTGATAGAAAAACAGGGGAACAATTCGAACTTACTCCTTGTTCAATTCGAGGGGTGGAATCTCAAGGTATGCTTTGTTCTCAAGACGAACTTGGTTTAAGCGGCTATCAAAAAGAAGACGGAATCTTAATTCTTAATCGTTTGTATGACAATGTCGAACTTAATAAGCCCTTAGAAGAATTATTAAACTTGTCCGATGAAATTATCTATCACACAGCGCCAACCGCAAACAGAGGGGACGAAATGAGTGTTATCGGGATTGCAAGAGAACTTAGTGCAATTTTTAATCGAAAGATGAAATTTAAAAAACCGACCCTTGATAACCCCTTAAAAGCTGATTTTGAGGTTGAAATTAAAAATGATGAAATATGTAAATTCTATAGCGTTGCGATTCTAAAGAACTTAACAATAAAACCTTCCCCGGAATTTATCCAAAGAAGGATTATCGCAGCAGGAATGCGCCCTATTAACAATATTGTTGATATTACAAATTACGTAATGCTGGAATTCGGAACCCCGCAGCACGCTTTTGATTTAGACAAATTAAACAACTACTTATGCGTTAGATACGCAAAAGAAAACGAATCCTTAACAACAATTGATGAAGTTAATCGAGAACTTGTTAAGAATCAAACCGTAGTAATTGCGACAAAAGACACCCCTGTTTGTTTGGGAGGTGTTTTTGGAGGATTTAATTCGGAAATTAGCGATTCTACAAAAAATATCGCTCTTGAAGCAGCGTATTTTAC
The DNA here is from genome assembly GCA_947361225.1 of uncultured bacterium. Lineage (GTDB taxonomy): Bacteria > Cyanobacteriota > Vampirovibrionia > Gastranaerophilales > Gastranaerophilaceae > RUG14156. The sequence goes on from CANAIK010000021.1 coordinate 9,613, forward strand.
CCCTCACACAAACAGAAAATCCGCTCATAGTGTTGGATATCGCTCCGATGCCTCGAGTCGATATGAAAGAGGGGTTGATATTGAAATGATAACCCCGGGGCTGTATTATACGATTGAATTGTTGCAAAAATACGCTGACGCTCAATTTATGGGAATCGCAAAAACAGGAAACGACAAACTTCCTTCAATTGAAATCACCCTTCGAAACTCTGAAATTAAAAGGGTTATAGGACTTGAAATCGAGCAGAGTCGAACAATTGAAATCTTAGAGAATTTAGGTTTTGAACTTTTAGGCAAAAACGAAATTGCGGCAAAATACAAAGTTCCAAGCTACAGATACGACGATGTGAATCGAGAAATCGATTTAATTGAAGAAGTTTCAAGAATTGACGGGTTTGATAAGGTTGCACCTCAAATTCCAAATATTTCTCAAGGGGCGGATATTACTTCCAGAACCAGAAACCTTAATTTGATTAATCAAATAATGCTAAGTTATGGGTTTGATGAAATTGTAACAAGTTCTTTAGTTGGTGAAAAACTATGCAATAATTATCTTTGTCCTTTGGATAAAAATGTTTGCGTTGAGGTTTTTAATGCCCATTCAGAAGATTTTTCAATCCTAAGACAATCTTTAATTCCAAATTTAGTCGATGTTGTTAAGAATAATTTCGATAACAACCAAAAAAACTTTAGATTCTATGAAATTGGAAAAACATACATCCAAAAAACCACTCCAACCGAAGATAATTCAGGGGTTCTTGAATCAAAAAAAATAGTCGGATGTATTTTTGGAAATATCAACAACGATCTTACAAACAAACACCAAGACGACTTTTTCACCCTCAAAGGGGTTCTTGAAAGCTTGTTTTCAAAACTGGGTTTATCCAAAAGAGTTATTTATAAAAGTTTTAATGAGAACGATATTAAAAATTATCGATATATTCATCCGGGTCAAGGAGCAATTATTTCTCTTTTATCTAAAAACCCTGAACCAATCGGGTTTATCGGAAAACTGCATCCTGTTTTGTCCGATAAACTAAAATTCAACCAACCCCTTTATATTTTCGAGCTCAACCTTGATACAATTCTTGATTCAATCAATGAGAATGTTGTTAAATTCAAAAAATTGAACGTTTTTACAGGGGTTCAAAGAGACATTGCTTTTGTTGTTCCAAAGGAAGTTAGTGTTGAAACAATTAACAAGACAATTAAAAAAATCGCTGACAAGAATTTATTTAAAGGCTCCAAAGTTTTCGATATTTACGAAGGACAAAATATCGAACAGGACAAAAAGTCGGTAGCTTTTAGGATAAATCTTCAAGATGATAATAAAACCTTAACGGACGAGGTAATTCAAGCGGAAATTAATAAAATTAAAGTTGAATTGGAAAAAAATATTCAAGGATTAACCTTAAGATAAAATAAAGCCTCCTTAATAAGGAGGCTTTTTAAATTTTATTTGATTCTATCTTGATAGAAGTTTGTTTTTGGTTTTGGTTCTTCCAAAGACTTCATTGCTTCTTCATAATCCATTTTTGCAGCAGCTGCAGCCTGGATTTTTCTTTGTTGCTGTGCTCTTTGTTCAGCAGCTCGTTTTTGACCACGAATAGTTCCGTCGTGGACAATATTTCGACCGGTTGAATCGTATTGAGTTCGAGCTTCAACATATCCGCAGAAACCGAACGCCAAAAGTAAAGTTAAAACTAGAAATTTTTTCATATTTTCCTCCATAGTTTTTACATATTAATATTATATATATAAAAACGAAATTGCAAAAAAAATGTTCTTTTTTTTACCTTAATTGTTACAATTTTTTAACTTTTTTCTAAGTTCTTTATAATTAGGACAATACTTCTCAACCTCAAGCCAGAAATCCTTACTATGATTCTTAACTTTAGTATGAACAAGTTCGTGAATTATAACATAATCAATAACATCGAAATCATAGTTCATTAAATTAATATTTAAATTAATATTATTTTGATAAGAACAACTTCCAAAACGGGTTTTTTGGTTCCTTAAACTGAGTTTTTGATAACTAAATCCGTATTTTTTCGCTAAATAAGATAATCTGTCCGCTAAATACCTCGATTCAATCCTTAAAGCCTTTAAATGTGCATTTTTTAGCTCTTTTTGAGTGTTTTTAGCGTAAAAATCCCCGCAGTAGTAAAAATAAACAATATTTTTCCTAACAACCGTTTGATTACAATCGGATTGAATAATTTTTAGCGTATCGAATTTGGTTGTAAACTTAGGGGTATATTTTTTTGACTTAAATTGAAAGTTTTTAATTTTTTCAAAATTAGCTAACAAAAAATCCCTTGCTTTTTTGTACGAACACAAATAAGGCAGTGTTACAAGGATAGAATCCTCGTCTTTTAAGGTAATTCTAATATTTTTTGAAAAACAGTGCTTTTTATAGTTAATTATATAGTTCTCGATTGTTTCTTGTTTATTCATCTTTAAAAATTTTCAAATGGCGATTCTGCCCTTCCCCGACGCTTATTGATTTGTAGCCGTGAGCCTCAACAAGTTCGTGCTGGAGTTTTCTAATTTGAATATCTTGCGCCTCAAGTTCAATAACCTCAGCCCCTTCGGACAATTTTGCAATCGCAGCGTTAGTTTCTTCTAATGCAAGTTCTGTTGAATCTTTATAATTGCAATAATTCTTAGTTTGTTGGTTTTCCTGGGTCAAATTAAGCGCCTCTTTAAGAACCCTTTGGATTTGACTCATTGAATTGGTTCGAACAAAAAACACAGGCAAATGATACTCATTAGCAACGGATAAAACCTTGGTTCCACCCTTGGCAAAATTTTTATGAGCGATTACAAAATCCGCCTCCTCAACGTTTCTAACAATCGTTGCGTCAATATCCAATCGTTCGATTAGTTTATCCACAATTGATCTTGAAACAGCATAAATATAGATTTTTTTGTGCTTTTTATTCTCTTTAATATACTGTTCCCGATTGAATTTAAAACTTAGGGGTGAAATTGCGTTGTCTTTTGTTTTTAAATCCAATTCCTCAACTTTTTTTAAAATATCGATTTCTTGTTTTTTTTCTTTATAATTCCCATCCACGTGACGGATTTCAGGGGTAATCGGCCAGCCTCGAAGAATATAATCAACAGCTTGCGCTGAATCCTTGTAAACAGCCAATGTATTTCTATCGATAATTTCAATAACAATATCGAAAGTCGGTTGTTTTTGTCGTTCTAAAACAGTTTTTTGACAGCCTCTGTGTTTAGCTTCATCGTCCCCCAGAGTAACCGTATCAACACCGCCTATTAAATCGGATAAAGTTGGATTCTTAATCAAATTATCCAAAGTATTTCCGTGCGCCGTTGCAATTAACATTACCCCACGTTCAGCGATTGTGCGGGCAGCTTGTGCCTCTAATTCAGTCCCGATTTCATCCACCACAATAACCTCGGGTGTATGATTCTCAACCGCCTCAATCATTATATCCTTTTGGAATTCAGGCTGCGCCACCTGCATTCTTCTTGCTTTTCCAATTGCAGGATGGGCAATATCGCCGTCGCCTGCTATTTCGTTAGAAGTATCAACTACAACAACACGTTTAGCCAGTTCGTCTGCCATTAAACGGGTAATTTCTCTAAGTTTTGTAGTTTTTCCAACCCCGGGACGTCCCAAAAAAAGAATCGATTTATTTTGGGCAACAAAATCACGAATACATTCGATTGTTCCTGTTATAACCCGCCCGATTCTACAGGTTAAACCAACAATTTTCCCCTGGCGGTTTCTTATTGCACTAATTCTATGCAAAGTTCCCGCTATTCCTGATCTATTGTCAGAAGTGAATTCAGGGAGTTTTTGAGTAATATAATCCAAATCTTCTCTTGTAATATTATCCAAACCCAAAGATAGAATCTTTCCGTTGCCAAGTCTAATTTCAGGGATTCTTCCGATATCCAAAACAATTTCAATGGCGTCGTCTAAAAGTCCTTGTTGAATATTTCTTTTGATTTTTAAAGGAAGAATTTCAACTAATTTTTCAATATCTGTCTCGAATTGGATTTCACTCATTTTCCTTAATGCCTTTTTTACTTATCTTAATATTATAATGCCCCGGATAATTTTTCAACCAACATTTTTTTACACCAATTGAAACAGTTTGAAATATTGTATTATAAACACTTTAAGCTTACATAAAAAAATTACAAATCCCTTGCAATATCGCCCAATATTCCAAAAGACATTGGCACAATATCAATATCAGCATTGCCTTTAATATTCTTAAATTTCTTTAGAACTTCATATTGGTTTCTATAAGCCTCTTGTTCACGCTCGGCAGTCATTGCAACTATATCCAATACAGTTTCTATGTTATAATCGCTTTGATTCTTTATGGACAAAAGAACATTCTTTAACAATTTTTCAATAGTTGAACCTGCGTCTTGAGCGCAAATTTTTCTATAAAGATTATCGATATATTTAATATTATTAAGAGAAATAGCGCAAGGCATAATGTCCTTTTTATTTAAACCCTCAGAACAAATATTCATAATATAATTACTTGTATAAGCAAAAGCTTTAGTAGCGCTGGTTATTGTAGCAGTTTTTTCATCAAAACTTTCTGTACTTCTGGTTAAATATTTTCTTATATAGTCTGCTTTTGAAGTTCTATCGTCTGAATTTTCCTGCAATGCGTGAGTTATTTCGTGCATTGCACGTGATAGAAACATCACTCTTTCCTTTTCGGTTTGATTTTTTGGTATATTAAGATAGATTGTTTGATTTATTTTGTCATCAACTTGCAGTTTTCCATCCACAACAACAAACGGAATTTCATATTTAAAATAAGCAGCCGTTCTGGGACTAATCGGTGAATTTGTCGAAAGATTCTTAAAATCGTCCACTTCTATATTAGGACAGCGTTTTCTAATTATTTCTCTTATTGTAGAAAGCGATAAATTAGATGCATTTAAACAATAATCACTTAGTTCTTTTTCTAAAACTGCATAATTGTCCTTAAAATTATTAGAACCAAAAGACGGATGCACGCTTTTTGTAAAAATATCATAAGATTGATTATTTTTTAAATAAAAGCTATTTTTATTTGTTTGTCGGATACTTGCTGCTTGATGCGCAAAAATAGAATTAAAAGTTATTTTCATAGTATTAATATAAAACTTGTAAAAAAACTTTTTTGCTAGTTATTAAATCTAAAAACCATAATATCTCCGTCTTGGACGATATAGTCTTTTCCTTCAAGACGAGCAACCCCTTTTTCTCGAGCGGCAGCCCAGGAACCAGCCAAAATAAAATCCTCGTAGCTTACAACTTCGGCTTTTATAAAACCCTTCTCAAAATCCGTATGGATAACACCCGCAGCTTGAGGAGCTTTTGTACCTTTGGTTATTGTCCAGGCACGAACTTCTTTTTCCCCTGCTGTAATATAGGTTCTAAGGTTTAGAATATCATAAGCGGATTTAATCATACGCTCGATTCCTGAATTCTCAATTCCTAATTCTTGCAAGTAATTCTTCGCTTCAACTTCCCCTAAATCCACCAATTCTTCTTCTAAATTAGCGCAAATTAGAACAATTTGAGCGTTTTTGCCCAAATATTCTCTAAGTTTTTTCGTATAATCATTACCCGATACCAAATCCATTTCAGAAACATTAGCGCAATAAATTACAGGTTTTGCCATTAATAAATGGAAGAATTGGAGCGCTTTTTTTTCATCGTCTGAAAAATCCGAGGAATCAATGAATTGAGCCTGTTCTAAGAATCCCATGCATTTATTAATTACACTATCTTGAATTTTTGCCTCTTTATCCCCTGCTTTAACTTGTTTTGCGATTCGTTTGGAGATATTCTCTAACGTTGAAATGTCCGCTAGAGCAAGTTCCGAGTTAATTGTTTCAATATCGTCAATAGGATTAACTTTTCCATTAACGTGGATTGTATTAACATCATCAAAACATCTTACAACTTGAACTATTGCGTCTGTTTCTCTAATATTGTGCAAAAATTGATTTCCAAGTCCTTCGCCTTTAGAGGCTCCTTTAACGAGTCCTGCTATATCGACAAATTCAATTGCAGTTGGAATTACAGTGTTTGTTCCAACCAAAGATTGAAGTTTGTACAATCTTTCATCCGGAACCGAAACCACTCCGACATTAGGTTCAATTGTGCAAAAGGGATAATTTGCACTTTGTGCGTTTTTAGCGTTCGTTAGCGCATTAAAAAGAGTTGATTTTCCAACATTGGGTAAACCCACAATTCCAACTTTTAACATTTATTTTTTTCCTTCTTTTAAATATTGTCTATAATTAGTTTTTATATCCTTATAAAGTTCGTTTAAATCATTCTCGATTTTTTGTCTTATAAGTTCTGTTTTTTCTTCGCTCAAGTCACTGGGAACCTCAATCGGATTACCAAAAAGCATAACAAGTTTTGTTCCAATTAAAGGGAATCTAAAATTGTCCCAGGAGTTGAATTTTAGAAAAGTTTTTTGAGGACTCCACCAAACCGCAGGCACAATCGGAACGCCTGCCAATTTTGCAATTTCAATTATTCCCTTTTTAACGATTCTATTGGGTCCTTTAGGTCCGTCTATTGTAAGAGCGCCGTTAAAATCTTCTTCTTTAATTTTTTTAATAAGCTCCAAACTTGCTTTAGCACCGCCCCTGGTTTTTGAACCCCTTACGGTTTCAACTCCCATAGCATTCGCTGCTCGAGATATTATTTCCCCGTCTCTTGAACTTGAAACCATAATTGCGGTTCTACGATTCAAATTACAGGAAAAAACCCCGCATTGATGAGCGTGCCACAAAGCAAAAACGCATTTTTTATCCGGATAGTTAATGCATTTACAGCGATAGAACATTCTTATCACGTGAAACAGAGCAACAACCAAAAAAGAAAAAATTTCCTTTTCAATTTCTCTTCTTTTTTCTCTAAAACTACTCAAAAAAGTTCTCTCCTTAAATCACTTGCCAGTTTATGGGCGTATAACCCTTCAAAAGACGCTAGAATTGATGCGGTATTCGATAATTTTTTCGAATAAGAATAGGATAAATTCTGGGTTGTTAGAATTTTAATAAAATCAAAAACACTTAGTCCCCCTGTGTATTTTGCGCATTTATTCGTGGGTAAAACGTGGTTTGTGCCTGAACAATAATCTCCAAAAACCTCTGCGCAATTTTTCCCGATAAACATTGATCCGTAGTTTGTAAACTTATCTTGAATTTGATTAACTTCCTCAACTAAAAGCTCTAAATGCTCGGGCGCTCTTTTGTTTGTTAAATCAATTGCTTGATTAATATTATCCACAACAACACAAATTGATTTATCAAAAGAAACAGAGGCAATTGGGGCAGTTTTTAGGGTTTTTAAGAAATTTTCAGCCTCTTTTTGAACCTCAATCCCCAATTCTTTGTTGGTTGTAATTAAATAAGACCTTGCGTCCTTATCGTGCTCACATTGTGCCAACATATCCGCTGCGATTAGTTTTGCGTCTTTAATATCGTCCGCAATAATTAAAACCTCGCTTGGTCCTGCTATAAAATCGATATCACAAGTTCCATAGACCTCTTTTTTAGCCCCTGCAACAAATTTATTTCCGGGTCCTACGATTTTATCAACAGGTTTAATTGTTTCCGTACCGTACGCAAAAGCAGCGATTGCTTGCGCTCCGCCGAGTTTATAAATTTTCTTTGCTCCTGATAAATGGGCTGAAACTATGACCTCAGGGGTAATTTTAGGACTCGTTAAAAAAACATCTTGAACCCCCGCTACAACAGCAGGAACAATTGTCATATAACAAGAGCTCAAAAGCGGGTAATTCCCCCCGGGACAATAACAAAGAACACTTTTTAAAGGAACAATCCTATGGGTTAATATTGAATCTTCTTTTTTATATTCAAGGTTCCCAATTGTTTTTAATTGTTCTAAAGAAAACTCCCTAACGTTATCAATTGCGATTTTTAGGGCGTCAAAAAGCTTTGAATCGATTTTTTTATAAGCGGATTCAATTTCCACTTCTTTAACCAAAAAATCATCAGGGGTCATAAAATCCCCATCGCCAAATTCTTTTGATAATTCAATTAAAGCTTTGTTTTTATCTTTTTTTACCTGTTGGATAATTTTTTTAACAGAATCCAAGGATTCATAATCAATTTTATCAAAAAAACTATCCTCAATTTCATTATAGTTAACTATTCTCATTTATTTTGTCCTGGATTTTAAGTTGTTTCTAACGTCCTCAAGGGTTGTGTTGTTTTTTGCCATAAAAACAAAAAGATGATACATTAAATCCGCAGCCTCCCAGCCAAGCCCGTCACCTTGTTCATAATTAACCGTTTCGAAGGCTTCTTCCATTATTTTTCTCTTTAAATAAAATTCATCGCTAAAAAGCTTTGTTGTGTAACTATTGAGAGGCATTTTTTCTTTTCTGTCAAGAATCAGGTTGAATAATTCTTCGAATGTGAAATTCTTATCCTCAAAACAGCTGTAACGTCCTAAATGACAAGCATTTCCCTTTTGATTGACGCTAAATAATATTGAATCTCTATCACAATCAAATTTTGCGTTAATAAGTTCTTGCGTATTCCCGCTTGTTTCCCCTTTTGTCCAAAGGGCTTGTCTTGATCGAGAATAATAAGTAGCAAGTCCTGTTGAAAACGATTTTTTTAAGGATTCAGCGTTAGAATAACCAAGCATTAAAACTTGATGAGTGGTTCTATCCTGTACAATGGTCGGGATTAAGCCCCCTTGTTTTTCAAAATCCAAAATCGCACAAAAAGCGTCTTCAAGTTTTACTTTGCCCGTATAAATACACATTCCCAGCTGAGATGAGATATTGTCTTTAGCCAGTTCCACAATTTCTTCAATTGAACAAATTCCTCCCGCTGCGGTTATTGGTTTTTTGGTAGCAGAGGCGATTTGTTTAATAAACTCAAGGTTTGTTCCTTGCATCATCCCTTCTTTTTCAACAATTGTAAATAAAAATCCGCAGCAGTAGTCCTCGAATCGTTTAACGTAATCAAGGGTTGAGAACTCACTTACTTCTTGCCAGCCTTTGGTTGTAATTTTTCCGTCCTTAGAATCAATTGCAACCAAAACTCTTGATTTTGGAAGTTTTGATAAAAAATCCTCGCTGGCTGCTGTTCCGATAATAATTTTTTTAGCACCCCAGGACAAAACCTGTTTTGCTTTCTCAATTGTTCTAATCCCGCCCCCAACTCGACAAGGGGCAATTTTACAAATCTTTTTAATTAATTCTTCGTTGTTTTTTCCCGTGTTTAGCGCACTATCCAAATCCACAACCGCAACTTCACCAAAACGAGCGTAATAACGGGCTAATTCAAGAACATTGTCTCTTTCTAAAACCTTGGTTTTTCCTTGTTGGAGCTGAACTGCTTTTCCATCCATTAAATCTATACTTGCTACTAACATAAATTATCTCCTTAAAAAATTATCTATACAATCCCAATTGAAAATTCCCGGGTAATGGACTTCATTAAGACAATGATTAAAAAACGCATTAAGTTTATTATCAAGATTGGAATAATCAACTAAATCAACAGATTGAAGATTTGTTTCCTCGCATAAAGTTCCAACTTTTTCATCATAAATAATCCCGAACGGCTTTGTTTTAACCACAAGCGCACAAATTAAAGAATGCAATCTCATTCCTATTAAAAATTTAGCTTTGTTTATTATTGAAATCGTTTCAAGGATTGATTTATTAGATAAAAACTCCGCTTTAACGCTGTATTTATTTAGAATTTCAATAAACCTTAAACAAACTTCCCTGTCATATTCACCTTGGAAAGAAAAAACGCTCACTTCTTCTTTATTGTAAGTGCTTATTGATTGCGCCAATTGGTGTAAAAAATTATCGTCTAAATTTTTAGCGTTTCTTAACTGCACAATTAATCCTTTTTTTTCTTCCTCAATCTCAGTTGTTTCCCCTAAAGAAAAAACAGGATCGCTTAATAAAGTTGAATCGATTTTTAGTTTTTTTAAATATTGAACGCTTTTTTTATCCCGAAGGGTTATAAAATCCGCACTTTTTAAGATAATTTTAACTAAAAATTCAAAAAAAGCTCCCTTAATAGGTTCAATTCCTTGAGCAAAAATTAAAACCCGTTTAAAACAAAGTTTAGCTAGAAGAATTATAAATAAATAATAAATTAAGCTAAAATTGCTGGTTTTATTCTGCAACAAACTTCCACCACCTTGAATTAGAATATCGCAAGAAAAAATCGCTTTTAGGATTTGCAGGGGTTTTTTGTAGTTGTAAGTTTTAACTTGATAAGTTTTTTTAGTTTCTTTTTTATTGGCACACAAAACGCTAACCTGCGCTCCTAAGGCCTTTAGGTGGTTTGACAGAACCCAAAAAATTGCCTCGTCTCCAAAATTGTTAAAACCAATATAACCTGATACAAGAACTTTTGTCATAGTTTATTTATAACATAAAAATTTTGCCTGTACATTTTTATTTTTCCAACTAAAATATAATTATGAGTAAGAATATTTTAGTTATAGGTTCAACCTCGGAACTTGCAAAAAGAACGATTGAGGAGCTCAAAAATCTGGATTATAATATTTACGCAACAACAAGAAGTGTTAATCCGATTGACGAAAAGGTTCAAGAATTCCACCTGGATGTATCCAACGTTGAGAATTTTATTCTATTAAAAGAAAAACTAAGAAATCTTGAATTCGATACAATAATTAATTTTACAGGAATTGCAGTAGCAGGGGCAGTTGTGGAACTGGAGGAAATCGAGCTTAGAAAACAACTTGATATCAATTTGTTTGCGCTATTAAGAATAATTAAATACATTGCGCCGAATTTATCGAAAAACGGGAAATTGATTAATATTAGCTCTATGGCACGTTATGGAATTTTCCCTTTTTTATCCCCTTATTCAATTTCTAAAGTCGCAAGCGATATTCTGTTAAACAACTACGCTCTTGAATCCAATATAAAAGTTGTGTCGATTCGTCCGGGCGCAATTGCAACAAAATTCTGGGATAGTTCCATTGAACTTAACAAAAAAACACTAAACAACACAAAAAATTTCGAACAAGAAAAAGAATTCTTGATTAATAACGCAAATAAAAATTCCCTGCACGCTATGAACCCGATTAAGGCAGCTAAAAAAATCACACAAATAATACAGCTAAAAAATCCAAAATCCGTGTATAATATAGGGAAGGACGCAAAAATTGCAAAACTATCAAGATTTTTGCCATTGGATTTAACAAATAAAATTGTAAAATTTGTCCTAAAAAGAAGAATATTAAAAAAATGACAGAAAAAAAACAAGAAAAAATATTTTTCATCTACCCTCCCTCGGTCGTTATGAACCGAGAAGACAGATGTCAACAGCCGATTAAAGATTTAAATATTATCCCTCCCTTGCCCCCTGTTGATATGATGAGTTTAAGCGCAATCGGGAAAAAAAGAGGGTATGAAACAAAATTTAAAGATTACAGCTTAAACCAAGAAAGCGTTTATGATTTTATAAGAGATTTAAGAACCTACAAGCCCGATTTTTTGGTAATTAACGTTGCTTCTATTTCAGTTGATAGTGATTTATCGATTCTAAAAGAAGCAAAAGAATTGCTGGATGAAACCATTGTTATTGTTAAAGGAGCGGTGTTTAATTTTAGTTCTTATTCAATTCTTCAATCTTATCCTGAAATCGATATTGCACTTCTGGGTGAAATTGAGGAATCATTCGATGAAATTATCCAATATAAGGACCTAAAAGAAATCGAGGGGATTACTTATCAAACTAATAATAAAATAATTACAACAAAAAAAAGAGAACTCAAGGAAAACATCGACCATTTGCCGTTTTTAGACAGAGACTTAATTGATAACAATTTTTATATAAGACCCGACACAAAAAAGCCCCAAACCATAATAAGGGTTTCTAAAGGATGTCCGAATCATTGTTTTTTCTGTCTAGCTACACCTTTAAACGGAAAAAATGTGCGATTGCGCTCAACTAATCTTATTGTCGAAGAAATTAAAGAATGTGTTAGTAAATACAACATTAAAGACTTTATTTTCTGGTCTGATATTTTTAATATTGATAACAATTGGGTTCAAAAATTGTGTCGATTGATAATTGATGCCAATCTTGACATTAATTTTTCCACCAACACAAGAGCAGATACGCTTGACGTTGAAACTCTTAAATTAATGAAAAAAGCGGGCTGCAACTTAATATCAATCGGAATCGAAAGTGGGTCTCAAGAACTTTTGGATAAAATGGGGAAAAAAATTACCCTGGAGCAAATTAAGAATGCAATTTCAATGATTAAAGAATCAAAAATTATGACCTATGCTTACTATGTTCTAGGATTGCCCTGGGAAACAAAAGAAACGATTGAGAAAACTTTTAGTTTTGCAAAAGAGCTAAACACCCACTATGCAAGTTTTTACAGCGCTGCAGCGCTTATTGGAACAAAATTTTATGATTATGTTGAAAAAAATCGATTAGGAGAAATTAATTACGAAAAACCTTATGTTTTCCCTTGCGTTAGAAGTTATGAATTAAGTTCTCAAGAACTTTTCGACTACAACAAACGCTTTAACAAATGGTATTACCTAAGACCAAGATATATCCTCAAAATGGCAAGAGAAATCGATTCTATTTCTAAATTTAAAACTTATTATGACACTTTTTTAAAACTTGTTAGAAAATATTAAGATTCAAGCAGAATTAAGGCAAAACCCATTGTCAAAATCCCCAAAACAACCCCGCTTATTGAATAATGACCCGTGTCATAATCTTTAGACAAAGGAAGTAGTGTGTCAATTGAAATATAGGTCATAATCCCTGCAACAAGAGAAAAAATCAAACCCAAACACAAATTGGGAAAAAACGTTCTAATTACAAAAAACCCGATAACCCCGCCTAAAGGTTCCGCCATTCCTGACATAAAAGAATACAAAAAAGCCTTTCTTTTAGAATGGGTTGCTTGATAGACAGGGATCGAAATTGCCATTCCCTCCGGGATATTGTGAATTGCAATTGCAAAAACAATTCCAACCCCCAGCATTAAATTTTGCGTTGTTGTAAAAAAAGTTGCAAGTCCTTCGGGAAAATTATGCACTGCAACAACAATTGCGGTTAATATCCCCGCTCTTTTTATCTTCCCGATTTCAATGGGAGCATTCTCGTCTTCCTTGCAATCAGTACTGTCAATATGTTTTTCGTTCGCTCCGATTTGTTTGTTAAACATTTGAGTTTGTAAATGATCAGGAATAAAAAAGTCGATTAATATTGCAAGTAACATTCCTATTCCAAAAGCAACAATCGCAAGGAACAAAAATTTGTCCCCCATTTGATTTTGAATGAGCTCACAAGCCTCAGGATACAAATCCACTAAAGAAATAAAAAGCATAACCCCTGCGGACAATCCAAGTCCGAAAGACAAGAATTTGAGTGAGTTTTCTTTAATAAAAAAGGTTACAAAACCACCCAAAACCGTTGATAAACCGGCAATTGTCGACATAATCAATGCTATTAGATAACTTTTATCCATATTTTTATTATACACCTAAAAAATTAAATCAAATAAAAAGAGTAATTATTTCAATATCAATTGACCCAAAATGACTCTATAAGTAAAATAGAATTAAGACAAATATTATAAAACGGAGTTTTTTTGATGAAAAAATATATTCTTATAGCATTCTCTATTGTTCTATCAGCAAACTTAGCTCAAGCGCAGAATGCCTTCGATTCAATGGACAATGCAACAGAAGTTAAATTGGCTCCTATGGCAAAACCTCAGCCAAAAACGATGAAAAACGTTTCTAATGTTACAACCTACAAAGCAAGCGCTACAATTAAAGAACAAAAATTCAACGATGCCCTTGTTAATCTTGACGACGCTCAAGTTGAACTAAGACAAGAATTAGCGGTTATAACCGCCAAATACAACGAGGCATTAGGCGAAAAAGAAAAGGCAATTGCTGCTTGCAAGGTTTACAAAAAAGAAATTAAGAATATTAACACCAAAATGAAAAATGTTGAAAAATCTAAACAAATCATCAACAAAAATCTTGAAGTTAAATAATCTTCCTGTATTTAGATGATGACACAAAACTTTTGTTTTTAGAAAATATTTATTATTAGACACTGCGGGAAAATAAGGGAAAAATGAGTCAGACCCAGGATATTGATTCATATAAAAAAATAACCAGATTATCGGACGAAGAACTTGAAAATCTTTGGGGACAATATTTTGAAGATAGAAAAAACAAAACAATAAGAAATAAACTCATTGTTCAATATATTTATCTTGCAAGATATGTTGTAGGAAGAATTAAGGTGAATCTTCCCAGTTCTTTCTCTTTTGAAGATATTGTCTCTTTTGGAATTGAAGGTTTAATCGATGCTATTGAAAAATATCATCCCAATAAAGGTGCGAAATTTGAATCCTATGCTCTTATGAGAATAAGAGGTTCAATTATCGATAAAATCCGATCTTGCGATATTCTTCCAAGGACAATGAGAAGAAAAATTAAAGAAATTAAAATTGCAACAGAAAGATTAAAACAACAAATCGGAAGACCCCCGACAACAAAAGAAATCGCAGATGTTATGGGTTTGCCTGAGACAAAAATTATAGAAATCTTATCAAGCGATGTTAATATTAACTCAATTTATGATAAAAAAGGCACAGGCGAGGATAGCGTTGAAATTATAGACACCTTAGAGGACAAAAACACTAAAAGGCGCCCCGAGGAAAAAATGGAAGATCTTGACACTAAAAAAGAACTGACAAACGCCTTAAAAAAATTGCCCGAAAGAGAAAGAATGCTGTTAATTTTCTATTACCACGAGAATATGACCCTAAAAGAAATAGGCGAAGCGATTAATATTTCAGAATCCCGAGTTTGTCAACTCCACGCTCAAGCAATTATGAAATTAAGGAATATCTTAAGCACAAATCGATCCGAAAGATTAAATAAATCTATTGTTTAATTTTTTTTATGATACAATAACTCCTGTAAAAAGTTTTTTATAAAAAGGAGTAGAAATATGGCAAGAAGACCAATTATAGCCGGCAATTGGAAAATGAACAACAATAAAATCGAGGCTAAAGAACTAATCGATGGAATTTTGTATGGAATTAGCTCACTTGATGCTGAAAAAATGCCTGAAGTTATTATCGCACCAACTTATACAGCTCTTTGGCAAGCTTACGATTTAATTAAAAACGAACCTAAAATCGCTCTTAGTGCTCAAAATGTTAATCCAAATCCAAGTGGTGCTTACACAGGTGAAGTTTCACTTGATATGCTCGCTGATTTTAAAGTTAAATTCGTTATTATTGGTCATTCCGAACGCCGTCAAATGTTTGGGGAAACCGATGAGTTTATTAACCAAAAAGCACTTGCAATCCTAAACAAAGGTTTAATTCCTATTATCTGCTGCGGTGAAACCTTAGAACAAAGAGAACAAGGGGTTACGGACGCTCATTTAAGAACACAAATTACAAAAGCTTTTGAAGGAATTTCGGCTTCTGACGCTAAAAAATCAGTAATAGCTTACGAACCAATCTGGGCAATCGGAACCGGAAAATCTTGCGATGCCGCTGAAGCAAACAGAACAATCGGTGAAATAAGAAAAGTTATTAAAGAATTATACAACGAAGAAGTTTCAGATAACATTAGAATTCTATACGGAGGATCCGTTAAACCATCAACAATCGTTGAACAAATGGCGCAGCCTGAAATTGACGGCGGATTAATCGGAGGAGCCTCTTTAAAAGCTGATAGTTTCGTTGATTTAATTAAAGGCGCTATGTAAACGTCGTGCTTACCAATTAATAGATTCCAAAAACAATTTCAAAATGAGATTATGATTAGTTTTTAGGAATATTTGGTATAAGGTTACGTATAATTCCCTTTGAAAATTTATAAAAGATGCTTGGAATCAAGCATCTTTTTTTATTCATAAAAATTAAAATCAGTTGGGAGTTTTTTTTCAATTAGTCTTGCAAAGTCCGAAAATTCAATTTCAAAGGCATTAGCTAACTTCCATAAAGTTGTAATTTTTGTATCTGTCGTCCCGTGTTCCAGTCTTGATAACAATCCGTTTCCGATATCATATTCAAAAGAAAATTTATTAATCCCTTTCCTAAGAATACTTCGACGCTCAAAAACAACCTCACCAATTGCCTTAAGGAGCATTTTTTTCTTTTTTTCCATTATTTCATTATCATTATCATCCATTAATTTATTTTATAAAGATATTGATTAAAAGGTATTGACTACAATCAATAGTTTGGTGTAATATTTATTTACTAAAAATTATAAAAACTATAAGGAAAACTTTAACAATGCCAAAACATTTAATTAAAAAAGCAAAAGCTTTTAGCTTGATTGAGCTTTTAATAAGCTTAATCACAATTTCAGTCATTCTCGCCTCTTTGGCGCCAGTGGTGACGCACAAACTAAAACACGGCGGGATATCAATTGCGCAAGGTGAATCTGTAACAAATCAATGCACTAGTTTTGGTGCTAATTGTCAACTTTGTACCAAGAAAAAGTGTTTGCTTTGTATTGTAACTTGTCCTGACGGACAATATGCAGATAAAGAAAGTTGCACTTGTAAAAGTTGTATTGCAAACTGTAACAGCTGCATAAATAATGCAAGTTGCAATAGATGTAAAGCAGGTTATCAAAAAAGTGGTAATAGTTGCAGTGCTTGCGGAGCAGGGTATTATTCCACAGAAGGCGGAACCTGTCAAAAATGCGCTAAGGGTACAAAAGCTAATGCAAACTCCGCTGCAACGGGATGTACCGGATGTACTGGCAATCAGTATCAAGACGAAGAAGGAAAGACTGATTGCAAAACCTGCACTTCAGGGTTTGTAAGTGATAGTAACAGAGCGTGCTCCTCCTGTGCTGCGGGAAAATACTGGAACGGTGTTTCTTGTCA